>CALWQR010000001.1 GCA_944383705.1 uncultured Clostridia bacterium
TTCTGTTTTGCCGGGCCGGCATTTCCCTTGCCTGCCGGCTGCCCCGGGGACGGGTGGATGCGGGAACATTCCGAAAAAGCCGATGGCTCTGCCGCAGGCTCAAGGGATGACGGTACGGAAGTTCCGAAGACGGTGAAAGGTGATATAGTTGTTGTCATGGTAGCTTTGCGCCCCGTTGACCGCGGTACGGCAGAGATACAGGAGGTCCTCTCCGGAAAACAGGAAGGAAACATACTGAAAGCCGACAAACCGGGGGTCCTCTCCGGTTGCATCGAGCAGGTCGGTCACGGTCTCCCAGCTCTCCAGATCAGGGGAACGGACCAGTGAGAGCAGATTGCGCGCCCCTGGATTCTGCGCGTTATAAATACGGTTGACAATGGAATAGTAATACCGGCTGACAGGATCAAACAGAATATCAAATTTGGAAAGGTTGCCCGGAAACGGCACATATTTCTCAAATGACAGTGCCTGCTCCGGCTCTGCGCTGTTCCCTCGCAAAATCGGGATCCGGCCATGGGTCGGCCTGCCCATGTTGGTGCTGTAACGGAGCACATTCCCAATCTCCCCGTCCGGCAGAACCACCGCATTGCCCTCGAGAAAGCCGCGGCTGTCGCCGGATACCGAGCCGGGCCAGGAGGGATCATAGCAGAGTGGCTCCGAAATGCGCCAGCTCCCGGCGTCGGTCAGGTTGGCGTCGGCATCTGCCGAGAGCAACAGACTTGCGTGTCCGCCGACGGCGTGGGCGCCGTAATCCAGCCCCGTCCACAGGCGGCCCCGGTGCTCGATGACCGGCATGGCGCTCTTGTGCCAGCCCGGCGTCTGCCAGTGTCCGGAGCCGCGCAGCAGCACGGTGGGCATGGAAAAGGTTTTGCCGCCGTCGGCAGACCGGCCAATCAGCAGGTCTCCGTACTCGGTGGAGGTGGCCAGCATATACACTGCCCCGCGATGCAGGAAAAGCTTTCCCCAAAAGCAGGGGAACAGCTCGGTATAGTGATACCAGCTTTGCCCCTGGTCATCCGACCGGAAAATCAGGGTGAGATTCTGCGGAGCGCGTCCCTCGAACACATCCATCGACGCCAGCAAATACCCTTCCGGGTGCTGCAGAAGCGATGGCGTACAAAGGTGCCTGCCGGAAAAAGCATACCGGGCGTCGTCCGGATGCAGATAGTTGACCACTGTGCCCGGCGCGGCGCCGGTCCGTGCGCAGACCTGCACACTGTAGGCGTCCCCGCAGCGCACATCAATCAGATAATCCGTATCGCTCCGAAGACCGGTGATCACGGCCGATCCGGGCCGGGAGGCCGGAACCCTCCTACAGGGCTCCTTGCTGCCCTTTTCCCGGCAGAATACGGTGTGCTCGCCGGAACAGGGGCTGCGCCAGGACAGCGCGACCGAATCGGGCGCAGGGATCACCTGGCAGATGTAGATATCGTCTCCGCCGTGAAGCGCCGGCCGGTAGCGGTCACAGCTCCAGGCATTCACTGGTTTCATATGCTTTGTTCCTCCGGGGCATTTGAGCCGATTGAGATGGAATACAATGCCGGGGCAAAACGGCCGCCGGCTTTGCCGGCCCTCGGCAGCCAAGCAGGGCGGTCCCACCGATTGTCCGGAAAAGCGGCAGACCGCGCTGCCGCCGGCGGAGGCTTGCTCCGGCTATCGTTGCGCGATGCAGACCGGCGCCGTGCCGGCCGCCGGCACACCGACCCGCAGACAAAAGGCAGCACCGGGCGCACCGGTGCTGCCTGTCATGCAAGGAGATCCTCCGGGCCGCGGATGTGGGTCAGTCCGGCGGGTCGTCCCCGTCCTCATCCTCCCCCGGGTCCGGGCGATGGGCGGCGGCCAGCATCATATCCTTGACCTTCATCAGACGGGTGGTGTTGCCGCGCTCGTTTTCCTCCAGGCGCATCCGGATGGTGCGGATGATGTCGAGATACTGCGGCATCAGGATATACTCCAGCGCGTTGACGCGGCGGCGGGTGCGCTCGATTTCCTCTGCCAGGAGCTGGGCGGTTTTCTCCAGCTCGGCCATGCGCAGCAGATCCCCCAGGATTCCGCCGAGCGATTCCACGGCGGCGTCCAGCTCGCCCGAGGTAAAGGCAAAGCCATAGTTACAGTGCGCCGCGCTCCCGTCCCCGTGCAGCCGGACACGGAAGACCGGCACATTGACGCTCATAAGATTGCGGGTGCCCAGCTCCAGCTCGGCCTCGGCGCGGGGGCAGATCAGCGCCTCGCCCAGCATCTGGGGCCCACTGACCGCGCCGGCCACCGAAAAACCGGCGTATACGTCGGCCAGCGCCGCCTCCACGCGCTCGCGCAGGGCCTTATCCTCCCGCACCACGTCCAGGAAGAGCCGCATCAGCTCGTCCCGCTTGTCCTTGAGCAGCTTGTGCCCCCGCCGCGCGGTCTGGTATCTGGCCTGATACCGCTTCATCTCCATGCGGGTGGGATTGACACGGAGCTCCGCCATGGTCTGCCTCCTTTCCGGGAGCGTGCGCGCCGCTTAACCGGCGCCGCCCTGCTTCCCGCTGTTTTCCTTCATCCAGTATTTTTCGAGCAGCTCCGGCCGGATGCGCTTCATCTCGCTCTTCGGCAGGATGCCCAGCAGCCGCCAGCCAAGGTCCAGCGTCTGCTCGATGGTGCGGTTCTCACGGAAGCCCTGGTTGATATACTGTGCCTCGAACGCATCCGAGAACTTCGCGTACAGCCGGTCCACCGGCGAGAGCGCCGCCTCGCCCAGCACCACCATCAGCTCGCGCGCTTCCTTTCCCCGCGCGTAGGCCGAAAAGAGCTGGTTCATGGTATCGGCGTGATCCTCGCGGGTCTTGCCCGCGCCGATGCCCTTGTCCTTCAGGCGCGAGAGCGACGGCAGCACGTCCACCGGCGGCAGGCAGCCCTTGCGGTAGAGCTCGCGGGACAGGATGATCTGCCCCTCGGTGATATACCCGGTCAGGTCGGGAATGGGGTGGGTTTTGTCGTCCTCGGGCATGGAGAGAATGGGCATCAGGGTAATGGAGCCCTCCGAGCCCATCTTGCGCCCCGCACGCTCGTACAGCGTGGCCAGGTCGGTGTACAGATATCCGGGATATCCCCGGCGGCCCGGCACCTCCTTGCGCGCGGCCGATACCTCGCGCAGCGCCTCGGCGTAGTTGGTCATGTCGGTCATAATGACCAGCACGTGCATGTTGCAGGAAAACGCGAGGTATTCGGCGGCCGTCAGGGCCATACGGGGGGTGTTGATGCGCTCGATGGCCGCATCCGAGGCCAGATTGATGAAGAGCACCGTGCGGTCCAGCGCTCCGGTTTTGCGGAATTCCGAGACAAAGAAATCCGACTCCTCAAACGTGATGCCGATGGCGGCAAACACCACGGCAAAGGGGGCGTCGCTCCCCGGAACCCTGGCCTGCCGGGCAATCTGCGCGGCAAGGTTGGCATGCGGCAGACCCGAGCCCGAAAAGATGGGCAGCTTTTGCCCGCGCACCAGGGTGTTCAGGCCGTCAATGCTGGAAACCCCTGTCTGGATGAACTCCGAGGGGTAGAGCCGGGCGGCCGGATTGATAGGCGTGCCGTTGATGTTGAGCGAGCGCTCGGGCACCACCCGTGCGCCGCCGTCAATCGGCTCTCCCATGCCGTTGAACACCCGCCCCAGCATGGCGCGGGACACCGGCAGCTCCACGCCGTGCCCGGTAAAGCGCACCCGGCTGCTGGAGAGATTGATGCCGGCGGCAGACTCGAAGAGCTGCACCAGCACGTTGCGGCCGTCCACCTCCAGCACACGGCAACGGCGGAGCTCGCCGTTCTCCAGCTCGATCTCGCCCAGCTCGTCGTACTTGACGCCGTCCACGCGGCGCACCAGCATCAGCGGGCCCGCAACTTCCTCTATGGTCCTGTATTCTCTGATCATCATACACGCTCCTCGCCAGCCTGCTCGATCAGCCGGTCCATTTCCCCGGTGATTCCGGCGGCAATCTCCGCAAATTCCCGCTCCCAGCGGTCCTCCGGCACGGTTTTGGCCCGCGCAATCTTCTCGTGCGCCGGCGCGGTGCATACCCGCTCGGCTTCCACCCCCGCGCGCACGGCGCGCAGCGCCTCATCGGCGTAGTGGAATATCAGGCGCAGCATCCCGTGCTGCTTTTCCAGCGACGTATAGCAATCCACATCCAGAAATGCGTTCTGCTGCAGGAAGTCCTCGCGGATGGACTGCGCCACATCCAGCTTGATGCGGTCGTCAGGCGAGAGCGCGTCCATCCCCACCAGCCGGACGATTTCCTGCAGGTCTGCCTCCTCCTGCAGCACGCGCAGGCAGCGGCCGACCAGAGCGTTCCAGTCTCCCGAGACATGCCCGGTAAACCAGTCCGAAAGCCGGTCCCGGTACAGCGAATAGGAATTGAGCCAGTTGATGGCCGGAAAATGCCGGCGGTAGGCCAGCGAGGAATCCAGACCCCAGAACACCTTGACAATGCGCAGCGTGGCCTGCGTGACCGGCTCGGAGATGTCGCCGCCCTGCGGGGAGACCGCGCCGATGGCCGACAGGGTGCCGATGCGCTCGTCCCCGCCCAGGCACACCACCTTGCCGGCGCGCTCGTAAAACTGCGCCAGCCGGGAGGTCAGATAGGCGGGGTAGCCCTCCTCGCCCGGCATTTCCTCCAGCCGCCCCGACATCTCGCGCAGAGCCTCGGCCCAGCGGGAGGTGGAGTCGGCAATCACCGCCACCGAGTACCCCATATCCCGGAAATACTCGGCAATCGTGATACCGGTATAAATCGACGCCTCGCGCGCCGCCACCGGCATATCCGAGGTGTTGGCAATCAGCACCGTGCGCTTCATCAGGGATTTGCCGCTTTTGGGGTCCACCAGCTCGGGGAACTCGCGCAGCACGTCGGTCATCTCGTTGCCCCGCTCGCCGCAGCCGATATACACCACCAGGTCCACGTCGCTCCATTTGGCCAGCTGATGCTGCACCACGGTTTTGCCCGAGCCGAAGGGGCCGGGTACGCAGGCCGTGCCGCCCTTGGCAATCGGAAAGAGCGTGTCCACGGTGCGCTGACCGGTAATCATCGGCTCAACCGGCGGCAGCTTTTGCCGGCAGGGGCGCGCCACGCGCACCGGCCAGCGCTGCATCAGCGGAATGTCGGCAATGCTGCCGTCCTCCAGCCGGATGCGGCCGATGCGGTCGGTGATGCGGTAATCGCCCGAGCGCAGCTCCACAATGGTGCCGCGGGTGCGGGGAGAGGCCATGATTTTGTGCTGAATCACGTCGTTTTCCTGCACCGTACCGTAGATATCGCCCGGCCCGACGACGTCCCCCGGCTGCTTGACAGCCTCAAAGTGCCACCGCTGCTCCCGGCCAAGGGCGGGCTCGTCCACGCCGCGCACCAGGTTGGCCCCCACGCGGGCGCGCATGGCCTCCAGCGGGCGCTGGATGCCGTCGAAAATATTTGAAAGCAGCCCCGGCCCCAGCTCCACCGAGAGCGGCGCGCCGGTAGAAACCACGGCGTCCCCGCGCCCCAGTCCGGCGGTTTCCTCATAGACCTGAATGGAGGCACAGTCCCCGTGCATCTCGATGATCTCTCCGATCAGACGGTCGGGCCCGACCCGCACCACATCGAACAGGTTGGCCTCCCGCATCCCCTCGGCAATCACCAGGGGGCCTGACACCTTGCGTATTCTTCCTTCCACCATTCCTCGGTCTCCTTTCCGGATGTTCATTCAGTGTCGCGGCGGCTGCAGGCTCTCGCCGAACAGGATATCCGCCCCCACGGCGCGCTCCACCGCGCGGCGCAGACTGTTCATGCCATAGCCCGCGGAGCCTCCCTGCCCCGGCAGCGAAACCACAGCGGGCGTGGGCTGGCTGCGGTAGCGCGCCAGCTCGTCCTCCAGCTGCGCGGCGTAATCCTCGGTCAGAAAAATAACCGCATACTCCCCCGCGCGCGCCATGGCGTGCAGCTCGTGCGCCGCCTGCTGCGCGTCGGCCGCCTCGTGCACCGAAAAGCCCAGCGCCATAAATCCCTGCACGGCGTCCCGCCGGCCGATGATTCCGATTTTATACATAGCTTTCCCGCATCCTTTCGCGCAGAGTTGCCGCCGGCAGGCCCGCCTCCAGCCCGGCCAGCAGAATGCGCAGGTTGCGCACCTCGTACTCGCTGCCCAGCAGATAGCCGATCAGGGGCGGGGGGCCGTAGGGCACCATTTTTGCCTCGCGGATGCGCTCCATCCACTGGTTGTCGGCTGCGGTCTGGGCGGCGCTCAGACTGCCGCCCGGCCCGGGCAGAGCCGCGGCAAAGATCCGGTAATCCGACAGGGGCAGCCAGGCGCAGAAGGCCTGCTCCCCGCCGGCGCAGCGGGCGACCAGATCGGCGGGCGGGAGCGTTCCTCCCTCCAGTAGCGCCTCGGGCAGCAGCTCCCCGACGGCCGACGCTCCCCCCATACGAAGCAGGCGCAGACAGGTCATCAGGTTGGTCAGATCGATTTTTTCCCGCACCAGACGCAGGCAGAACTCCTCACCGCTGCCGGCGGCCTCGGCCAGCATGGCACGGTAGCAGGCGCGGTCCAGCAGCAGGTCCACCCGCTGCGGATTGCCCGTGCGCGCAAAGGCGTCTGCGGCCTCCTCTGCCGCCTCCCCGAAAGGGGCGGGCAGACCGGCCGCCTCGCTGTGCCCGGCGGCAACCGCAAGAATCCGCTCCCGCTCCACCGTGCCGAAGTCAAACAGCAGCCCGTTGACGTCGGCACCGCGGCGGAAGCATTTGACGGCCGCCTTGATGTTGTTGCAGTCATAGGGATAGAGCCAGAGCCGCAGGAAATCCGCATCCTCCGCCGCGGCCAGCGCCTCGGAATAGGCGCGGCGCAGGCGCAGACTCAGGGTTTCCTCCCGCAGCAGGGCGCCGCTGGCAGGATCGGTCACCGTCTCAACCCCCAGCTCGGGCAGCAGGGCGGCGCAGCGGGCCGGGCTGCCGGCCTCCAGCAGGCGCTCCAGCCCCGCGCGGCCGATCATCCGGCTTTCCATCGACCGGATGCGGATGCTGCCGTAAAGCCAGAGTTCGGGCTGTACGCTCATCGCTTCATCCCTCTTTCCTCAAACAGCGCGCGGCTGACCTCCCCCTCCAGCTCCCGGCGCAGCTGTGCAAACAGCAGGCCGAAGGTGCAGTTGCAGGAGACCTCCCCCCAGCGCAGCACGGCGCCCCCCTCCTCGGGCAGGGCGTCGGGCGCAAGAACCAGGCGCTCCAGCACCGGCGCAGGCAGCCGCCCCGAGAGCTTTTTGCGCACGGCGGCAACCACCGCCTCGCCGCAGCGGGCGCGGTCCTTTTTGCCCAGACACACCTCATAAGGGGCCGTGACCGGGTCCTCGTCCCCGTACAGAGCGCGGTTGCGCTCCTCGGTCTGCACCAGCTCGTCCAGCGCAGCGGCCAACAGCCCCGCAACCAGATCGGTATATTTTTCGGTATCCAGCGCCAGCACCCAGCTCCTGGCCCCGGCAAACACGCCGTCAATCAGCTCGCTCTGCTGGCGCAGCAGCAGGCTGCGCTCGCGCGCGGCGGCGTCGGCCCGGGTCTGCGCAATCAGCGCCTCGGCGTCGGCGCTGGCTTTTGCGGTCAGACGCTCGCGGATGCCGTCGGCACGGGAGGCGTAATCGGCGGAAATCTGCGCGCATTCCTCCCGCGCCCGGGAGAGGATGTCCTCTGCCTCGGCGTTCGCTTCGGCCAGAATCCGCCCCGTGATTTTATCCAGACCGTTGACAGACATCGGTTGTCCCTCCGGCCGCCGCTCAGCTGAACAGAATCAGCAGCAGCGAAATCAGCACGGCAAGAATGGCGTAGGTCTCCACCAGAGCGGTGGAGGTGATGGCCTTACCCACCTGCTTTGGCTGCTTGCTCAGCACCGCAACGCCGGCCGCGGCCACTTCCCCCTGCTTGATGCCGGAATAGTAGCCGACAATGGCGATGGGCAGAGACGCCATCAGATAATAGCCGCCCTGCTCGGTAGTCAGGTTGGGAGTGCCGCCCAGCACGCCCATTTTGAACAGAATCAGAAAGCCGGTGACAAACCCGTAAATGCCCTGCGTCATGGGCAGCGCCTGCAGCACCAGGGTTTTGCCGAATTTGGAGGGGTCCTCGCTCAGAAGCCCTGCCGAGGCCTTGCCCGCCAGATTGACCCCCTTGGCCGAGCCCATACCGGACATCAGCGTGGCCAGTGCGGCGCCCAGCAGCGCGAGGTTGTTGCCTGTGAAGATGGTTGCCAGAAAATCACCCATTGTCATTGTTTCAGTCTCCTTTGTTTGCATGGATATTTATGTGGTAACGGCTGCCGGGGCAGCCGGTGACACCCTGTCCGGGCAGGCGGCCGTTCCGCTGCGCGCTTTACGGCTCGGTCTGCTCGGTATACTGATCGGCCGGGACCGCGGGCTCAAACGGAACGCCGCCGTCCTCATAGAACTTGCCGAAGAACTCGAGATATTGCAGCCGCGCGGTGTGCACAAACGAGCCCAGCACGTTGATGGCCAGGTTGAGCAGATGTCCGCCCACCAGCACCACCACCATCACAATCATCCCGAGCCATCCCGTTCCGCCCAGCAAGGTAATCATGTTGATGACCTTGGCAATGACCGCGGCCACCAGGCAGAGCGCGAGAATTCGGGAGTAGGACAGCAGATCCGAGGCGTAGCTGACCAGGCCATACAACCCGCCCAGCCCCTTGAGCAGCCGCTTGAAGGGATTGCGCACCCCGTAGCCGTTGAGCAGCAGGATGAGCACACCCCCCGCAATGCTGAGAATCATGCCGACGGTCGGCTCGAAAATCAGGGTCACCAGACCGCCGAACAGCACCCAGTAGGGCGCAATGGTGCAGATGGCCTCGCCGGCCTGTCCGTCGCGGCAGAGAATGACGAACCGGATGACCATGCCGGCCACCAGGTGAACGCCGCCGACTGCCAGCGAAAGGATGAGGAAGGTCATGGGCTCGTCCAGCGGGTTGAACCACAGGCCCGAGCCGAAGAAGTGCCCCGCTGCGCTGTCCAGCGGGAGGCCGAACAGATTTTCCATCATCGCGGTGGGCAGATCCCCGAACCATCCCCCGAACAGCACCCCCATCAGAATGGCGGAAACGCCGCAGTAGGCAAACATGGTCAGCATCCGCCGCATAGCCGGCCGGGGATGGAGCAGCCGGATTCCGGCCACACAGCCCAGCACCAGCAGCAGGCCGTAGCCCACATCGGCAAACATCAGCCCGAAGATGAAAAAGTAAAACAGGCTCATGATAAACGTGGGGTCGTACCGGCCGTACTTGGGATAGGCATACATGCCGACCACCCATTCAAAATTCATGGCAAAGCGGTTGTTGCGCAGCAGCACCGGGGGCTCCTCGTCCGGCAGGGGCTCGTCCAGCTCATAGGCGCATTCAAACCGGCCCAGCTGCTCCTCCACCGCATCGCGCGTAAACGCGGGAATCCAGCCCTCCAGCACGGCGCAGCGCTCGGTCTGCGCCAGCCGTCGGCGCAGCAGCAGCAGGGTGCGGTTGGTGTCCTCCACATCGCACAGGATTTCCACCAGATCCAGCGACCCGGCCAGGCCGCGCAGCTTTTCCTCGGCGTTCTCCAGCTTCAGGGAAAGCCTTGCCAGCTCCTCCTCCGCCCGCGCGTATTCGGCCTGCGGCGGCAGCGGGACCGCGCCGGCCGCGGCCTGCACAAAGCCGGACGAGGCAAGAACGTCCCGCACCCGGTCCTCCTCCTCGCGCAGACAGGTGACCGAAAAGTAGCTGCCGGTGCGGTCGGCCGAAACCGGCTCCAGGCAGGCCGCTCCCTCCTCCACCCGGGCGGTCAGCGCGGCCGTATCCACCCCCGGCGGGCAGGAGCCGAACAGCGTGACGGTGCGCCGGGTGTCTGCCTGATTCATGGGGGCGTCGTAGTCCATCCACGGGAGCAGCGACCGCATCAGCCCCCGGCACGCGGTCTCCTCTGCGCGCAGCCGCTGCATGTCGCGCTCGGTCTCCAGCGTGCGGCGCACGGTATCCCGCGCCTTCTGCTCGCTCCCGTCCCGCCGGAAGACGTCCGGGTCGAACCGGTGGACGATGCGGCCCAGCCCCTCGCGCCGGTCGCTGTAGCGGTTGAGCAGGGGAATGGCGGCCCGGATGTCGGCCAGGGCCTGCTCGGTCCGGGCCAGAGCCTCTTCGTCGCCCTCCAGCCGGCGCAGCGCCGGGATGGCTCCGTCCGGCTCCAGCCGGCGGACCTCCACACAGCGCAGGTTCATCAGCCGTCGCAGAATGCGGTCGGCGTCCGCGCGGAAGGCAAACACGGTGAGCCGCTTCATTGTGCTTACCGACATTTTGCATCCAACCCCCTGATGACGATTTTTTCGGCGCTCCGGCGGTTGAGGCGGGCGGTTGCCGCCACCGCCTCGGCACGGCCCCGGGTTTCCTCGGTCAGGTGCGCCGACATCTCCGCGGTTTTCTGCCGGATCTGATCCAGCATGGCGGCAAGCTCGGCCGAAACCTCCTGCTCAGTGCTGCGGCAGAGCGCCTCGCTCTCGGCCTGCGCGGCCTCGCGCATGGCGCGGGCCTGCTCGTTGGCGCGGGCAACCACGCGGGCTGCCTCATCCTCGGCCTCCCGAATTTTCAGAATGGTCTCCTTTGACATGCTCTCCCTCCCTTCGCCTTGCGCAATTGCCGGGCAGGGCCGCTGCCGCCGGCATCGCCGGCGCGCCGCAGAGAGGGACAGCGCCGGACAGGCAAGAGAAATACAGATATTTTATATTGTACCACAAACCAGAGGAAAATGCAAGGATTTTCTGCCATTTTTTTCTGAAAAACAAGAAAACCGGGCCAAAATATTTCTCAGCCGCGGGGGACAGCCGGAACACGGAACTCCCGCACCGGCTCTCCTGCCCCGCCGTTGCGGAAGAAAACCAGCTCCCCGCCCAGCGGATACACGCCGTCCGGCCGGAAGGGCGGCCGCCACCGCCTGCGGCCGGCGGGGCGGAACAGCCGCAGTACCTGGGCCGGCGGGAGCAGCGTCTGCTCCGTCAGGTTCCAGACCTGCGCCGTGCACCGGACAAAGGGCGCGCCGCCGGCGCCGCGCAGCTCGGAGCGGCAGACCCAGGCCGCGTGCCCGTTCCCCTCCCAGACCGGGCCGCACTCCAGCCGGTAATCCGACGGGCGGAAGCGCGCCCGCTCGCGGTTGCTCTCCAGCGCCAGGTAGGCCCGGCGCAGGCGTTCCCCCTCGGCCTGCTCGGCCCAGCGCAGGCAGGCCCGGGCGGTGCTCCGGTAATATTCTGCAATGCGTTCCGCGTCCGGCGGCAGCCGGAGCAAGGCGTCCGCCCGCAGCAGAATCTGGTATCCCTCACGTACCGCGCCGTGGCGGTTTTCCACGCAGATATCCATCCCATCACCTCCCTGACGCCATGTGCGTAAAAATTTACACGCGCGGGCTTGACAAATATCCGATTTCGTACTATAATAGGGAATATGCGTGCCGCAGCCGCTGGAAAGGAGGCATTTGCGATGAAACCGGAAACGGTCAGATACGGGCGTCTGATTGCCCCGCATGACGGGACGCGCTGCCGCGGATATTCGCATCTGCTCACCGGCGGAAATGCGTACATGCGATGGATGATGGCGCCCCGATAGCCGCACACCCGCGTCCCGGTGGGACACGGTTACTATTATTGTACTCGGATCTCTCCGCAAAGGTTCCTGCACCGCCGCAATTGTCGCCCCGGGCAGGGCTGTTTTTTGTGCGGCCGCCGGACGGCGGCCGGTAGGAGACGTCCGCCGCGCCCGGGCCGTCCGCAATGCCGGACCGACGCCGGCTGTCGCACCGATTCCATTCCAATGAGGTTTATCATGTCAAAAGAAAACCGTCCGGAACACTCCGGAACACTCCGCAGGCTGTGCGGGATGCTCCCCCGCCTGCGGCTGAAAAACTGTCTGCTGGCCCTGGCGGGGAGCGCCATCCTCGCCTTCGGGCTGTACCACATCCATTCCTTCTCGGGCGTAACCGAGGGTGGGGTGCTGGGGATGACCCTGCTGCTGCAGCATTGGTTCTCCATCTCGCCCTCGGTCTCTGGACTGATTATGAACATTCTCTGCTATCTGCTTGGCTGGCGTCTGCTGGGCAAGGAGTTCATCGGCTATTCGGCCGTGGCCGGCGGGGGATTTTCGCTGTTTTATGCCATTGTAGAGCAGTTCCCGCCCCTGTTCCCCGATCTGGCGGAACACCCCCTGATTGCTTCGGTCGCCGGCGCGCTGTTCGTCGGCGTCGGCGTGGGGCTGAGCGTGCGGGCCGGCGGCGCGCCCGGGGGCGACGATGCGTTGGCCATGAGCCTTTCGCATGTGACGCATATCAATCTGCGCTGGATCTACCTGCTGACCGACCTGGTCGTGCTGCTGCTCTCGGTCACCTATATCCCCCTGTCCCGCATCTGGTATTCCCTGCTGACCGTGCTGCTCTCCGGCCAGCTGATCGGCCTGATGCAGTACCGCAAAAAATAGTCTTGCCTGTGGAGAAGGCCTTGGAGGGTCCCGCCTGAGAAGAGTCCCATCGTTGGGAAAGACCTTGGAGGGACCCGCCTCTTAAGGAGAGGCCGGTCCCTCCAAGCCTCCCCCGGCCAGACCTCCCCGGCGCAGGCCCCCATCAATGCATTCTGTATTGCGAATGCGGTATACACGGGGGCCTGCACCGGGGAATTTTTCTTGGGGTAGGATGGGATTCTGATGTTTGCGGACTGACGCGATTCCATAGTAGAATGCATGGAGATATTTCCAGCCTTCCTGCGTCTTTCAGGTGCGTGCGCATGACACCCCCGTCGGCGGGCGGCAGCCGGGGAAGCCCTTTTTCAGGGGAGGCAAGCTAAAAATAAGAGCATATCGCCGTCCAATGCGATTTGCCCTGCGCATCAGAAAACCGGACAGTCGCTATTGGCTGCCCGGTTTTTGATGGTATGGGTGTATTTCTATGTAACATATCAGCTGTTGTCCTTGCTTTTTACGGGTCACTGGTCACTGTCCTCTGCCCACTGCTCATTGTTAATCCTTCAAAGCATTCCGCTGAACACGCAAAAAAGTCGGAATCCCGGAGCTACGCTATCCGAAAGGGCCCGTCCGCCCCCCCAAAAAAGTCCATCCGCCACCAAAAGAAATTCCCCGGCGCAGGCCCCCGGGCATACCGTATTTGCAATACAGTATGCATTCCTGGGGGCCTGTGCCGGGGAAGGTCTCGCAGGGGGAGGCTTGGAGGGGTGTGCCTCTCCTTAAGAGGCCAACCCCTCCAAGGTCTTCTCCAACGGTGGGACTCTTCTCAGGCGGAGCCCTCCAAGGTCTTCTCCAGACGGGATTCATTCAACCAAAGCATACGGCAGGCCGGCGAGGCCGCAGGAGCGGAAATCGGAGGGGTTGCGGCGGATGATCCAGTCGATATAGGAGCCAATCTGCAGCGCCGTGAGGTAATAGCCCATTGCGTTGAGGTGACTGCCGCCGTAATAGCGGGCGCGGAAGGCCGCGTCATGCGGCGGGGCATACCGGCGCAGGTCAATCACATAAGCATTGCCGAACAGCCCGGCCAGGTCATACATCAGGGCGGCGTGACCGTCCCGCCGGGCGCTGGTTTCGTCCGCCTCCCGCCGGGGCATGGTGACAAAAAAGAATTTTGCCTCAGGCTGGATTCCGCGCAGCCGCTGCACAATCCGGCCAAGCCAGCCGGCAAAGGTGGGGCGGTTTTGCGCCGGGTCGGCCAGGCAGACGTCGGCGGCCGAGCCCAGCGGCTGACCGCGGGCGTACAGGTCGTTGACGCCCAGCGCCAGGATATAAGCGTCGCAGGCCAGCTTCGGGTCCCAGAAATTGCGGGAATCGGCAAAGCTCTCGCAGTATTCCTGCGCGGTCATGCCGCCCTTGGAAAAATTGTACACCGTGGCCCCGGTCATGCGGGCCAGATACTGCCCCCAGGAATGCTCGTAAAGGTCCAGCCAGACCACCCTGCCCTGCGCGTTGCGGGTTTCCAACTCCCCGGAGGAGAGCGAATCCCCCACGCAGCCGATGCGGCGCAGGATGGCGGTCATGCCGCCGGTGGGGTTGAGGTCGGCCAGTGGGAGGCCGTCGGGCGACGGGCAAAGATAAAGGTCCGGATTCATCGCGATTGCTCCTTTGACAGCGCCCGGCGGCGCCGGCGCTCAGAAATCGAATTCATATATCACCGGCATGTGGTCGGAGGTGAACAGCGCGTAGGGGCTGGTGAGATAGACCAGCGTCCTGGTGTGCGCGGCGGCGTTGGTAAAGACATGGTCGATGGCCGCCTCGTGTCCCTCGGTCGGGGCATAGTAGGTGACAAACACCTGCTCGGCCGCACTGTAAACCGGGTAGGGGTGCTTGCCGCTGCAATTGTTTTTGTATCCGGCAGCCGAGAAGGCGTCACTCAGGCCTCCCTGCTCCAGCAGATCCAGCGGCGGGCTGTCCAGGGTATCGTTGAGGTCGCCTCCCATAATCATGGGAATATCCCCGTATTCGGCCTCCAGTGCAGCGAACAGCTCCAGGATTTCCCCGGCGTTTTTCACGCGGTCCTCCTGGTTGGAGTTCAGGACGGTCAGATCGTACATGAAGTGCGTATTGATGACGACAAACCGGTTGCCGGTCTCCCGGTCGGCAAACACCGCCCAGGTCACGCCCTTGGAATCGGCTTCGTCGCCATTGGCATAGATGAAGTGGCCGCTGTCCACCACGCTCAGCCGGTCGGCCCGGTAAAACAGCGGGGTGAAGTTGTCGGTCCCGCGCGAGGTGGGCACCTCGGTATACCCCAGCTCCTGCAGGCGGTCCAGGATGCCGATGCCCCAATAGCGCGGGGGCGAGCACTCCTGCAGGCCCAGCACATCCGGCAGATAGGTGGCAAAGATGTCCAGCTGGAAGGGCAGACGCACCGAAGACGGGCCGGCATCCTCGTTGATGCCGCCGAAGACGTTGTAAAACATCACGCGGACGTCGCCGTAGCGCTCGGAGACAAGCGCCGTCCCGTCCTCGAGCGAGGCGGGCACGGGGACGCTCTCCTCGTAGCCCTCGGCAAAGGCATAGTCGGCGCCCTTGCCGCCCTTGAGCAGGGTGGAGCCGATGTAATCGTACAGCGCCTCGTAGCCCCGCGCGTCGGCGGCGGTCAGGTAGAGCTTTCCCTCCTGCACACGCACCGAAAACCGGCCGTCCTCGGTCGGCTGTTCGCCGCGGTTGGTCTGCCCCACCACAATTTCCGCGGCGGCCGGCTTGGCGGTGTCGGTTACCACGCGCAGCCGGTAGCCGTACTGCTCGTACAGGTGATAGGAAAGATAATCGCCCAGATAGCGCTCGCTGTTGGAGGCGCCGTTGGGAATGACAATGCGGAAGCCGGTCAGCTCCTGCCCGGCAACCGTCACCGAATCGATGGGGTACTCATGCGCCGAGCGGTAATCCATGCCGGCAGAGTATACCAGGGTTTCGCTTTCCTTGTCCTGAGGAGTGAGCACCATGTTGTTGAAGTAGCGGATGGCCGAGACGCAGCCCTCGCGCTCGGGCGCGCAGAGCAGCACCTTGTTGCCCACGCGCTGCACCGAAAAATCGTAGCTTTTCACGCCGCAGGAGGCCTGCCCGCTCTCGGGAAAAACGGTGGGCCCGATGAGGATGGCAGGCCGGTCATAATCCTCCGCCTGCGCCATGCGGTCGCTGCGCACCTCGGGCTCGGTGCCGGTCCGTTTGCGGACCGTGGCCAGCACAATGTCCAGCTCGGCCTTGACCGCGGAATCGCTGTAAAAGCTCTGGGCAACCCAGATGGTTACCGGCTCGGCGTCCGGTGCAAACAGCAGCAGCGCGTCCTCCGGGTCTGTGCCCCCGGAGGTGCCGGCGTCGGTGCCGCTTTCCTGCCCGCCCGCGGTGCCGCTGCCGTCGCCGACGGGCGCGCCGCCGGGCTTACAGCCCGACAGCGCGCCGCACAGCAGCACCAGGGCCAGCAGCAGGCACAGCGCCTTAGCCGAACAGGTCCGCAATGTTGCCACTGTCATCATCTCCCAACGGGTTTTCTATCACGGACAGGCCGGAGGTGGAAATGAGATCGGTTCTGATTTCGGCGTCGTCCAGCATCAGAAGCTCGGCGACGGGATGCAGATAGGTGTGTTTCATGGTTCTGTTTCCTTTCCGTATTCAGTTCAGAATGAAATCGGCAATTTTCGGGCAGTGGTCCGAGGCGTAGCAGGCGCCACGGTCGGTGACGGTGATGTAGTTTTGCACCGTCAGGCTGCCCTGCACAAAGGTGTGGTCAATGTTCAGCTCGGGGTGGCCCAGCTGCCGGCCCCAGGCCGTGTAAATGCCCTTCTCCGTGTCAAAGGTCGGGTAGCCGCAATGGCCGTCCTCCAGCAGATTCTCTACCGCGCCGGGCGCGCTCAGCCAGGTCAGGCCGCCGGCCTGCAGCGCATTCACAGGCGCGCTGTCCGGGAAGGCGTTGAGGTCCCCGCCGGCAATAACCGGCAGGCCGCTGTATCCGGGCCGGGCGTGCAGCTCATCCAGCACCGCCAGCAGCCTGGCCGCGTCAATCAGCTGCGCCGCCTCGGACTGCTCGGCCGTCAGCGGGCATTCGGTGTCGGTCAGGTCGGCGATATACATGAAATGCGTGCTGACAGCAATGAAGCGTTTGCCGCTGGAGCGCTGCTCAAACACAGCCCAGGTCAGAGACTTGGACTTGCCGTTGTTGATTTTGTACGCGCCGTTGGGGTCGGGCTGGTTCTGGTCGTTCATGTATTCCGGGAAGAGCTCAAAGCCGGAATCCACCAGTTCCAGGGTATCCGCGCGGTAGAACAGCGGGGTGAAGTTGTCGGCATACCCGCCGTCCACCCGGGTATACCCGATGGCGGCGAGCCGGTCGCCCAGGCACCCGGGCTGCGCCGAGCGCCAGGGGGTGAACTCCTGCAGCGCCAGCACATCGGGGCGATAGAGCGTAAACAGCTCGATCTGGAACTGCTCGCACCAGTCCACCGGGCCGCAGAGCCCGGCCAGCTGGCCGTGATGGTTGTAGAACATGACCCGCACCGCGTCCTGCGGCGCCTCGCGGTAGGCCAGCGCCGGGGTTTGCGGGACGGCGACATGATACAGCGGCAGCCGGTTCAGCGCGTCGCCCTGCATCACGGCGTCCAGCGCGGCGCGCCAGCCGTACAGCGTGGAGGCCGCAATGCAGACCTCCTCCCCTTCCCGCCAGATCGAATAGGTCAGGGGCGACTCCTGCGGCAGGACGGCCCCGCCGTCCTGCGCGGTCTGCAGGGTCAGGGAGATTCCCTGCGCGGCGTACCATTCGACCAGCTCATTGGCCGAAAGCCGTGCCTGCGCCGAGGAATCGGCCAGTACAATCTGCCTGTTATGCAGATTCAGTTTCATACCTGCTCCTTTTTTTTTACATCTGCGGCGTTCTCCGCAGTGACGGTGGTTTCCCCGGTTTCGGCGTCACAGGTGACGCTGACGGCAACCGTCTCGCTCTCCTGCTGGGTGCCGGCGGCGTCGGCAAGGCTGAGGGCCGTTGCCTCAAACGAATAGGTCAGGGGAGCGGCGGCGCTGCCCTTTTCCAGGCCGCAGATTGTATAGCAGATGAAGTAGTCTCCGCCGAAATCCGAGGCGGCGTAGGTTCCGGCAGTGTCACCGTCGGTATACGAGAGTGTCTCGTAGACATAGCGGCAGGACACCTCAACGGTTTTGCCGTTGTAGGTCAGGCGGAAGCCCGCGGCGGCCTCCTCCAGCGTCAGGCCGTCCACCACCGCGGCAAAGCGGAGGTCGTAGGTCTCGCCCCGGTCGCGGGTCTGTACGCCGACAATGCGCGGGAAAGCGGGCGCGGCTTCAAAGTTCAGCGGTACGTTGGCGGAGCTCCAGCCAAAGCCCTCGTTGGATGTATATGCGTCACCGACTGAAACCCCCAGACGGATGGTTTGGTCTTCAATACCGGCCTTCATTTCCTCGGTCATCGGAATTTTCATTTCCATTTTTTCAAGGCCGTTGCCATTGCCGGTGCCATACCAGGCGGTTTTCTGCCACAGCTCGTGGCTACCATCCGAGTACATTTTTGCAAAAGTACACGCTGTATCCAATTGATTGGTAGAGCCCTCGACTCCGCCGCTGTAGCGACCGGAGTCGGCAATGGAATAAAAGCATATACCAATCCAGTTTCCGATTGCAGTTTCGCCACTTTCTCCATTGAAGGTCATGTGCACGCGAATGGGATTGCGCGCATCGGTATTGATAATGTACAGGTAAAGATACTCTGCGTCGTAGCTGACATACACTTCGCCGACCACGGCGGGCTGGGCGCTGCCATACCAGACGGTATCCAGCAGCATATACGGATTTTCGGCCCAACCCTCATCGGGGCCCATTTCGCCGTCCATCGTCACCGTGCTGCCGGTGACGTTCTTGACCACGGGAACCTCGATTTTCGGCTCCTCCGGCTCTTCCTCCTCCACCTCACCGGTGAAATTCAGCAGGACGTTGGCGGAGCTCCAGCCGAAGCCCTCGCTGGAGGTGTAAGCATCGTTGACCGAAACGCCCAGTTTGACCGTGTTGTCGGCCACGCCGGCCTCCAGCTCGGCGGTCATGGGAAATTTCATCTCGAAGCGCTCCAGGCCGTTGGTGCCGGCCCCATGCCAGACGGTCTCCGTCCACAGCTCGTCATTCCCTTCCCCGTAGCGGGTATAGTAATCACTGTAGATATCCAACTGCAGAGTGGAAGCATCCTGATAGCCTGCCGAGCGCCCGTCGGTTTCGGTGTCGGTATAAAAGCAGGTGCACACCCACTGACCGTCGGTCTTCTGGTTGGTCCCGTCAAAGGACAGCAGTACCCGAAGAGCCGTGGTTTCAACGGTGGTAAGAACGAACAGGTAGAGATAATCGGCGTCGTAGCTGACATACACTTCGCCGACCACGGCGGGCTGGGCGCTGCCGGTCCAGACGGTATCCAGCAGCATGTAGGGCGTCTCGGCCCAGCCATCATCGGGGCCCATTTCGCCGTCCATTGTGACCGTGCTGCCGGTGACATCCTTGACCACGGGCAGCTCGGCAGCCGCGGCGTCCCCGGCTGCGGCGGGCAGAATCAGGGATGAGAGCAGCAGCATGGCTGCCAGCAGAAAGGCAAGGGATTTTTTCAGCGTCTGTTTCATGATGGTTGTCTCCTTTCCGTGATTGCGGATCATTGTGCCGCGCTACGGGCGCGCCGTCCGAACAGGACCAGGGCGGCCCCGGCAAGCAGCAGGACAAAGAACAGGGGTGCGCCGGCAGCGGACTGGCAGCCCTCCTCGGGCTCCTGCGGGGCCGTGCCGGAGTCGGTGCCTGTGGGCTGCTCGGCCGGGCCGGTCTCCTCGCCGGTATCGGTGTCGGACGGGGTTTCCACCTCACGGGCGTCCCACTCGGCCCAGGATTCGGCCAGGAAGGCCTCGTATACCGGCATCACCAGCTTCATGCCGTCCAGATTGAGGTGGCTGATGTCGTCCGCATGCAGGCAGTACTCTGCGCGGAAGGCCTCGTCCCGCATATCCACACCCGAGACCTCGGGGTCATAGGCGCGGAAGCAGTACACGCCCCATTTCTCGCAGACCTGCTCGGCCGCCTGGGCGTAATCGAGATAGGTCAGCGTGGTGCCCGTGTTGGTGTCCGGGAAGTTCCACACCGTGGTGTACATCAGCATGGCGTTGGGGTATTTTTCGCGCAGGCCGGCAAACAGCGTGTTCAGCGCGCCCATAAAGGTGTTGGTATCCTCGCTGTCCACCGTGCCCAGGGGCACATTGTTGTTGTAATCGTTGCGACCGCCGTTGACCATGATGACGTCCGCGTCATTGGAGGGCATCATGCGGTAGCGCTTGCACATGGGCTGATTGTCCAGGTTGTTGTAGGAGGACACCAGGTTGCCGTTGGAGCCGAAGTTGGTAAACACCCAGTTGTATTTGGTGGCAAGCAGGGCCGGCCACACCTGCTCCTGCGGCAGGGTCTGTCCCGCAAAATAGCTGTCGCCGATGATGTTGACCTTCAGGCCCTCCAGCGCTTCCTCGTTCACCTGGGTTTTGTCAAAGGCAATCCACATATTCAGGTCCAGGTTCTGCGCCAGAGCCAGGGGCACCAGCGCCCGGGAGGCGTCGTAGCCCTCGGCAGGGGTCAGGCCCTCCTCACTGCCGGCCTTTTTCTCAAAGAAGCCGACCGCACCGTTCAGGGGCGCCTCAAACAGCCCTTCCATCACGGCGTCGGGATACGCGACGCGGATCTCCACGCCGATGGTCTCGCTGCCGGCGGCCACACAGACCTCGCTGCCGTCAAACAGCGCGTCCCCGGCGGCGTACTCCCCTTCCCCGTAGCGGATGGCGGTGAGTGCCTCTGCGCCGCTTTTGGTCAGGTCAATCTCAAAGGCAGCGTATTTGTCCTTGTCAAGGCTCTGGGGGTCGTCTCCGTTCAGCGCCAGCTGCACGGTCAGCGTCTCGCTGCCGGTGGGCTGACAAGAGATGAAGAAGTAGAGATTTTTGCCGTCCGAGCTGATCCACACCCGGCTGGGGGCGGCAGGGGAGGTGCCGTCGGTATACTCCTCCATCAGCAGGTAGGGCAGGCTGCGCCAGCCCTCATCCTCACCCATGACGCCGTCAACCGTCAGGGTTGCGCCGGTGACGTCCATCACCGACGGGAGCGAGGTGGCCTCGCGCGCCTCAAAGCTCAGCGGGGTGTTGGCCTTGTCCCAGTCAAAGCCCTCGCTGGCGGTATAGGTATCGCTGAGCGATACCCCCAGCCGCACGGTTCCGGCCTCGATGCCGGCCTGCAGCTCCTCGGTCAGGGGAATTTTCATCTCGAAGAATTCCAGCCCGTTGACGCCCGAGCCGAACCAGCCGGTCTTCTGCCAGAGCTCGTGCTCGGGCGCCCCGCTGGCGTACATGGTGTAGAACTCGCAGTACACATCCAGCTGCTGGGAGGAGCCGGGCACCATGCCGGCCGAGCGGCCATTGGTGGAGAGATTGGTGTAAAAGCAGGAGCAGAACCACTGGCCAAGGGTCTTTTCGTTTTTGCCGTCAAAGGACAGCAGCACGCGCATGACCGTGGTCTCGATCAGGGAATGCACAAAGAGGTAGAGATACTCGGTGTCGTAGCTGGCGTACACCTCGCCGGCCAGGGTCGGCTCGGCGCTGCCGGTCCAGACGGTATCCAGCAGCATGTAGGGCGTCCCGGCCCAGCCCTCGTCGGCGCCCATGACCCCGTCGATGGTGACGGGCGAGCCGGCGACGTCTTTGACCAGAGGCAGCTCGGCGGTCTCTTCCCCCTGGGCGGCCAGAGCCGGCAGGGCCAGGGCAGAGAGAACCAGCAGCAGTGCAAGAACAAGCGATAAACTCTTTTTCATTGTTTGAAATCTCCTTTTCAGAATTCAAGAGCATATACGGGCAGACTTGCAGATACGAACGGGTGAAAACGGGTTATGTATAGGTACCGGTCTGAATCTTGCGGATGAACTCTTCCAGCAAGGTCTCCATCCGGTCGGCCGACGGGCCGAACTGCGACCACTCCTTTCCGTCCCGCAGGTAGGCGCCGGTATCGTCACAATAGCCGCCGAACTCGCGGGTGTAGATCCGGCCGAAGTCGAAGGCCTCGGTCCGGCGGATCAGCTCCAGCATCTCTGTCATTTCGGGGCTGGCGCTGGTCTGGTACTGCATGATGCGGCCGAAGACCACCGGGGTGGTGACGCGGTAGCCCGCGCTGGCCAGCGCCTCCAGCACCGCGGTGTTCATCTCCAGCCGGCCGGCGGGAACCGCGGCCGGAATGCCGAACAGGGAGATGGGCTGCCGCACCGTGCTGTAGTACTGGGTCTGCGCGCTGTCGTACTTCGGTACCGGCACACAGCCGTACTCAAAGCTCACGTCCCGCAGATGCGTGGTGGCAATGCCGTGGTGGGCAATCAGCATCAGAGCCTGCTCCGATACAAAGCATCCGGCCGGGTTGCTGTCCTCCACAAGGGCATGGTCCACCTGCACAAAGTCGGTGAGCTGATCCATCACATCCAATCCCTTCTCACCGTAGGATTCGGGATTGACCGTCAGGCTGCCGGTCTCGTCGCGGACGACCCACGGGATATCGCAGCCGTGAAACACGGCCGGCCAATCCCAGTAGGCGCCCACCGTCGGAATCAGGTCTCCGGCGTCCACCACCTGATTGCGGTTCTCGTCGCTGTAAAAGCCTTTGCCCAGGGCAATCATCCGCTCCAGCGTCCATTCGTCGGCCTCCACCAGGCTGTACGGGCTCTCCAGCCCATAGTCCTCGAACAGGTCGGCGTTGAAGTATATGCAGTACACCATCTGAATGAAGCTGGGGGAGACGTCGCCGGTCACCGAGGAGGACGCAGAGCCCTCCCCGGCCCCTTCCCCGCTCTCCCGGCAGGAGAGCAGCAGGGCGGACAGAAGCACCAGCACCGACAGCAGCAGGGACAGCCTTTGCGTTGCTTTCATATTGCACCCCTTCCTGCGTCGTCGTGTTTTCCGTTTTACTGATAGGTACCGGTCTGAATCTTGCGGATGAATTCGTCCAGCAGGGTCTGCATCTGCTCGGCCTGCGGGCGGAACTCGGTCCAGGGGCGGTTGTCCCGGATGAAGGCGCCGGGCTCGTCGCAGTAGCTGCCCAGATCGCGGGTGTAAATGCGGCCGAAATCAAAGATCTGCGTCTCGCGGACCAGGGCCAGCATCTCGGTCATCTCGGGGCTGGCGCTGGTCTGGTACTGCATAATCTTGTCAAAAACCACCGGCGTGGTGGTGCGGTAGCCCGCGCTGGCCAGCGCCTCCATCACTGCGGTATCCATTGCCAGCCGGTCGGCAGGCACCGCGCTCGGAATGCCGAACATCGAGATGGGCTGGCGCACCGTGCTGTAGTACTGGCTCTGGGTGCTGTCATATTTGGGCGTGGGCACGCAGCCGTACTCAAAGCTCACCTCGCGGAAATTCCGGGAGGCCGTGCCGTGGTGGGCAATCAGCATCAGCGAATTGCCGGCCACAAAGTTCTCGGTGACGCCGTCCCCCACAAACGCGGAGTCCACCTGGACAAAATTCAGCAGCTTCTCCATCACGTCCAGGCCCTTTTCCCCGTAGCATTCGGGGTTGACGGTCAGCGTGCCGGTTTCGTCCCGCACAATCCAGGGCACGTCGCAGCCATGCAGCAGCGCGGGCCAATCCCAGTAGGCGCCCACCATCGGAATCACGTCGGCCGCATCCACCTCCTGGTTGTGGTTCTCATCCTGGTAAAAGCCCTTGCCCAGGGCAATCATCCGTTCCAGCGTCCATTCGTTGGAAGCCACCAGATCGTAGGGGCTCTCCAGCCCGTAATCCTCGAACAGGTCGGCATTGAAGTAAATGCAGTACACCATCTGGATGAACAGCGGGGAGATGTCGCCGGTGCACAGGTAAAAGGTATCGCCGATGCTGGTCTCCTCAATCAGGCTCTGGTTCCACCAGGGCATCTCAAAATCCAGGTAGCTGCCGTCGATGTCGCCCAGGTCCCGGTAGAGCCCGGCAGCCGCGCAAATGGCCGCGGTGCGGGTGTAGGCGCCGACAAAGTCGAAATAATCGCCCCCGCTGACCACATTCTGCAGGCTTTGCATGAAGTTGTTTTCCTGACTGTTGGAGCCAATAATCACGGTGTACTTCAGGGTTACGCCCAGCCGATCCTGCACGCTTTCGTCCCGGGTGAAAATCGAGAGGTCGATTTCGTCGGCCGAGCTGCCGTCCGCGCCGAATTCCTGAATGCCCTCGGTGTCGGTGTTCCAGCCCAGCACCAGAATGTCCTCGTCATAGTTGAGATCTGCCGGCAGGTGATCCTTGAGATAACCGTTGGCATCGTAGTCGCCATTTCCGGAGTCTCCGGTGGTAGCGGTCGTATCCTGGGGGGTCGTGGGTTCGGGATCCCGCTTACAGGACAGAAGGACCGACGCCGACAGCGCCAGGACCAGCATCAGCAGCAGGACGCGGATGAACAGGTGTTTCATTGCTTTTCTCTCCTTTTTTGTTTTTATATTCCAACACCGTCTCCGGTGCAGGTTCCAATGTGTGAAGATGCCGGCTGTATCCGAGAATCATGCGGTCCAGCTGCTCGCCGTATACCGCATCGGAGCAGCGCCGGACCACATACCGGTGCCGGCCGGCCGGGTCGGGCACAAAGTGCGTACGGCCGTCGGCGGCATTCGCCCGGGCCCAGCCGCGCACCGTGTCAAAGCCGGCGCGCGCGGGGTCGCCCAGGCACGCCATCCATACCAGCAGAGGGTCCCAGGACGGCCGGCCGGACGCCGCCCCGTGGTCGCGGAGAACGGTTTTCAGGGCGTCGTCCCAGGTGCAGGCGCGCTCCAGCACGCCGCCCGAGTAAACCGAGCAGCCGGCCTCCCAGCCCAGCAGGGTGACCTCCCCCGGCCAGCCCTCCAGCACCCGGTGGGCGGCGCGGCTGGCGCGCGGAATTTTGGAAAAATTGAATTCGGGCTGCTCGGCGCCGTCCCAGCGCCCCCCCATCACCCACAGCTCCGAGACCCGTGAGGCAATCAGCTCCCGGCCGCTCAGCGGCGAGAGATCGTCCGGGCCGGAGTCCATCAGTGCCTCCAGCACCTGCAAAAAACCGATTTCAATCAGCGTCACCGGCTGCCGGGCTTCGGCCAGCAGGCGGCGGTAGAGCCGGACCGCCTCCTCGCAGCTCCGGTTTTCGGCCTCCCAGTCCATGCCGGCGGCCAGCCGGGGCTGGTATCGCGTCACGCCCCCGTAATCGGTGGCCTGGTGGTCCAACCCGACCGGGACCCCCCGGAGCCCTTCGTGGGTAAGGAAGGCCCTCATCGACGCTGCGGAGCAGGCCATGGCGGAGTCGATGGAAACCCCCAACAGGCGCACGCACCCCTTCCACTGGTGCCAGGCAAGGATCCGGATGGCCACCGCGTCGTCGCAGTCGGTGTGCCAATCGGTCCCGAGAATCACCGGCGTTTTTCTTTTTTCCGGCATAGCAAATACTTGTTGCATGAATCAGCCAACCCGCCTTTTCAAGATACCTAACAAAGCAATCCGATGTCGCTCGGATTTCTCTTGGTCTTATTATACAATAAATTGCGGCTATAATCTTTCACATTCTGGTCTAAAATTTATATGAAATGGTTTTTCCTATTGACAAACCACCCCGCGTCATGTATACTATAGATACATGCGGAGGCGGCATCCGCAGTTCTGCCGCCAGACAAGGAGGCGATCTCTTGGATACCGCGCTGGAAATCGATTTTGTCAAGGCCTACCGGCACCGACCGGGCGAGCGGGTGCCCGATCAGTTTCACACCTGCTATGAGCTGGTCTATTATTTTGACGGAGACGGCAGCACTACGATTGGGGGACAGACCCATGCGCTGCGGCCGAACACCTTTTCGCTGATCCGCCCGAAGGCGGTGCACAGCGAGCTGCACGCCGGCCCGAGCGAGGTGCTGTTCATCGGCTTTCACGGCACCTTCCGGGAGCCCGAGGGCAATCTGTTCCTGCCCGACACGCCGGACGGCAGCATCGGCGCTGCCCTGCGCGCCATCTACGAGGAGCACATTTCCAACCGGCAGGACGCGACAAAGGCCATGCTGCTGCACCTGCGTCTGCTGCTGCTTTACATCTCGCGCCTGACCCGCAAGGACCCGCCGTCCGGCGGCAGCGCGCAGATGCAGTTTGCCGCCAATTACATCGGGCAGTACTGCACCGGCTCCATCAACTGGCAGGAACTGGCGGCCTCCTACCATTACAGCTATGACTATTTCCGGCACCTGTTCAAGACCGAGCTGGGAATGTCCCCCGCGCAGTATCTCATCCGCGCCAGGCTGAACCTGGCCCGGCGGCTGCTGGAGGAGGGCGACCTGAACTGTACCGAGATCGCCTATCAGTGCGGCTTTGCCAGCAGCGCGCACCTGTCGGCACAGTTCCAGCGGGTCTTCGGACAGTCCCCGCTGAAGTACCGCGCGCTGCACCAGCAGCAAACCGGCAAGACATAAAAAGCCGCCCGGACGGGGCGGCGCAGCGCAAAAAGCAGGCCCGGCCGGGGAGATGACCTCCCCGGCCGGGCCTGCTGCGGCAATCCGGACGGTTATTTTTTGCGCAGGCGGCCGATGACACGGCCCCGGCACTGCACGTCGGAGAAATCCGACAGCGGAATCGGACTGTAGGCGGGATTGAGCGACAGCAGCCGGCTGCCTCCGTAAATTTTGAAGTAGCCGCAGCCGTCCAGCAGGAAAATACCGGGCTCGCCGATTTCCACGCTGTCGGTGGTCTGCACCAGCAGCACGTCGCCGTTGTGATATCTGGGCTCCATGCTGTCCCCGCTGATGCGCAGGGCATAGTCGGCCTCGGCGGTCGCATCGGTCCGCGGAATGCGGATGGTTTCGGCACGGGCATCCTCCAGGTATTCCCCGACGCCAGCCGACACCGGCAGATCGTACAGCGGGATGCTCCGCTTGCCGTCCTTGGCGCCGCCGGCATAGCGCCCGCTGCCGGCGCCCGCAGGCATGTGCAGGATGCGCGCCGGACGCACCGGCGGCGCCGGCTCCCGCCCGGACGGGGCGGCCGACGAGCCGCGCACGGCGTCCACCCGCTCGGTCTCCTTGGCCAGTACGGTTCCCACCAGCCCCTGCCCCCAGCCGTCCAGGCGGCGGTAGGCCTCCACCAGAGCAATCTCCTCTTCGGTCAGTGTGTAGTTGTTGGTGTTTTCGGGTGTTCCGGTCACAATGTACTCCACCGTGCAGTCCAGCGCGTTGCAGATGGCAACGATGTTGGAAAGCTTGGGAGACTCGCTCATCCCGGCGAGCAGCTTGCTCAGGGTCCCCAGCGGAATGCCCGAGCGCTCGGCCAGCTGCTCGTTGGTCATCTTTTTCTGCCCCTTGATTTGTTTGATGCGATCGATATAGCTTTCCATCCGCGGCCTCCGTTTTTTCCGATTGTGGCACTATTATACCACATTCCTCCCGTTTTGTAAAGAGGATTTGCAAAATTATTTTCTTTTTTCGGAAAAAACCTCTTGACAAACGCCGCGTGATCTGCTATAATATCATCAGAATTATTCCAAATTCGATATGAAAGAGGCAGATTATGAACAGAACGGACGTCAGGAACGGCAATTTTGATTCCGGATTCGGAACCGGCATTGGGCGGATATACCCGGGCGCCGGCCTGCCGGAGCGCGGCCGGCCCGGCCGCGGGCAGGCTCTGCGGAGCCGTGCGGCAGCCATCCGGCGGGCCCTGTGCGGCGGGGCCGTCCGGCGGCTGGCCAGAGCCGGCGGCGTGGTGCTGGCTCTGCTCGGCATGATCGGAGCCGCGGGCGCGATGGAAAGAGGCACGCTGCCGCTGGGCGCCGGACTGCTGATTTGCGCGGCCCTGCTGGGAGTGGAGTTCCTCTGCCTGCGCACCCGAAAGCCGGAGTAAACCGACCCGCGCCAGCCGGTGCTCCGCCCCTTCCCGCCCCACTGCCCCGCGCGGTTGATGTGGGGCTTTCTGCCCGTTGTCCTGTGCAGTTGATGGGGGAATCCCGCCCCATTCTACCGCGCGGCCGATGGAGGATGCCTGCCCGTTGTCCCGTGCAGTTAATGGGGGAATCCCGCCCCATTCTACCGCGCAGCCGATGGGGGATTCCTGCCTGTTGTCCCGTGCAGTTGATGGGGGAATCCCGCCCCATTCTACCGTGCAGCCAATGGGGATTCCTGCCTGTTGTTCCGCACGACCGATGGAGGATTCCCGCCTGTTACCCCACATAGTTGACCGAGGGATTCCCTGCCTGTTGTCCTACGTGGTTGACTGGAGGAAATCTCCGCCTGTTGTTTTGCGCGGTTGAGAACTTCCCTGCACCTCCCCCGCTACCAATGAAATGACCGCGGGCACGCCCCCTTCAGACGGGCACAGAAGCCAACAGACAGAGGTGCCTCTCACTACGGGACCCACCAGCAAAAAGCCGGTTCCCCGTGCGCCGGCGGGATGCCAAAGCCAACGGAATTGCATTCCTCCATCAATACCACCACCCTCATACAAAAGCCCGCCCCGGATGCGCTTTGCACATCCGGGGCGGGGCTGCTGTATGTGTCTGCCGGGCAGGAGGCAGCCGATCAGATTTTTTCTCCGGGGGGGGCTCCGTCTACTCCAGTTCGATGGTCACCTCACCGTCCTTGGCCACATACAGGAACCGGATGATTCCCTGCTCCTGAAGCTGAAGGATGACTTTGGATGTAGGATAACCGGTAACGGTATCCCAGCGGGACTGCTCCACCGGCCACAGGGCAATCTCCGGCAGTACAGCATTGTAAATTTCCACCGAGCCGCCGTTCCAGCCGTGGTGCGCCACCTGAAGGATATCGCTTTTCAGCTCACTGCCATATAGACCGTATATGACCTTGACCCCGCTGTCGCGCGCAGCCACAGTACTGACATCGGCCAGAAACAGGATGCGCTGACCGGCAATATTGACACGGAACACCGTGGAGGTATCGTTCATATCGGTCAGAACATACGGGTGAAGGGTCTCATGCGTGTACAGAATTTCGACCTCTGCATTGCGGACCCAGAAACGCTGTCCGGCATGAACCTTGTACACACTGACATCGGAATACTTTGCAAAAGAAGAGAGCATCGCACTGTAATACGAACCGATTCCCTCAAATTCGCATGGATCTGCAAAGTTCCAGTAAACCGCCTCCAACGTAACCATGCCTGCATATCTGACCGTAAAATCCAGGTAATTGGTCACATGGTCATAGTGCTCATGCGTGAACAGCCAACCTGCAATGACAATCTGCCCGTCCGCGCGTTTGTTGTGCGCCCGAAGATAGTTATACAGAACGGTTTCATCTTCTCCGGCACTGCCGCCGCCATCGATGATGAAAAAGCTCCCATCCTCCAGAGTGAAAATGTACCCCATACCGAAATTGCCGGCCTCATCATCCAGACTGAGTTGCCCCAGCGTACTGGCAGTGATTGCTTCGGTTTCGGTATAGGAAGCGGCAGGCAACGCAGCCGCGGTTTCCGATGTCACCCGCAAGCTGCCGTCCCATGGAAAATAGCTGACAGATACCGCTCGGTTTTCCTGTGTATATACGGCAAACAGATTATTGCCGATGCGATTGGTCTGATATTCGGAAAATCCGGCGTCTTTGAGCCGGCCGAGATAAGCTTCAAAGTCCGAAGCAACCGCGCCGGTGTAAACGGCGGTCAGCGTATCGTTCAGCCCACGGTAGGCCGAGGATAGTGTCAGCGCCGGCTCCGGCAGATTCTCAAAATCCGGGCGTATGCTCCCCTGCTCCGATGCAAAAGCCGGAATGCTGATCTCTCCCCCGGATTGGTTTCTTTCCAGAATATCCAGAAAAGCCTCTACCGCCTGCCCGATGCCCGCCAGCGACCAGGCGTTGAGGATAATCCGATTACCGGAGCAGGCCACAACATAGCCGTCCGGCGGTACTCCCTCGAGAGCCGCAGCGGACTCGGGACGGTTGGTGTGCCCCAGCAGGATCTCACAGGCCTGTGGGTCGGTCGCGTCGGTAAAGGTATCCAGATCTACGGAAGGCGCCGCGCCGGAATATTCCCGGATGCTTTCCCGCAGCTGCATTCCCAAATCAATGGTATAATCCGATGAATTGGTCTGCCGGATGATGGTATAATCGGTTTTCCCGTTGGCTGCCAGCGTCAGCAGGCGGTACGGATCGCTGAACACCGGAGCGTTCAACTGTACCGTTGGCGTAGCGCTGCCCTGCAGCAAATGTTCGACAAAATAGGCAACGGCATCGGACAGAAAGCCGTCCCGTGTGGCGGCAATCACCACCTTGTGCTCGGTGAAGCTGATGGCATACCCCTCCCCGATGATTTGTGAGAGCAGGTCCGCGCTCTCGGCGCGGTTGGTGTTGCCAATCAGGATTTCTCTGGCGGTCGGATCATACTCCCCCTCCCGGTACCAGTCATCGCTGACCTCCGGCGTCACGCCGATACCGATCAGTGCGCTGCGCAGCTCAGCTACGGCTGCCAGGCAATCCTGCGAGGTGCTCTCGGGCCGAACAATGCAATACTCCGATAAATTCACCGTAGCCATCAAAGCATCCCCGGGGTTCTCCCGGTCCGATTGACAGGACGGCAGCAAAGCCCCCAGTATCAACAGCAGCGCCAGCAGTCCAAAGACCGGATGAAGACGTTGTTTGCGCTTCAATTGCATCCTCCTTCCATAGTCCCGCGGGCAAAAGCCCGCGGGAAAGAACCAAGCAAGCGACGTTGGCCTGTTATTGCTTTTGCTGGTCAAAATCGGCCAGCAAATCATCGAGCTTTTCTTCAATGGTGCCGCCAAACACCCGATAAATGCTGCCGAGATTAGCCGAAGCCGCCTGATTGTATCCGGCCAGCATATTGCGGATCTTGTGCAGCGGGTCCTCAATGGAAGCCCCGTACAGTGAGCCGAAATCGTACGCGATGGAATCGATAATCATATCAAACAGTTCACCTGTGATGTCAGAGCTGGCGTAACGGACCTTGTAGGCCAGTTCATGATAGACCGGGCGTACATCCCGATAGGAGTACTCGGACATCACCTCCAGCGTAGCAGTTGCCAATCCGAGATCTGCGCCGATGTTATAGGGCATAGAAACAATGCTGTAGGCATCCTGCGGCGTGGTGGCATAGCCTTCCTGCCCGGAGTTCAGCTTGGGCAGAGGAAGAATGCCATAGTGCAACGTGACATCGGTGGCAAATGTCTTTGCCGATTCCAACAGACCGAATTCCAGCATACAACGACCGTTATAAAACACCTCATCCGAAAAATAGTTTGTAGTGGTGCCATAATACTCGTCGTTGGCTGTAGTACCGCGGTACAAGCCATCGCTTTGATATATGAAGTCAAACAGCTCGGAAAAGGCATTGGTATACTGCGGCTCCTGAAAAGCCACCTGAATGTTGCCGTCCGCGGTCTTTTCCACCAGCGGAATCCCTACCGCCATCAACATCGCATCAACGCACATCGACCCATTGTTGAATACCATCCCGTACAGGTCGCCCCCGCTTTGCTCACCATCGCGGTCAACATCATCGTACACATCGTGAATCAGCTCCTGCACATATTCCAGGGTCCAGTTTCCATCCCGCACCACGGCGTACAGATCGCTCAATCCGTTGGTATAATCGGGATGATAGTCACCAAACAGGTCCTCGTTGAAAAAGGTCACAACCGAACGGTCGGTTGCCGTCAGCGTCACATCCCCCACAATAAAGTACAGCAGACCGTTGTAGCTGCACTCCTGTACAAAGGACTGATTGTACCAGGGCAGCTCGGTGGAAATATAATTGGCGGAATCGACGGTATTGAGATTGTAATAGAGGTTTTCGGCCGCCAATGCCGAGCCGTAATAAGCATAGGTGGTGATGATATCGTAATACGGGCCGCCCATAATGGAGGTGCGCACGGTATTGAGGTACTCGGTAGATGCGTTGGTGCTGTTGGAGACAAAGTCCAGAGTCACACCCAGGCGGGCCTGCACGTTCTCGTTTCTTTCAAACACCTCATTGTCAATCAGGGCACCCGAGTATTCGGCGTCAAATTCCTCCTTGAAGTCTTCCCGGATCAGGATACTGACCGTTTCTCCGGGAAACATCAGGTCATCCGGAACCTTGGATTCCGGCATGGGCTCACCACTCTCCGCGGACGTCTGCGCAGGAGAGGTCGGGCCCCCCTGCCCGCTGTCGCCTCCGCTGTTCCGGACCGCTGCCGAAATACCGACAATACACCCGACAAGAATCGCCAAAGCCAGCACACCGGCCACAATTCGGACCACCAGTTTGCCAATGCGCACAATGACCACAACGGCCGCGGCCACGGCAGCAATCATGACAATTGCCAGCACCACAATCAGAACCGTGTTGGGCTTTTGCGGCTCGGCGGGCGTCTCCCCGTTGCCGGAGAGTTCCCCGGTAGGGGTCGGCGGCACTGTGGTGACCTCATCGGAGGGCTCCTCGGTCGGCTGCGGCCCCTCTCCCGTATCCGCATCCGTCTCCTCACCGGAGGGATCGTCCCCGCCGGGATCATCCGGCTGCAGTGTGGAGGGGATGCTCATGTCATATTCCGGAACGTTCCCTTCTGCGTCGGCCAGCGCCAGCACCGGATAACCGCCAAAATCGGAATTGCCCTGGGAGAGAGCAAAATTTTTGTAAGCATCCGTGTAATTGTAAAAATACATCTTGCCGTTTTCCAGATAATTTCCAATGGAAATGCGGAAGCTCATCTGGTACCCGGCCTCGGGTGCAAATACCGGATATCGCTCCTGAATGCAGCTCCAAGGAATGGCTATCTCCATCTGCCAGCCATCGTCGGTCAGCGCTGCGGCGCATTGCACACCCTCGGGCAGGTCCACATAGCTTTTGGCCGAGAGAGTGGGGTAGGTCATGCGCAGCTGAATCGCGCCGTTTGGCTGAGCCCCGTCATCGGCCAGCGTGGTATAAAACTGCCAGATGTCCCCGTCCGCCTCACTCAGACAGAGAGATTCCAGCGGCTGAATGCCAAAAATGGCGCCTTCTGCTTTGGACCACGGCAGTGCGGCAGAGGTGCCGCCGGGGGTGGCAGGCGATTCGTAATAAACAAAATCGTCCACCCGGCTGTCCAGAATATACAACGCGTTTTCGTCCCACAGGAAACGGAGCGTTGCCTTGTTTCCCTCAGGCCATGCCTTGGTCTCATCGGTGCAAAGTCCGCCGTATTCGGTCAGAACTGCCTGCAGCTCGGGGTCGGCAGGGTCATAGACCAGCACAGAGGCGTTCTGCCATTCTTCATCGGTTACGCTACCGTCAACGGTCGGAGCGGTCTCGGTATACACCGCGGTCCACTGAACATCGGTCAGCCAATAATCCTCAATTGTAGGGGACGCTTCCTCTGCCGATACCGGCAGAAGCGCCAGCGCGGTCAGCAGAACCGCAAGCAGCAGGGTCAGACAGCTTGATTTTCTATGTTTCATGATTCATCCTTTCCCAGGCTATGCCTGTGTTCATCAGAGTTCAACCGAAATGTCATCCTCCCAGGCGATGTGAAACCGTCTCTTTTGCGCAGTCATTTCCTGTACCATCACCTGTGTGGCAGGAAAGCTCTGGATGCGCTCCCAGTCCCGCTTCCGCAGCGGCCACAGCACATCCGGCGCGTTCACAAACGGATAAAATGCAAGTGCCTCGGTATCCCAGCCATGGTGCGCAGCCTGATACCAGTCGCTTTTGAGATAGTCGCCATAACGCCCGGCCAACATACGGCAAGCCTTGCCGCAGCTCAGGTCGGCCGGAAAAAAGAGTTTTTTGCCCCGGACGGTAACCAATGTCACCATGGAGCAGTCGTTCATAGCGAGCGGGCCGTGCGGATAAAGATCCTCGTGTGTGTACAGTATTTCCACACTGGCCGTCCCCACGGTAAAGCGCTGCCCTGTGTGCGGTTTGTAAACCGCCGCTTGCGGCAGATGCGTATGCAGCTCGTTGAGCCATAGCCCGCGGGCGGTGGCCAGACTGCCGATTTCCCGATACTGAATCGGAACCGAAAGTGATGGAAAATTGTACAGCAGACAGCGCACATCGGTCATGCCGCCGTATTTTTTTGCAAACTGTACGGGGCCGGATACATGATCCCAATGCGGATGGGTCAGGATCCAGGCATCCACCACCGGCCGCTCACCGGGCGGCGTATCCCGGCAGAGGCACTGCCATAGCCGATCGTGATCGTTGCCGGCGTCCCCGTTGCCGTCGTAAATCAGGAAATGGCCCTGACCGAGTGAAAACACATAGCACATGCCGAAGTTTGCCGCCGTATCATCCGGACAGACCTGTGTCAGGGTGACTCCTGCGGATTCGGTCGGAGCATCTCCCAATCGCTCCGGCATGGGCCCCCCCTGGCAGTAAAGCACCCGCAGGGAGTGCTCCGAGGGAAAGCAGCCAAGGACGGTATAAACCTCCTTGCCGTCCTGCCAGGACGAAAAGCAGCAAAAGAGATTTCCGGCAGCCGAGCGCTCCCACAGCAGTTCTCCACCGGCAAGCAGCTCCTGTCGCAGCTGTCCGTATTCGGTCGGGCCGCCAGGCAGTACGGTTGCAAATACACCGTCGCCGCAGTCGTATACCGGTCGTTCCCGCAAGCGCGAGAGCTGCCGCACCGTGGCCAGCAGACGGCGATATCCATTGATTGCATTGCGTTGCATAGCCAAGCCTTTCTGTATCCGATAAAATTTCCGATAATACCGGACGGAACGCAGGGCAGCCGCCCCGTCCGGCAGAGCAATCAAAGCCTGAATCAGGTAAACTCCTGTCCGCCAAGATCAAATTCCAGTCCGGAGCCCCCCTTCGTGACACTGATGGTCAGCAAATCGGAATCCGGCAGAAATTCCAGTTTCAATTCGGGCTGAAAATATATGTTTTTCATCGCTTTCCCTCCTTATTCCACAAGAACACCGTCCGTAACCGTCAGACAACAGCCACTATCCAGACATTCATTGCCGGCAGCATCTGCCAGAAAGGCCCGAAGATAGATGCGGTAGGTGCCATCGGCCGGAATATTTGTCACAGTCAGCGCGCAGAGATAATCGGCTCCCAGCTGCTGGGCCGTTACGGACTCCATTCCTCTATCTGTATCTGCCAGAAGCGAGGTGTACACCGTGCTTCCGGCAATCCGCCCGGATACGGCCTTGCCGTCCTCGCGCACCACACGAAGATAAAATCCGACCTCGGTATACTCCTCCAGCGTTTTCCCTCCCAGGTCAACGGTACTGACCACGCGCAGCCGGGTACTGTCGCCGGCCGGAGCCGTAGGTTCCTGCACAAAAGCGGTTTCCGCCAGGGTTGGACGGAGCATCTCCGCCACACCGGCGGGAACTGCCAAACCTTCTGTCATGGTCCAGCCGATCAATGCCGGCAAATCCATCAGTTCGGTGGTTTCGGTCAAAGACCGGATCAACGAAGAGTGATTGGTTGTTGTGGAGGTATTGCTGTCCATTGCAGCCGAGCCGGTCTGCACTCCGTCATAGGTGACCGTAAGCGCGTAGTAGTTGTGCCAGGCGATCAGAGCATTGGCATTGGTCCCGGTGAGATAGTAAGTATCGGCAATCGATATTCTGGCCTGCTCGGTGCGGCTGTTGCATTCCAGATAGACCAGCGATCCCGAAAACCCATCCGTACTGGGCACTGTGCGGGCATTGTAACAGCGGTTGAGGGTCAGATGCCCGCGGTTGAGCCCGACCAGTCCGCCATTGTGATTGGAAGTAGCCAGAATCTCCCCGTAATTGGCACAGTCTGAAAGTGTCAGTTCGGAAGAAGGGCTGTTTTCATCTGTTGCAAGGCTGTTGACGTTCCCGACGATTCCGCCAACCCCTGCCGAGCCCGAGACGGTACCATTGAATACCACGCTCTGCATTTCTGCCACGCCATAATAACAGCCGCCCAGAATACCACCGATGCAGTCGATTGCTGTGCCGTCGGTTTTTCTTCCTTCCACAATGGCCTCACTGTAGAGATTGCGGAACAACGACGGCTCCTCCCCACTGACCGAGCTGGCAATGCTGCCGATATAGTTCTTGGAAGTGGACAGAATGTAGGAATTGGTCATCCGGAAATTCTGAACGGTTGCCCCTACCAGTTTGACCAGCAATGCTGAACCGGAGCTTTCCTGATTGACGTACACGCCCGAGAGCGTGTAGCCGTCCCCGTCCAGTACGCCGCGAAATTCAACAATCGGAACCCACACACGCGCCGGGGCGGATTTGGTGGCCGCGTCCCATCCCGGATTGAGATCCACATCGCCGTTCATTCGCACAGTCAAGCCTTCATAATAGCCATAAGCGGCCGCATACGCGGCAAAATCGAACCAGTCATCGGCATCGGAAAGGTGAATGACGCCCGCGCCATCCTGCTCCAGCGGCAGAACCAGCTGTTCCATACCGGGCTTAGTAGCCAGCACGGGGAGTGTGGTCACTGTCTGAATCACCCCCTTGGCATTGTCCCATGTTGTGGTTTTGTCGGCAAATGTCAAACGATCGGTCTCGCCTCCGGTATAGGACACCGTGACGTCAAAGCGGTTCCGCGATCCATGCAGGCCAATGCCGTGCTTCAGAACTGCCGCATCCGAGGTATAACAATCTGTGAACCGCACGGCAGCAACGGTTGTGGGGGTATTGGTTTCGGAATTGTTCTTTGTAATGGTCTTCCGATCCAAATAGGCAAGTCCTCCGCTCCACTGATTGTTTCCGGTGGAAATGGCCCCAAGGTTGGCACAGGCAATCAACTCGGCATCCGCGGCAATACGGCCGATCATCCCTCCCGCCTCGGTGCCAACGCTGTCTCCGCGCTGAGTCCGAACTGTGCCGTAATTGACGCAGCGCCGCAGGGTTGCCTTGTACTCGTTGCTGGTGCCGAGAATGCCTCCCACCATCACGCCGCCGCTCACCGTTCCGGAAAAGCTACAGTCGGTAAACTCGGCGTCTGCCCCGTATAATACGCCGCAGATTCCCCCAGCCACCTGCGAATATCCGGTTTCCGGAGTTTCGGTTTCAATCACAACATTGCTGTGTATATTCTCAAACACACACCGGTTATTGCTGACCGATGCCATCACACCGCCGCTGTAATCACCCGCGGACCAGATGTAACTGTTTTCGATACGCAAATCACGTATGATGCAGCCGTCCCCGCGCCAGATAAAGCCCTGGTTGCCTGCTCCGTTGAGATACAGACCGGAGATTGTGTAGCCCTGCCCGTCAAAGGTTCCCTTAAAGCGACTGACCGGCGTCCAGACCCGCCCCCCGGCGGGCGCTGTCCTGGTAGCCGCATCCCAGCCGGGATTGAGATTCACGTTGCACATCAAGCGCACGGTCTGACTGTTGAAGCAGTCCAACCCGTTTGAGTCATCGGCACAGGCTGCGGCAAACGCAAACAGGTCATCGACCGAATCGATTTCCCATACCCCATCGCCGTTCGGGTCGCCCCATTCCTCTGCCGACAGGTCCGGAACGGGCAGAGCCGAGAGTGGCAGCACCCCCATGCTGCCGATGAGTATGGCCACCAGCAGAACGATTGCCAACAGCCGGACGGAACATTGGTTTTGGTGTGTCTTCATCCTTTCAATTCCCTTTCTGTCAGATATTTGACTGGCTACGGAACAGAAGCCGCAACCGGCAAACCACTCCGCGCCGCCAGTTTTATTATATACAATTGCCCGTTAAATGTAAATCCCTCCATGTCACCTATATGCACGATTATGTAAATTTGAATTTTTTTGTTTTTCTGTTTTGCATAAATCACGATTCCATATTTTAAGCATATAAAACAAATCAAAAATAAAATTCGACGGCACATTTAAGCAATCAGAGAACAAAAAAGAAAAGTAAAGCAGCAACCATGAAAAAGCAAAATGTTTATGTAATGTATATGTAAAGTCACAGCAATTGTATATCAGACAACCGGAGCCGGTCATGCGTCATGCAGAACAGCCCCGCCCCGGATGCGCTTTGCACATCCGGGGCGGGGCTGTATCGTTTTGGGCGGTTTGCGGAGGCCGGGTCGGGCGGACGGCCGCGGGGCGCGGCCTTGCCTGACGGTATGGTCTGCCGCTGGCCGGGCCCTGTTAAAGGGGGCTGCCGTTGTTCGGCCTTACCGCGTGGCCTGCCGCTGGGCGGCCTTCTGGCGAGCGACCTCGTCAAAGAGCTGCCGCTCTTGCTCGGTCACGGGCTCCAGTGGCGGGACCGGGCGCGGGCGCTCGTCGGCGTCCAGGGCAACCAGGGTAAAGTAGCCGTCGGCCACCGGATGGCGGGTGCCGTCCAGATCCTCGGTCTCGGCCTGCACCAGAACCACCATGGAGGTGCGGCCGGTCCATATCACGCGGGCCGACACGACAATGGTTTCGTTCTGCCGGGCGGGGTGCAGAAAGCGCAGCCGCTCGATACATGCCGTGGTAACGGCGCTGTTGGCGTACCGCCGGGCGCTGACCGCCGCGGTGTCGTCCATCCAGGTCAGCAGATCTCCGCCGAACAGCCGGTCGGCGCCGTTCATATTCGCGCGCGTCAGAATGCGCACGAATTCGGCAGCCGAATCGGCCGCGTGACCTGCCCGTTTTTCGGTTTCGGGTTCCATCATATCCTTCCGCTTCCTTCTGTTCCGCTTTTCAGTCGCCGAATCCGGCAAAGTCCGCCTCGTCAAAGCCGTGTCTGCGCAGGATTTCCTCGGCCACTTCCATGTCCTCCACCTGCACAATCATAATCGCCTTGCCCGAGACCTTTGCCACATAGGCATACATATATTCGACATTGATGCCGCTTTCCGCCAGCACCCGCAGCGCGCCCAGCGCGCCGCCCGGCGCGTCCTGCGCCGAGAGCGCCAGCACATTGGTCAGGCGCACCACAATTCCCTCGTTGGCCAGCACCTCACGTCCCTTTTCGGGCTGATCGACAATCAGGCGCAGAATGCCGAACTCGGCAGTATCCGCCAGCGAGAGCGCGCGGATATTGATGTGATTTTTGGCCAGGGTGTCGGCCACCGCGCACAGCCGCGCGGTCTCGTTCTCCAAAAAAACCGAAAGCTGCTTGGTAATCATATCGCTTCTCCCTTCCGCTCACATTTTTCCCGACCGGTTGTCCACCACCCGCCGGGCCTTGCCTTCGCTGCGTACAATGGTTTTCGGGTTGACCAGATGCACCTTGGCGCCGATGCCCAGCGTGGAGCGGAGCTGCTCGGTGATGTTGCGCTCCAGCGCCTCGATGGCCCGGACGTTGTCCGAGAAAAACGCCTCGCTCATCTCCACGTTGACATCGAAGGTGTCGGTATTGTTGACCCGGTCCAGCACAATCTGATAGTTCGGCGTGATGCGGTTGCCGCTCACGCGCAGCAGCACCTCCTCGATCTGGGAGGGGAAGACGTTGACGCCCCGGATGATCAGCATATCGTCGGTGCGCCCGCTCGGCTTGCTCATGCGGACATGCGTGCGCCCGCAGGGACAGTCTTCCCGGATCAGCCGGCAGATATCCCTTGTGCGGTAGCGGATGACCGGAAATGCCTCCTTGGTCAGCGACGTGAACACCAGTTCGCCCACTTCTCCCTCCGGCAGCACCTCGCCCGTGTCGGGATTGATGGTCTCGGCAATGAAGTGGTCCTCCCAGACATGCATTCCCGCCTGCTCGCTGCACTCGCAGGCCACGCCCGGGCCCAGCACCTCGGAAAGCCCGTAGATGTCATATGCCCGCAGGCCGAGCTTTTCCTCAATTTTGCGGCGCATGTTCTCGGACCACGGCTCGGCGCCGAAAATGCCGATGCGCAGCCGGAGCTGATCCTGCACGCCCATCCGCTCGGCCTCCTCACCCAGATACATGGCGTAGGAGGGGGTGCAGCAGAGCACCGTTGCGCCAAAGTCCACCATGGTCTGAATCTGGTTGGCGGTATTGCCCGAGGAAATGGGAATGACGGTTGCCCCGAGGCGCTCGGCGCCGCTGTGGGCACCAAAGCCGCCGGTAAACAACCCGTAACCAAAGGACACCTGCACAATATCCTCGGCCGTCACGCCGAGCCCGGCCATCATGCGGGCGACGCATTCGCCCCACATATCCAGGTCATTCCGGGTGTAGCCCACCACAATGCGCTTGCCCGTGGTGCCCGAGGATGCGTGCAGACGCACCACATCCTTCATCGGCACGGCAAACAGCCCGTAGGGGTAGTAATCGCGCAGATCCTTTTTGTAGGAAAACGGCAGCAGGTGCAGGTCCTCCACCCCCCGGATGTCGCCGGGGCGGAGCCCTTTTTCGTCCATGCGGCGGCGGAAGCACTCCACCCGCTCGTAGGAGCGGCGCACCTGCTCGCACAGCCGGCGGCTCTGCAGGGCGCGCAGTTCGTCATAGGACATGCACTCTTCTTTGGAATTGAGGTATTTCATGCAATGATCTCCTTCGGCATTCAGAGTTGATAGCCCAGCGCAAAGGCCCGGAGGTTGACGTCCAGGAACCTTGCCGGGACGGTGTCCCGCAGGGTTTCCAGCCACTCGTCATACGGAATGGCGGTGTTCTTTGCCATCACGCCGATCAGCACCACGTTCACGGCCTTCTCCGAGCCGGCCCGGCGCGCCAGCTCCAGCGCATCCACGGCGGTCAGATCGGCCTGGGCCGAGAGCTTCCCGACAATGTCCCGGGGATATTCCGCCGCGCCGGTAATCACCGGCATGGGGTTGATCTGCTGGGTGTTGACGATGATTTTGCCTCCCGCCCTCAGCCAGGGCAGCGCGCGGTAGGCCTCCAGCAGCTCGAAGGCCAGAACGATGTCGGCCTCACCGCGGTCGATGACGGGGGACCAGATACGGTCGCCGTATTTGACATATGTCACCACGCTTCCCCCGCGCTGGCTCATGCCGTGCACCTCGGAGACCTTGACGTCATAGCCCCGGCGCACCACCGCGTTGCCGAGAATCCGGCTGGCCAGCAGGGTCCCCTGCCCGCCTACGCCGACAATCATGATGTTGGTTTGCATCTCAGTCCTCCTCCTTTTCGATGGCGCCGAACGGGCAGACGCCCACGCAAAGTCCGCAGCCGTTGCACTGCGTCGGGTCGATGGAAACCGCTCCGGTGGCGGCGTCCAGGCTGATGGCCGGACAGCCGAGCTTTATGCAGACCTTGCATTTGCGGCAGCGGTCGCTCACCCGGCAGTGCCCGGTGTAGCGCACCTTTTTGAGCAGGGCGCAGGGCCGCTGCGCGATGATGACCGAGGGCTCCTCGCACTGGGTCTCCTGCCGCACCACCTGCTCCAGGCGCTTGGTGTCAAACGGGTCCACCACCTCGATGCGGTCAATGCCCACGCTGCGGCACAGCCCGATCAGGTCCACCTGCCGGGTGGCCTCGCCGCGGATGGTTTTGCCGGTGGTGGGGTTGTCCTGATGCCCGGTCATGCCGGTGATGGAGTTGTCCAGAATGATGACGGTGTTGATCCCCTTGTTATATACAATGTCGATCAGCCCCGTGATACCGGAATGGATAAAGGTGGAATCGCCGATGACCGAAACCAGCTTTTGGGCAAATTCCCTGCCCCGCACCTTGGCCATGCCGTGCGCCGCGCTGACCGACGCCCCCATGCAGACCGTGGTATCCACCGCAGAGAGCGGCGCCGCGGCCCCCAGCGTATAGCAGCCGATGTCGCCCGAGACCACCAGCCCCAGCTTATGCAGCACATAAAAGGTTCCGCGATGCGGGCAGCCCGCGCACATGACCGGGGGGCGCGCCGGCAGCGTCTCCGCAGGGGTGCGGACCGGGGCGGGCTCCTCCCCCAGCACCACCCGGCGGATCATAGAGGGGGTATATTCCCCCAGCGGGGTGAAGAGCCGCTTGCCCTGCACCGGCAGACCCATGGCCAGGCAGGCCTCCTCCAGGAAGGGGTCCAGCTCCTCTATCACATACACGGTCTCGCAGGATGCGACAAAATCCCGCAGCAGCCGCTCGGGCAGAGGCCAGACCATCCCCAGCTTGCAGTAGCTGACGCGGTCGCCCAGCGCCTCCTTTGCGTACTGGTAGGAGATGCCCGAGGCAATCACCCCGATCCCGCCCGCGTGGCGCTCCACCGTATTGAAGGCGCAGTCCTCGGCATAGGCGGCCAGCCGGCCGGTCCGCTCCTCCACAAACACATGCCGCCCGATGGCCATGGCAGGCATCATGACGTTTTTGGGGACATTCTTTTCATAGTCCTTCAGGGGTTGCTCGGTCCGTATGCCGGTCTCCACCAGGCTCTGGGAGTGCGACACCCGCGTGGAAAGCCGCAGCAGCACCGGAGTGTCGAAGCGCTCGCTCAGGTCGAACGCCGCCTTGGTATAGGCCAGGCATTCGGCCGAATCGGACGGCTCGAGCATGGGAATCTTGGCGGCCTTGGCGTAGTGGCGGGAATCCTGCTCGTTCTGCGAGGAGTGCATCCCGGGGTCGTCCGCTACGCAGAAGACCGCACCCCCGCCCACGCCGATGTAGGCGTCGGTAAACAGCGGGTCGGCCATGACGTTCAGCCCGACGTGCTTGCAGCAGGACATGGCACGCCCCCCGGCAATGGCCGCGCCGATGACGGCCTCGGCCGCCACCTTTTCGTTGGGAGCCCACTCCACAAACACCTCCTCGGCAGGATAGGTGGCCATGCACTCGGTAATCTCGGTGCTGGGGGTCCCGGGGTAGGAGGAAACCAGCCGCACCCCCGCCTCGTAGGCGCCCTGCGCCACGGCGGCGTTTCCAAGCAACAGTTTTTTCATCTATGTAGTTCCTTTCCGTATGGCGTTCAGCGTTCGATCTGCTGCGCAACCAGGCTCTCGCCGCAATACTGCCGGCGGAGCTTGGGCTTTTCGATTTTTCCGGTGGGATTGCGCGGCACCGGTGCGAAGATAATGCGGCGGGGGCGCTTGTAGCGGGGCAGCTCATGGCAAAAGCGCATCAGCTCCTCCTCGGTCAGCGCAGCGCCCGGCTTGCGCTCCACAATGGCTGCGGCAATCTCCCCCAGGCGCGGGTCGGGCAGACCGATGACCGCCACATCCTTGACGGCGTCGTTCCGGCGGATGAAATCCTCAATCTGCACGGGGTAGAGATTCTCTCCCCCGGTGATGATGACGTCCTTTTTGCGGTCCACCAGGTAAATAAAGCCGTCCTCATCCTCCATGGCCATATCCCCGGTCAGCAGCCAGTCGCCGTGCAGCACCTCGGCCGTGGCCTGGGGGTCCTTGTAGTAGCACTTCATCACGCCGGGGCCGCGGACACACAGCTCCCCGACCTCCCCGCGCGGGACGGGGCGCTCGTGCTCGTCCACAATCCGGACCTGCCAGCCGTACCCCGCCCGGCCGATGGCCCCGACCTTGTCGGTATTCCCGACCCCGAGGTGCACGCAGCCAGGGCCGATGGATTCGGAAAGCCCGTAGTTGGTGTCATACTGATGGTGCGGGAAGACCGTGAGCCAGCGGTGAATCAGCGAGGGCGGCACCGGCTGCGCGCCGATGTGCATCAGCCGCCACTGCCCGAGGCTGTAATCCTCGGGATGCAGCTCACCACGCTCGATGGCGTCCAGAATGTCCTGCGCCCAGGGCACCAGCAGCCAGACGATGGTACAGTGCTCCTCCGACACCGCCCGCAGAATCCATTCGGGCCGGGTCCCCTTGAGCAGCACAGCGCGTCCCCCGCTCATCAGCGAGCCGAACCAGTGCATTTTGGCGCCGGTGTGGTACAGGGGCGGAATGCAGAGGAAGACGTCCTCGTGCGTCTGCCCGTGGTGATTCTGCTCCACCCGCGCGGCATGAATCAGGCTGCGGTGGGGGTGCAGGATGGCCTTGGGAAAGCCGGTGGTGCCCGAGGAAAAATAGATGGCGGCATCGTCCTCCTCGCGCAGCGGCAGCGCCGGGTCGGCATCGGTGCAGTAGGAAATCATTTTTTCATAGCTGTCGGCAAACGTGGGGCAGTCCTCCCCGACGTAAAACATGTGCCGGACGCCGGGCAGCCGGTCGCAGATTTCCTCCATCCGTCCGACAAACTCCGGACCGAACACCAGCACCGAGCAGTCGGCCTTTTCCAGACAGTAGCGGATTTCCTCGGCCACGTACCGGTAATTCAGCGGGACCACCACCGCGCCGGCCTTCAGCACCCCGAAATAGACGGGCAGCCATTCGATGGAGTTCATCAGCAGAATGGCCACCTTGTCCCCCGGGCGGCAGCCCCGCGACATCAGCAGATTGGCAAAGCGGTTGGCGCGCGCCTGGAACTCCCCCCAGGTAATGGCGCGGTGAAAGGGCTTGCCGGGCTCGGGCTGAACCAGCGAATACTCCCGCCAGGTGATCCGGCTTTCGGGCTCAAAGCAGGGGTTGATTTCGGTCAGAGCGGTCTCGTTTGCATACAGAGAGGCGTTCTGGTTCAGCAAATCGACAATGGTCATTGGTAAAATCTCCTTTTGTTCAGAGCCGCAGAGAATACAAAAAATCCCCTGCGCAGATTCGCAGAGGACGATGGGAACACCGCGGTACCACCTCTGTTGCCGGGGACACCCCCGGCCACTCGGATAGCGGACAGACAACTGCCGCGTCTGTGCTGTAACGGGCATACCCGGCGCAGCCTACAGGGGCCACCGCCCGTTCGGTGCGCAACTCGCGGAATGTATTCGGAACGCCACTGCCACTGCCTCGCACCGCCCGGCAGCTCTCTGCGCGCCCGGGACGCCCCTACTTGTTTCCGGTCAGCATCTTTCTTTTTATTATAGCACAGCTTATTATAGCACAGCCCGTCCGGTTTGTCAAGTATTTTTTTGCGGAAAAACCGCAAAGGGCGGCAGACATCCGCCCTTTGCACAGTGCCGGGCGCGCAGCAGCCCGGCCCCGGGCATACCGGGGCACCACGCCGGCTCCGGCAGCCGGCGCCGCCCGTCAGCGGCCGCCGGCATGGCCGCGGCCGCCCCCGTGCCGGGAGCCCCCGCCGCGGTGTCCGCCCCGGTGGACGCCTCCGCCTCCCCCATGACCGGAGGAAATGACGCGCTTGGTGACAAAGCTCCCGACAAACCGGTCCTCCTGCGCGGTCAGCTCCAGCCTGGCAAAATGCTCCAGCGGATACTCCACCGGCCGGTGCCTGACCGAATAGCTCCTTTTGACCAGCATACAGGACACACCGCCGATGGCCAGGGCAATGATCGCCGCAACCGGCAGGGCCCGCAGATACGGGCTGCGCTCGTAATCGCCGTTGCCGTACTCGGCAGCCGCCAGCTCCAGGAAGGCGCCCGTCCCCTCGGCCAGCCGGCCGGACTTGAGCGGGCCGTACACGGCCCCCGCGTCCAGAATGGCGTTGGCCTCCCCCTGCAGGATGCGCCGGGAAGCGCTGCCGTAGAGGTAAAGATCGTAATAATACCCGTCGCCGGGCAGGTCACGGCCGCTGTCCTCCAGCGTCACCACCAACAGCACCAGGTCGGCGCTGTCGGAGAGGCCGTAATCCTCCAGATAATCCTCACCCAGATAGCTGTCAGAGCCGCCGGCCGACCGGTAGAACACCACCGAAAAGGCGCAGCCGGCAGCATCGGCAGCCGCGCGCACCTCGCTCTCCAGTACGGAGCGCTCCCCCGGGGTCAGCAGATCGTCGGAATCCAGCACCTCCGGGACGTCGGGAGCCCCGGCACAGGCCGACAGCGTCAGCACGGCCGCCAGCAACAGCAGACCGAAAATCCATCTCACACCGTGTCTCATCAGAAAAACAGCCCTCCTACCAAGGTCAGCAGTCCGGTCACCGCAACCGCAACCGCACCGAAGAGAATCCCCAGCTTCCAGGGACTCACAGGCAGCTCTCCGTACACCTTTCCTGTGTACCCGTTCATGGCATAGGTATAGCTTTTGCCCCGCCGGTCGCGGTAGGTCAGCATCCATATCGGCAGCAGCGAGTACTCCCAACGGCTCTTCCGGATGGTCAGGCGGCTCTGCGCCGGGCTGACCGTGGTGTAGCCCGTGACCGTGCCGCGCAGCAGCTGGTTGGTGTACTGCTGCATCCGGTCCCGCACCTCCCCGCTGAGCTGCTCCCGCTCCAGATTGCGCTTTTTTGCGACATAGCCCGAGAGATAGGGCATGGAAAACGCCTGCAGCGCCTCGGACGGATAGGGCAGCACCCCCTCCAGCATCCGCTTGTCGGCGTCCGAGAGGGCGGCGGTTGTGATGTCCTCAAAGTGCAGATTTCCGCTCCGGTGAATCCGGTAATTCGAGGTTTCGGTATACTCGGTCCGTCCGCTGCGCCAGGTCCGCACCCGGGTGGCGTCGGCGTCCATTTCGCCCGCCGCGTCGGCGTCGGTCACCCAGAACGGGTAATAAATACCGGTCAGGTTCCGGATCTGCGCCTCCGAACGGAAGTCCGAAGGCACAAACCATTTGCCCCGGACGAATTTGCGGAAGAGCCGCTTGGCCTCATCCCGGTCGTACCGGAAGGGGACAATGCGCTGCGGCTTCATCTCGCCCGAGAGCCGCCCCACCAGCACCACGGGATTGTGGCAGTAGCAGCAGCTGCCGGCCGCGGTGTGCTCATCGGCCAGAATTTCGGCCCCGCAGTTGGGGCAGCTGTACTCCCGCATCTGCTCGTTGTAGGCCTGCCGCTCGGCCTGTGCCTCCCGCTCGGCCTCGGCGGTGTTGGCCGCGAGCACCTCGTCACGGGTGAATTCGGAGAGGCAGAAGGCACAGCTGAAGCATTGCTTTTCGGCGTCGAATTCCAGCCCGGCGCCACAGTTCGGGCATTGATAGGCCAGTGTCTGTTCCATATGCCGCCGCTCCTGCCCTTATGCCCTGGGCTTGCCGCATTCCGGACAGAACTTGGTGCCGTCCGGGTTCCTGTGCCCGCACCCGGGGCAGGTCCACTCGCCGGCCGGGCGCGGGCTGCCGCACTCGGAACAGAATTTGCCGGTGTTGCCGTGCCCGCACTTGGCGCACTTCCACTCACCGGCCGGCTCCGGCCGGGGCTTGCCGCACTCGGAGCAGAATTTGCCGGTGTTGCTGTGCCCGCAGGCGCACACCCAGCTCCCCGCTGCCGGAGCGGCCTGGGCGGCCTGGGCCTGCTGCCGCTGCATCTGTGCCTGGTTGGCCGCCGAGGCGCTGGCGGCAAAATTGCCGCCGGCCCCCATGCCAAGACCGATGCCCATAAAGGCCTGCGCGCTGCCGGCCGTGTTGCTGCCGGCGCTCTCGATGCCCCTGGCGATAGCCCCCTGCACATATCCCTCGCGCACCGAGGGGTCGCCCAGCATGGCGCCCTGGTTGCGCAGGTTGATCAGCTTCTGGGATTCCTCGTCATAGCTGATGCCCTTGATGCCGACCGCCAGCACCTCAAACCCGCGCAGCTTCTTCCAGCTCTCGTCCAGCGCATCGGCCAGATAGCGGGAGAGCTCGGGCGCGTGGGAGATGATCTGCGAGATGCGGATGTTGTCCACCGACATCCGGTTGAGCGAGGCCTGGAAGGCCTCGAGAAACTCGGACAGATACTGCTCGTTGATGTCGTTGATGTCCACGCGCGCCGCGTTTTTGGGGATGACCTCGGCATAAAACCGCAGCGGATCGGTCACCTTGATGGAATAGGTCCCGTGCGCGCGCAGGAAGAGCTCGCTGTTATAAAAATTATCGAAATAGTTGACCGGGCTGGGGGTGCCGAAGCGGATGCCCTTGATTTCCTGCAGGTTGATATAAAACGCCTGCTGCTTGGCCGAGGGCGTGCCCCCGTATTTGATGCGGTTGAAGGCATCCTTGAGCGAATCCCCGAACTGCCCGTTGAACAGTGAGGGCGTGGAGGAATTTTTGACGATGTAATAGCCCTCCTCCGCCGTGTAGTCCACAATTTTTCCGCCGTCCACCAGCATCATGAACTGATTGGGGTAAACGTGGATCACCGAGCCGTCGCTGATGATGTCGCTGTTGCCCTTGCGGTTGTTGTTGCGCCGGTCGGTGCGCACCTTGACCCCTTTGGTGAAGACGGTGGAGTCGTCCATCGCGTCGGCCTCCAGCACCTCCTGCCATTGGTCGGCAAGATTGCCGCCGACCGCATCGAAAAACGCCTTGACAATGCCCATATGTATCTGTCTCCTCTCTTGTATCCTCTGCCGGCCGCCGGACAGGCCGGTCAAAACCCAAAACGGCCCGCCGACAAGCAGCTTGCCGGCGGGCCTCACAACTCCGGGAGAGCCCCAGGGGCGCTCCCGGAAAAACCCCCACCGAGCCGTGTAACCGGGAAAGAAAAACCCTGTATTTCCAGGGCGGTGTCCTCGCCGAGGCTTTACTGCTCCCAACGTCCGCCGCCGTCCGAGACAAGTCGATCGGGATCGCCGGCGGGAGGTCTGCAAACCACCTGCGGATTCAGACTCCTTTTGTCATTCGTGGGTTTACATCGCCGATTATCACGCACTAAGCAGGTTTTCTCTTACGGATTGTCTCCGTCGTAATTGATTTCGTCCGAAAACAGATTGTCAAAGTAATCGGCCACATCGTCAAACTCATCGTCGTCGTCAATGGTGACCAGCATCTCCTCCCCGTTCTCGTCGGTATCTCCCCGAAGGATGACGTACTCGCAGAACTCGTCGTCCGGCTGCGCGTCCTCGGGCTGAACCGAATCCTCCGCCGGGATCATCGCGTAGTAGGTTACGCCCTTGATCTCGGTTTTTCCGATCAGCTCAAATTCGGTTTCGGTTCCCTCTTCGTCCACCAGGGTGAAAAACTCCCGCTCAGTTTCGGCCTCGTTTTCTTGCCCTGCTTCGTTTTCCTGTCGGTTCTCTGCCATTGCTATCACGCCCTTTCTCACGGCCGTGCCCGACAGCGGTTGCGGCCGATTTGTTCTCCGCTATTATTTTACACGAAAACGCGCCTTTTGTCAAGTGGTTTTTCATGTTTTTTTCGAAAGGTTTTCTGAAATTTAAGCGTTGAAATCCAGAACCTCCGAGAGAATGGTGTTGCTGACCAGCATTCCCTCCGGAGTAAAGGCTGGGCCGGACGCCGTCCGCCGCACAAATCCCCCTGCCGCATAGCGCTCCAGCGCCGCGCAGAAGCGCCCGGCTCCCGTGCCGAAACGGGCGGCAAAGGCCCGGGTATCCAGCCCGGCGCACAGGCGCATGCGCAGCATGACATACTCGTTCATGCGCTCCTCCCGGCCGGGCGTCTCGCGCGCGGCGGGCAGGCTGCCCGCAAGATAGGCCGGCAGGTCCGCCGCGTTGGCGGTGCGCACCCCGCCGAAATCCGAGTGCGCCGCCGGGCCGAATCCCAGGTATTCCTCCGCATTCCAGTATTTCAGATTGTGCCGGCATTCATACCCCGGTCGGGCAAAATTGCTGATTTCGTACTGCGCCAGCCCCTGCGCCCCGAGATATGCAATCGCGTCCAGATACATCTGCCGCACGCGCTCTTCATCCGGCAGATCCAGCGCAGCCTCCCCCCGGCGGCCATAGGGCGTGCCCGGCTCCACGGTCAGCGCATAGCAGGAGAGGTGCTGCGGGCGCAGCGCGCAGACCTGCTCCAGCGTGCGCGCAAAGCTCTGCCCGGTCTGGTGCGGGATGCCGAACATCACATCGGCGCTCAGGTTGTCAAAGCCGGCCGCCCGGGCCTGCTCCCAGGTCCGCAGGAAGTCGGGCCAGGTGTGCAGCCGTCCCAGCGCGCGCAGTTCGGCCGCGTCGGCGCTCTGCAGGCCGATGCTCAGGCGGTTGAAGCCGGCGCGGCGCAGCAGGGCAAAGGCCTCCCGGCTCCCGGTGGCGGGGTTACACTCGGCCGTGACCTCGGCCTGCGGAGAGAGCCGGAATGCCGACGCCACGGCAGAGAGAAGCCCGGCCAGCCGCCCGGGCGGCAGCAGCGTGGGGGTTCCGCCGCCGAAATAGACGCTGTCCACCGTGCAGTCCCCACACAGCCGGGCAGCGGCCCGCAGGTCGGCCTCCAGCCGCGCAAGGTATGCGTCCACAACGCCGGCTTCGGGACGCGGAACCGAGCAGAAATCGCAGTACAGACATTTGCTGCGGCAGAACGGAATGTGCAGGTACAGTCCCAGCGGTCTCATGCGTCTCTCCCCCTTTTTTGCCTGCCGCCCGCCGGCGGCCGCCGCGCCTCCTCGCGCCTTTTTGCGTATATTATACCAGACCCCGGCGGTTTTGTCAACGCCCCGGGGAGGCTGACCGGAAAAATCCCGGGAAATTACGCGTTTCCTCTTTTCTTTTGCGCCGAAATGTGATATACTTATGGAGCAGACACAAACGGACCGGCCGCCGCAGGTCCCTTCCCCGGCCGGCGGCCGGGGACCGGCGTCCCGATCCCATTTTCACGCAAGGAGCCGAACATATGAAACTCATTCACTGCGCCGACCTGCACCTGGATTCTCCGCTGGAGACCAACCTGCCCCCGCCCCGGGTCCGGGAGCGGCGGGGGGAGCTGCTTTCCGCCTTTGCGCAGCTGGTCGAGCTGGCCGACCGCGGCGGGGTATCGGCCATTCTGATTGCGGGGGACCTGTTCGACGGCACCCGCACGACCCGCCGCACCGAGCAGTATGTACTGAATCTGATTACAGAGCACCCGAACGTCTTCTTCTTCTACCTGGCCGGCAACCACGACAGCGGCCACCATCTGGCCGAGGGCGGCAGCCGGCCCGAGAATCTGCTGACCTTTGGCAGCGACTGGAGCACCTACGACTTCGGCGAGGTGCTGATTTCGGGCAGCGAGCGCCCCGACCCCGACAGGCTCTCGCTCCCAGCCGACCGGCTCAATATCGTGCTGCTGCACGGGCAGAGCCGGGAGGGCGGCGCCGCGCGCGAGAACGTCATCCCCTTTGGCAAATACAAAAACCGCAACATCGACTACCTGGCGCTGGGACACCTGCACGCCTACCGGGAGGCCGCGCTGGACGAGCGCGGGGTGGCCTGCTACTCCGGGTGCCTGGAGGGGCGCGGCTTTGACGAGTGCGGCCCGAAGGGCTATGTGCTGCTGGAAATCGAGAACGGGAAAATCCTGCACCAGTTTGTCCCGTTTGCCAAGCGCCAGCTGCACGAGATCGGCTGCGACGTCACCGGCTGCGCCTCGCAGCTGGAGCTGGAGAAACGGGTGGACGAGGCCGTACGGGAGCTCCCGGCGTGCGACCTGGTCCGGGTTGTGCTGACCGGCTCCCGCCCGGCCGAGCTGCTGACCAACCTGCCCCGCGTGGAGCGAATGCTCTCGGACCGCTTTTATTTTGCAAAGCTGGCCGACAGCACCCGTCTGCTCATCCGGCCGGAGGACTACAGCCACAGCGTCTCGCTCAAGGGAGAGTTCGTGCGGCGGGTGATGGCCTCGGAGCTGCCCGAGCAGAAAAAAGAACAGATCATTGCCTGCGGGTTCCGGGCGCTGAGCGGAGAGGAGCTGGATCTATGAGGCTGTTACATCTCGACATCGAAAATTTCGGCCGGCTGCAGGGCTATTCGCTGGACCTGCGGGAGGGGCTGAACGTCCTGCACGAAAAAAACGGCTGGGGAAAGAGCACACTGGCAGTATTTATAAAGGCGATGCTCTATGGTCTGCCGGCCACTACCAAGCGCAGCCTGGACCGCAACGAACGGAAAAAATATACGCCCTGGCAGGGGGGCGCCTATGGCGGAAGCCTGGAATTTGAATGCGAAAAGGGGCGCTTCCGGGTGGAGCGCATCTTCGCGGCCAGGGAGGCCGATGACGAATTCCGGCTCTTTGATCTGTCCACCAACCGGCCCTCGTCGGCCTTTTCCCCGGCGCTGGGGACCGAACTGCTGGGCATTGACGCCGAGGGCTTTGAGCGCAGCGCCTACCTCTCGCAGCAGGGCATGGACCTGCAGGAGGGGAACGCCTCGGTCACGGCCAAGCTGACCGGTCTGCTGGAGGAGGTCAACGACATGGGCAGCTTTGAGGAGGCCGTGCGGGCGCTGGACCGCCGCCGGCAGTACTATGAGGTAAAGGGCGGCCGCGGCAGGGTGCCGGACCTGCAGCGGGAGCTGATCGAGCAGAAGGCCGACCTGGAACAGCGGCGGGCCCTGCTGCCCGGGCAGGAGCAGCTGGAACGGGAGCTGGCCGAGTGTCTGCGGCAGCGGAAGCTGGCAGAGCAGGAGGAGGAAACGCTGCGGCGGAGCCTGGAGCGTGCCGGCAAGGAGAGCGCCCGGCGGGAGGAGTACGAACGGATGCGCCAGCGTCTGCAGGACGCCGAGCGGCAGCGGCAAGAGCTGCTTGACGCCTTCCGCGACCGGCAGCTCCCCACCGACGCGGAGCTGTCCGACGCCCGGGCACGGCTGCAGGATTACCGCACGGCCAAGGCCGCACGGGAGGCCTGCCGGCTGTCGGAGCGGGAGAGCGCCGAGCTGGAGCGCCTGCGGCGGGCCTATCCCCCGGACGGGCCGGCCGGGCAGGCGCTGAAGGCCGTGCAGGAAAACCTGCAGCATCTGACCGACGCCGGCGCCCGTCTGCGCGCCGCGCAGACGCCGTCCGATACGCCCGAGCAGCGCCGCTTCCGCGGGACCGGCATCCCCTCCCAGCCGATGCTGGACGAGGCGGCCGAACAGCTCCGGCGGGCCGACGAGCTGCAAAAGCAAATCCATGAGGCGCAAAATACCCAGCCGCCCCCCGCCCGGCGGCGCATTCCCCTGCCGGTTCCGGTTGCCGCCCTGCTGGCCGCCGCGGCGGCGGGAATTGCCGGGCTTGCGCTGACCGCCTATCGGGTCCCCCTGCTGGCCGCCTGCGGCGTGCTGGCGCTGGTCGGCGTCCTGACCCTGATTCTTGGCGGAAAGCACACCGACACCTCTGCCGTGGAGGCCGAGCAGCAGCTGGCCGCCTCGCTGAAGGCCGAGCAGGAAAAGCTGCTGGGCTTTGTGCGGGGTCTGCTTACCCGCTACGGGATGCTGCCGGCCTCGGGAGACTTCCGTGCGGCCCTGGCCGAGCTGAAAATGCTTGCCGCGCGGGCACAGGCCGACGCGGCAAGGCAGCAGAAGCAGCAGGCCGATGCCGAGGCGCTGCGCCTGGAGGCCGAGGGCTACCGCATGGCAGTGGCAGAGGGGCTGCGCAGCTTCGGCGTCAATCCCCTGCCGGCCGACCCGCAGGAGGCGCTGCTGCGCATCCGCGCCGAGCTGAACCAGCGCCGGCAGCTGTCCGAAAAGCAGGCGCAGGCCGAGCGGCGGCTGGCCGAGGCAGACGCGGATCTGCGCGCGCGGCAGGAAAACCTGGGCGCCTTTCTCGGCCGCCTGACCGAACGCACGGGCAACCAGCCCGAGCAGGTGCTGAGCCGGATGGAATATCTGGTGCAGGAGCACGCGCGCCTGCTGGAGGAGACCGGCCGCCAGCGCCGGGAGCTGCAGCGGTTTGGCGAGCAGAACCGGCTGGAGGGATCCGCAACCGGTCCGGACGCGCAGGAGCTGCGCGCGCGGCTGGATGCACAGAAGCGCCGGCTGGAGGAGCTGCGGGAGCAGGAGACGGACGGCAGCCGCAGACTGGACCGGCTGACCGCGCAGACGCAGGACATCCCCGCGCTGGAGGATCTGGTAAACAGCCTCTCTGAGGAGCTGCGCACCGCGCAGGACAATCTGGACACGCTGCGCCGCACCGAAAGCTTTCTGTCCGAATCCCGGGAGGCGCTTTCCACCCGCTATCTGGACGGAATGCAGCGGCATTTTACGCACTACTGCGCGCTGCTGGGAGGCGCGGACGCCCCGGCGGCCCAGCTGGACACCGCGCTTTCCGTTACGGTGCGGGAGGGCGGACGCAGCCAGAAGCTGGAAAGCTACAGCCGGGGCAGTCGCGACATGCTGCTGTTTTGCGCCCGCCTGGCCCTGACCCGCGCGATGTTCCCTGCGGGGGAGGCGCCCTTCCTGCTGCTGGACGACCCGTTTGTCAACCTGGACGAGGAGCACCTCTCCGCGGCCCGGGCGCTGCTGGACCGGCTGGCAGAAGAGCTGCAGATTCTGTATTTTGTCTGCCACGTGGGCAGGGCCTGACCCCTGTCCCGGGCAACCAACATCCCGCCCTCCCGGGAAGCCGGGCCGGGCGGGACATATCACCACCATCCGGAGGCATTCATCATGAGCGAAGAAGAAAAAATCATAGCCGGCGTTCTGTTCTGCCCCGCCGACCCCGACCTGAAGGCGATCAAGCGCCGGACGCACAACCTCAATCTGGACTACAACAAGACCTATGAGGACGAGACCGAGCTGCGCGACCGGCTGATCCGCGAAATTGTGGGGGAAATCGGCGAGGGGAGCTTTTTGCAGGGCCCTGTCTGGTTTCATTACGGAAAGCACACCACCATCGGCAAACGGCTGTTTGCCAACTTCAACTTTACGGTGCAGGACGACGCGCCGGTGACCATCGGCGATGACTGCAACTTCGGCCCCAACGTCACCATTGTCACCCCGCTGCACCCCATGCTGGCAGGGGAGCGCAACGCCATGCGCACGCCAAAGGGCGAAATCCGGCGGCTGTGCTACGCCAGGCCGGTGCACATCGGCAGCGGCTGCTGGTTCGGCGCGGGCGTGACGGTATGCCCCGGCGTGACTATTGGCGACGGCTGTGTCATCGGCGCGGGCAGCGTGGTCACGCGGGATATCCCGGCCGGCTGCTTTGCCGCAGGCGTGCCCTGCCGTGTCATCCGGCAGCTGGGGGAGGCCGACAGCATGGTCAACCACCCGGAGATTCTGGCCGGGAACCGCGTCATCGGACGGGAGGATGAAAACCGCTGATGTATACGCTCTTACTTGCCGTCATTTATCTCGCATTCGTCAGTCTCGGCCTGCCCGATTCGCTGCTGGGCTCGGCCTGGCCGGTCATGCAACAGTCCTTTGCCGTGCCGCTCTCCTACGCCGGGGTGGTCACCATGATCATCTCGGGCTGCACCATCCTCTCCAGCCTCTGCTCGGAACGCATGACCCACCGTCTGGGCACCCGGGCCGTGACCGTGGCCAGCGTGCTGCTCACCGCGGTGTCGCTGCTCGGCTTTTCGATGTCCTCCGCCTTCTGGATGCTCTGCCTCTGGGCCGTTCCCTATGGCCTGGGCGCCGGGGCTATCGACGCCGCGCTGAACAATTATGTCGCCCTGCACTATTCCTCCCGGCAGATGAGCTGGCTGCACTGCTTCTGGGGCGTTGGCACCATCATCAGTCCCTATATCATGAGCCACTCGCTCACACATGCCGGCTGGCAGAGCGGCTACCGCACGGTGGCCCTGATTCAGTTCTGCATCCTGGGGGTGCTGCTGCTCACGCTGCCGCTCTGGAAGGCAAACCGTCCGGCCGACGGCGCGGCCGATTCCCAGGGCGAGGTGCTGGGGCTGCGGCGGGTTTTGCGGATCCGCGGCGTGCCCTTTCTGCTGACCGGCTTTTTTGCCTACTGCGCGGCCGAATCGACCGTGGGACTGTGGGCCAGCAGCTATCTGGTTGGTGTGCGGCAGGTGTCCGAGGAGCTGGCCGCCGCCTTCGGCTCGCTGTTCTACATCGGCATCACGGCCGGGCGCTTTCTCTCCGGGCTGGTCTCGGACCGGCTGGGCGACCGGCGCCTGATCCGCATCGGCGCAGGCGTCGGCGCGGTCGGCATCCTCTGCCTGCTGCTGCCGCTCCCCTCCGATTGGCCCGCCCTGTGCGGACTGGTGGTCATCGGGCTGGGGTTTGCGCCCATATACCCCTGCATCATCCATTCCACCCCGCATAATTTCGGGGCGAAAAATTCCCAGGCCATCATCGGCATCCAGATGGCCAGCGCCTATATCGGCTCCACCTTCATACCCCCGCTGTTCGGTCTTGCCGCCAACCACGTCAGCATCCGGCTGCTCCCCATCTTCCTCATCGTTTTCGTCCTCCTGATGGTATTCATGCTGGAGCAAACCAACCGCACGGTGGGGGATGGATACCTGGAGGAAAAGACCTTGGAGAGACCCGCCTAGGAAGACTCCCCCGGGCGGTACAGACCGGGTAACTTCTTGCATCTTTTCCGTCATGCATCGCAAGCCGTCTACAAGCGTAGCTTGTTGCAATAAGGGTCAACTATTGCCGTTGGCGGTTTGCTCGCCTGACGAAAAATCTGCTAGCGGAGAGCCGCAAGCGGCACCCGCCCCGCCCCACCCGGTGAAGCCTTTCGGAGAGGCCGGTCCCTCGGGGGCCTCCCCCCGGCAAGACCTTCCCTAGCCACCGCCCGCCTCTTTGGTATAAACGCCAATGCCAGCGCTCCGCCGGCGGGCGGCAGCCGGGGAAGCCCTTTTTCAGAGGGAGGTAAGCAAAAAAATAAGAGCATATCGCCATACAATACAAAGCGATTTGCCCTGCATATCAGAAAACCGGACAGCCGCCATGGGTTGTCCGGTTTTTGATGATATATTCCTATGTAACATACCAACTGTTGCCCTTGCTTTTGACTGTCCACTCTGCGCATTGCTCATTGCAAATTGCACATTGCCAATTGTCTATCCGCTACCAAAAGAAATTCCCCGGCACAGGCCCCCGGGCATACTGTATTTACAATACTGTATGCAAAACTGGGGGCCTTGCGCCGGGGAAGGTCTCGCAGGGGGAGACCCCCGAGGGGTGTGCCTCTCCTGAAGAGGCCAACCCCTCCAAGGTCTTCTTTGAAGAACTTTAGAACATGCCGCCGTTGTATTTGGTCTGGATCCGGTGGCAGAAGATGTAGTCCACCACAATGCCGACGACGAGAATCCCGAGGCCGATGAGGGCAAGCGGGATTTCCGGCTGCACCAGCATCAGCACGCCGCAGGCAACCAGCGGCAGGCACAGGCAAATCAGGGCAATGCCGTTGGCCTTTGCGTAGCGACGCAGATCGGTCACCCGGTTCAGGGCGTAGTCATAAATCAGGTCGTACCCGCCCAGGCAGGTCATAATGCCCGCCAGAAGGAGCAGCGCGGCAAAAACGAACATCAGAACCGCATAAAGAATCATAACCAGTTCATCCTTTCTTTCCGGCAATCCCGGATATCTGTCATACATATTGTACCACAAAAATTGTCTCCCGTCAAGAGCAATCCGGCAAATTTATGCGTTGTCTGCGGATTTTTCCGGCTGGGACGGCCGGACGAACGCCGGCCGGGCGGGGCGGCCTTCCCCGCTCCGGGGCCGGGCTACCGGTATGCGCGGCGCAGGCCGGCTGCGTCCGGACACAGGCAGGCGGACGAAAAAAGCGAGCGCACAAAATTTTTTTCGCAAAAGGCTTGACAAAAGCGGGCGGATATGGTATAATATCAGCGTTCCGGAGCCAGATGCTCCGCGGGCAGCCGCCGCTGGTGTGGCTCAATGGCAGAGCAGCTGATTTGTAATCAGCAGGTTGTTGGTTCGACTCCGATCACCAGCTCCAATGAGTCCACCGAAGGGTGGACTTTGATATGGGAGATTTCCCGAGTGGCCAAAGGGGGCAGACTGTAAATCTGTTGTCGTTTGACTTCGGTGGTCCGAATCCACCATCTCCCACCAAAAAAGCAGGCTTCACACGAAGTCTGCTTTTTGCTTTGCCTGCGGCAAAGCCGCACGGCAGCGGCGGATGCGCCCATGCGGGCGGAAAAGCCTGCGGGAGGGCGCTTGTCCGGCATGGAGCCCTCCCGCGGGGTTTCTCCTCCAGGGAGTCAGCTCCCCGCCAGCGCCTCCAGCAGGGCGGGAAGCTCGCACAGGCGGCGGAAGGAGGCATCGGGCGCCGGTTCGGGCAGCGGCGCACCGGCGGGATTGTACCACACCGTGCGGATGCCGGCATTCCGGCCGCCGGCAATGTCCGAGGTCAGGCTGTCCCCTACGATGACGGTCTGCTCCCGCCGGAAATCCGGAATGCGGGCGAAGCAGGCGTTGAAGTAGGCCGGGTCGGGCTTGTCGGCCCCCAGCTCCTGTGAGATGAAGACGTCCGAGAGATACCGCCCGATGCCGGCGCGGCGGAGCCGCTCCCGCTGCACCTGCCGGTTGCCATTGGAGGCGATGTAAAGCCGGTAGCGCGCGGAAAGGTCGCGCAGCAGCTCCTCCGCCCCCGCAATCAGGTGGCACTGACGGCCCAGCTCGGTCACATAGCGCTCCGAAACCGCCGCGGGCGAGAGCGCCAGGCCGAACTCGGCAAACAGCCGCTCATAGCGCAGCAGCATCAGCGCGTCCCGGGTAATCCGCTTTTGCTCCAGCAGCTTCCAGCATTCGGCATTGATGGCGCTGTAGCGCGCCAGCAGAGCGGGGGTCGGAGGCACACCATAGGCAGAGAGCGCGGCCGAGAGCGCCTCGCGCTCGGACAGGTGAAAATCGAACAGGGTATCGTCCGCATCCAGCAAAACATTCCGGATCATTTCACATCTCCTTTTTGTGGATTTTCCGTACCGGCCAACGCAGATACAGGAGGGTCAGAACGGCAAGCAGCAGGTCCGGCAGCCGGACACGGTCAAACAGAATGGCCGCGTACAGCAGCATACAGGCCGGAATGCCAATGGCAACCAGCCAGGCAAGCCATCCCCTGCCCTTCCCGTACCACGCGGCAAAGGCAAACAGAGGCGTCAGGCAGGCAAAGGCCGACCAGCCATAGATAAACGCCGCCCCGTAGACGCTCCCGGTCAGGTGAGCGGTCAGATAATAGGAGGCCAGCATTCCGGCCGCGAACAGGAACACATACGCCCCTGCGCGCAGGGGGGAACGGCTGCCCGCGGCAATCAGGGTACACAGAAAGATCCAGACCGAAAGCTGTGAAAACAAATTGCCGGGATTTTGTGTGAAAATATCCAGCAGCTTGATTCCCACGCCCACGGCCAGCCCCGCGCAAAGCAGGAGAGCGCACCAACCCGCAAAGCGCAGGCGGGAGGGCCCGGCTCCGCACGGCCGTACCGTTTGCAGAAAGGCTTTGAGCTTCTCCATTCGTTTTTCCTTCCGTTTCTCCTTCCGGAACCGTCGGGCGGTTCTTTTTTGTATTTAGCCCCCATGAGGCGGTATAATCAGTATCCCAGATAGAGGATGGTTTCACACAGCTCGGGGTAGGACATTCCCACCGCGGCCGCCTCCTGCGGCAGCAGGCTCTGCGGAGTCATGCCGGGCAGCGAGTTGGCCTCAAGACACCAGAGCCTCCCCTGCCGGTCCAGCATGAAGTCCAGCCGGGCGTAATGCTTCAGCCGCAGCGCGGCAAAGCCCAAAAGCGCCAGCCGCCCCAGCTCCGCGGTGACCTCCGGGTCCAGCTCGGCCGGGCAGACCTCGCGCGTGGTGCCCTGATATTTGTTTTTGTAATCGTAAAAGCCCTGCTGCGGGATGATTTCCACCGGGGGCAGCACCCGGCCGCCCAGCACCCCGATGGTCAGCTCCCGGCCGATGATCCTGCGTTCCACAAGAACCCGCCGGTCCCAGCACGCCGCGCCGGCAAGCGCCGCGGCAAGCTGCTCCCGGGTATCCACCATGGAAACCCCTACGCTCGAGCCGCAGCTGCAGGGCTTGACCACGCAGGGCAGACCGATCTGCGCGAGCACATCCTCCGGGGAATCCCGGCCGGCGTCCACATCCATCCAGTCCGGCGTGGGAACGCCCGCATCCCGCAGCAGCCGCTTGGACAGATCCTTATCCATCGACAGCAGGCAGCCCGTATAATCCGAGCCGGTGTAGCCGATGCCGCAGCTGTCCAGAAAGGCCTGGAGCTGCCCGTTCTCCCCCATGGCGCCGTGCAGAGCGAGAAAGACGCGGTCGGCCAGGCGGCAAAGCTCGGGCACGTTGGGGCCGACCAGCGCGTTGCCGATGCCCACACGGGCCCGCAGCGCGGCCAGGTCCGGCACCTCCTCGCGGATGTCGTACCGGTAGGCACGGTCGCGGCGGAACAGCGCCCCGGGGTCGGCCGGCAGAACCGGCATTCCCTCATACACATCCAGCAGCAGCACGCGGTGCCCCTTTTCCATCAGCGCGTTTGCAATCAGACTCCCCGAGCAGAGCGACACCTCGCGTTCCGGGGAAAGCCCACCGGCCAGCACAACAACCTTCATTCCGTCATCCACCTTTCCGGCGCCCGCCGGACGCGCCTGCGTCCCCCGGCAACCCATGTATTCCCCATCAGTGTATGCGCAACCGGTTGAGAATTGCCACACGGTCACGCTCCCCCAGGTCGCGCAGGACGCGGCAGGAAAACCCGCCCTGCTCTGCCAGCGCGGTCAGCTCCCCGGCCTGGTCGGAACCGATTTCAAACAGGCAGAAGCCGTCGGGCTTCAGCCAGTCCGCCGCCAGCGCAATCAGCGCACGGTAAAAGCGCAGGCCGTCGGCCCCCCCGTCCAGCGCCATGCGCGGCTCCTGCCGGACCTCCGGGGGGAGCGTCTCCAGCTCCCCCGTGCGGATATAGGGGGGGTTGGAGAGCAGCGCGTCCGGGCGCGGCCAGACCGCCAGAGTCTCCGGGGTGAGGCGCAGGACGTCCGCCCGCAGCGGCGCAAAGCGCTGCGCCACGCCGTTGCGCCCGGCATTGCGGACCGCCAGCGCCAGCGCGGGCTCCGAGAGCTCCACGGCCAGGCACCGGGTGTCGGGGCGCTCTGCCAGCACCGACACCGCAATGCAGCCGCTGCCGGTGCAGAAATCGGCAAAAAACGCCCCGGGGGGGAGTGAGGCGAGCGCCTCCTCCACCAGCAGCTCGGTGTCGGCCCGGGGAATCAGGCAGTCGGGGCTGACCTCATAGCGCTGGCGGCAGAACTCCCAGCTGCCCAGCAGATATTGCAGCGGCACCCGCGCGCAGCGGGCCTGCAGCGCACGGTTCAGCGCCCCGCCGCCGTAATCCCTGCCGGGGTCGGCCAGCACGGCGGCGGGGGAGACACCGCAGAAATGCTCCAGCAGCAGCCGTGCGTTCGCCCCGGGATTTTCCACCCCCGCCGCCCGCAGCGCGCTGCAAATCTCCGCATAGGTCATGCGCTCACCTCCCCGCCTTGCAATCTGCCCTCTATTTTATCACACATCTTCGGAAAAAGAAATAGTTTTTTTGATTTTTTTCAAAAAATCTCGAAAAAGGGGTTGCTTTTTTCTGAAAATATGGTATACTTATGTTATGCTATACAAATCTCATGGAATGTGGAGGAACCAACGTGGGAAACGAAACCGATCTCGTAGTCAAAAAACGCTGCACATGGCTGACCGTGCTCAAGGTGCTGCTGGTCATTGCCGCCGTTGCCTTTGTGGCCTACAAAATTTATGACCATTTTGCCAAGAAGAAAAAGGCCGCGGCGCTCGAGGCGGACGACCTGCCGGACGAGCTGGAGGCTGATTCCTGCACGGCCGGGGCGGATGCGGACGAGGCCTCTTTTGAAGTGTCCGCGCAGGACGTGATTGCAAATCCGGAAAGCATGGAATAAGTTTGCAGAAACCGGGGCCCGGGAGGAAAATGCGTCCGCATTTCCCTTCCGGTTTTCCGTTGCCGCAGGCAGGAAAGGAGACGCGCCGCCATGGCGAAATACAGACAGAACCGAATCAACGACGAGATGCAGAAGGAAATGATGACCATTCTGCGCCGGGTGAAGGACCCGCGGGTAGCCGACGCGTTTGTCAGCGTGACCTCGGTGGAATGCTCGCCCGATCTCAAATACGCAAAAATCTATTACTCCGCGCTGCACGGCGACCCCAAGGAGCTGGCAAAGGGGCTGAAGACCGCCGCGGGCTTTATCCGGCGGGAGCTGGCGCACTCGCTGAATCTGCGCGTCACCCCCGAGCTGACCTTCCTGCGGGATGACTCGATTCCCTACGGCGCGCGCATCTCCTCCATCCTCAACCGGCTGAACATCCGGCCCGAGGAGCCCGAGGAGCCAGACGCACAGCCGGACCCGACGGAGCCGGACAACCGGGAGGACGGCAAGGCATGAGCGACTATCGGGATTTGAGCTTTGAGGAACTGTGCGGGGCGCTGGAGCAGCCCGCAGCAACCCTGATTCTGCTGCACCGGGGGCCGGACGGGGACGCCGTAGGCTCGGCATTTGCCCTGCGGCAGGTACTGGAGAGCCTGGGATCGGAGGCATGGTGCATCTGCGCCGATGAGGTGCCCGACCGCCTGCGCTTTCTTTGCGAGGGGCTGCAGGAAAGCCTGCTGCCCCAGGCCCTGCCCGCGGGCTTTGCCCCCCAGCGCGTCATCAGCGTGGACGTCGCCTCCCCCGGGCAGCTGGGCAGCCTGCGCGAGCTGTACGAGGGGCAGATTGACCTGATGATTGACCATCACGAAAGCGGCACGCCGTTTGCCGACTGCTTTGTGCTCCCCGGCGCGGCAGCCACGGGGGAAATTCTGTTTGACATTGTCAAGCTGTTTGCCCAGCGCGGGCTGGTGCCCATCACCGAGGCCATCTGCACCGACCTCTATGCCGCCATCAGCTCGGATACCGGCTGCTTCCGGTATTCCAATGTCACGCCCGAAACCCACGCGCGCGCGGCTGAGCTGGTGGCCAGCGGCATCGACTGCGCCGGCATCAACCGCCGTCTGTTTGAAACCCGCACACTGGACCAGCTGCGCGCCGTATCGGCCGGCATCTCCAACCTGCACCTGTTTGCGGACGGCCGGGTGGCGGTAATTCTCTTCCCCTATGCCCTGAAGGCCGCGCTCAATCTGCGCGACGAGCACCTGGAAACCCTGGTGGACGTGGCGCGCTCGCTGGAGGGCGTGGAGGTGGCCGTCTCCATCCGCCAACCCTCTACCGAGGCGGTCTTCCGCGTCTCCATGCGCTCGGCCGGGAGCTGCAATGTGGCCGCAATCTGCGCACAGTTCGGGGGCGGCGGGCACGAAAAAGCCGCCGGCTGCACCATCTCTGCCCGGGACGCCGACGAGGCAATGGAAAAAATCGTGGAACAGATCGGGCTTTCCGCGCTCAACTGAATAAAAGCCTCCTGGATGGGCCATGTTATAGGCAAACACATCAGGAGGTTTTTTGTTTATGTGGAAAAAGCTCGCCGGATCGGCGCTGATTGTGACCGCCGCCCTGCTCTTTGCCGGGCTGATGCCGGTACACGGAGAAGAAAAAATTTACGATTCGGTCATCCGTCTGCATGTGCTGGCCAATTCGGACGCCGCCGAGGACCAGGCGCTCAAGCTTGCAGTGCGGGACGCGGTGCTGGAGGTGACCGTTCCCCTGCTGGAGGACTGCACCGACCGCGCAGAGGCCGCTGCGCTGCTTGAGAGCAGCATGGGAGACATTCAGACCGCGGCCGAACGGGTCATCGCCGACGCCGGCAGAACCGATTCCGTTGCGCTGCTGTTGAACGAGGAAAGCTACCCGGAAAAGAACTATGACAGCTTCTGCTTCCCCTCGGGTACCTATCTCTCGCTGCGGGTCTGCATCGGAGAGGCGGCCGGGCAGAACTGGTGGTGCTGCCTCTTCCCGCCCCTCTGCCTCGGCGCCGCCACCGTCCCCGCCGACAAGGCCGAGGATTCCTTCCTCCAGGTGGGCCTGACCCCCGACCAGTATAAAATCATCACAGAAACCGATTCCCCCGGCTACAAAATCCGCTTCAAACTACTGGAATTATTCAATTAGACTCCTCCGTTGGAGAAGACCTTGGAGGGCCCCGCCTGTGAAGGTTCCCACCGATGGAGAAGACCTTGGAGGGACCCGCCTAGGAAGGCTCCCCCGGGCGGTACAGACCGGGCAACTTCTTGCATCTTTTCCGTCATGCATCGCAAGCCGTCTCGGCAATAGGGGTAACTATTGCCATCAACGGTTTACTCGCCTGACGAAAAATCTGCTTCGGATTTACCCGGTCCGTCCCACCCGGTGAAGCCTTTCGGAGAGGCCGGTCCCTCGGGGGCCCCTCCGGCGAGACCTTCCCCGGCGCAAGGCCCCCGGTTTTGCATACTGTGTTGCAAACACGGTACGCCCGGGGGCCTGCGCCGGGGAATTCCTTTTGGAGGGCGGATGGGGTTTTGAGATTGGCGGATGGGGTTTTGAGGTTGGCGGATGGGCGCGAGTGGGTGGCGAAACTCCGGAATACCTGCTTTTTTGTGCGTCTGGCATGATGCTTTGAAAAGAACAATTCGCAATGTGCAAAGTGCAGGAAACAGCGGGCAGCGGACAGCAGGTCGTGCGCAGTGGCCAGTGGTCAGGGGTCAGAAAAAAGCAAGAGCAACAGTTGATATAGTACATACAAATTCATCCATAATATCCATACTATTGAAAAAACGGGCAACCCATGGCGGCTGTCCGGTTTTCTGATATGCAGGGCAAATCGCTTTGTATGGCGGTATGCTCTTATTTTTTGCTCACCTCTCCCTGAAAAAGGGCTTCCCCGGCTGCCGCCCGCCGGCGGGGGCTGTCATGCGCACGCACCTGAAAGACGCAGGAAGGCTGGAAATATCTCCATGCATTCTACTATGGAATCGCGTCAGTCCGCAAACATCAGAATCCCATCCTACCCCAAGAAAAATTCCCCGGCGCAGGCCCCCGGGCATATCGTATTTGCAATACCGTATGCATTGATGGGGGCCTGTGTCGGGGAAAGGTCTCGCCGGGGGAGGCTTGGAGGGACCGGCCTCTCCTTAAGAGGCGGGTCTCTCCAAGGTCTTCTCCAATGGCGGGACTCTTCCCAGGCGGGTCTCTCCAAGGTCTTTACTCTACCGTGACCGATTTGGCGAGGTTGCGGGGGCGGTCGATATCGCAGCCCAGGCGGGCGGCGGTCTCATAGGCAATCATCTGCACGGCGGTGAGGGCGGCGAAGAGCACGGCGGGGGCCGAGCCGTCGGGCAGATACACGATTTCGTCGGTGCTTTCGGCGGGGACTGCGGTTCCCTCCCGGCAAATCATGGTCACCTGGGCGCCGCGGCTGCGCACCTCGCGGATGTTGCTTTCGGTTTTATCCACCAGTGCGGGATCGGTGGCCAGGGCAAAGACCGGCGTGCCGGGCTCGATGAGCGAGATGGTCCCATGCTTCAGCTCACCTGCGGCATAGGCCTCGCAATGGATATAGGAAATCTCCTTGAGCTTGAGCGCGGCCTCCATGGACATGGCATAGTCCAGGCCGCGGCCGATATAAAACACATGCTCGTGGTCAACCAGTCCCTTGGCAATGCGCGCGAACTGGTCGCGCTTGGCCAGCATGGCCTCGATGGCCTGCGGCACCTCCTGTTCCAGCGCGGCAACCACCGCGCGCGCCTGTGCGGCGTCCATCCGCCCGCAGGCATAGGCAATGGCAGCCGCCATGGTCCACAGGACCGACACCTGCGTACAGTAGCCCTTTGTGGTGGCCACCGCAATCTCGGGGCCGGCGTAGGTGTAAACGCGGCGGTCTGCCTCGCGCGCGATGGTGGTTTCCACCGCGTTGACAATGGCCAGCGTGGGCACCCCGCGGGATTTGGCGTAGCGCAGGGCGGCCAGCGTATCGGCGGTCTCGCCCGACTGGGAAATCACCACCACCAGCGTTCCCTCCGAGAACAGCGGCGGGTAGTAGCGGTACTCCGAGGCGATGTGCACCGTTGTCGGGGCCCCGGCAAGCTCCTCGAGCACCCGCGCGCCCACAAGGCCGGCGTGCATGGCCGAGCCGCAGGCCACAATCTGAATCCCCTTGACGGTTTTCCAGAACTCCGGCGTGATGCCGTCGGCCGAGAAATCCGGCAGACCGTCCGCCACGCGGGGAGAGACCGACTTGCGCACCGCGCCGGGCTGCTCGTGAATCTCCTTGAGCATGAAGTGCGGATATCCCCCCTTCTGGGCCGATTCGGGGGTCATGGAGGTGGTCTTCCACACGGCGGGCTGCGTGCTGCCGTCCTCGCGCATCAGCAGCGTGTGCTCGGGCGTGAGGCAGGCAATCTCGCCCTCCTCCATCGCGCAGTACTGCTTGGTAAAGGGCAGCAGCGCGGTCATATCCGAGGCAAGATAAAAGCCGTCCTGCCCTTTGGCCAGAATCAACGGGCTGCCCCGGCGGATGACCCAGACCTCGCCCGGGCGGTCGTCAAACAGGATGCCGAAGGCATATGCTCCCCGCATCCGGTCGGTGGCCTGCCGGATGGCGGCGGCCGGGTCGCCCAGGCGGTCGTAGCAGGCGTTGATCAGCGCCGCGGCCACCTCGGTATCGGTTTGGGAGAGGAAGGTGACGCCGCTTTTTTGCAGATCGGCGGCCAGCTCCCGGTAATTTTCAATGATCCCATTGTGCACCAGCACCACGCGGCCGGCACGGTGAGGATGCGCGTTGACGTCAGAGGGGCCGCCGTGCGTGGCCCAGCGCGTGTGCCCGATGGCACAGCGGCTCTCGGGCAGGGGTTCGTCCCGCAGCTTTTCCTCCAGCACGTGGATGCGTCCCTTGCACTTGACCACATCCACCCCGCCGGCGGTCTGGGCGGCAATGCCGACCGAATCGTAGCCGCGGTATTCCAGGACCGAGAGTCCCTTGAGCATTTTGGGAACCGCATTGGCGGTTCCGGTAAAACCGATGATTCCACACATAATAATTTCCCTGTTCCTTTTCTGAAAAAAGTGTATTCGGAAAAAACCGTGCCGGAAACGGGCTCCGGACGGTATGTACCGATATGACAACAGGGTTTGTTTTGCGGTTGCCCGCATATTTGCCTGCCGTTGACGATGCGCTCCCGCGCACCGGAGAAGCATCCGCCGAAGGTTCGATCACTTCTCTCCTCGTTAACCGCCCACCGGCGGTCTGGCGCTATCATTTCCCTGATTTTCGGGTGGCTGTTGCCGGGCAAACCTGCCCGCCGGGGTCATGGCACGGTGTGCCGACGCCGGATTGCCCGCGCGCTCCCGGAGCGGGAGACGGCCGGCAGCCCTCCGGCCTGTGTGCGGACGTTACCGCTTGGGAACAATGCTGCTCCCGGATTTGTAAATGCTGTCCGCCGGCACATATCCCCGCACCGACGAGAGCGGATACACGTTGCTGCGCGCACCGATGACCGTACCGGGATTGAGCACGCTGTTGCAGCCCACCTCGGCAAAATCGCCCAGCATTGCCCCCAGCTTTTTGCGGCCGGTTTCGATGCATTCGCCGCCGCAGCGCACGCAAACCGGCGTTTTGTCGCTTTTGACGTTGGAGGTCACCGCACCGGCGCCCATATGCGCGCGGTAGCCCAGCACCGAATCGCCGACATAATTGAAATGCGGCACCTGCGCCCCGTCAAACAGGATGCAGTTCTTCAGCTCCACCGAATTGCCCACCACGGCGCCCGCGCCAACCAGCGCGCTGCCCCGGATAAAGGCCCCGTGCCGGATTTCGGCCTCCGGGCCAATCACGGCAGGACCGCAGATCAGCGCGGAAGGGGCCACCGTGGCCGAGCGCGCGACCCATACCGCCTCTGCCGTGTGCAGGTACTCCGATTCCGGCAGGGTCGGGCCCAGCGCACGAATCCAGTCCTTCAGGCCGTCCAGCGCCTGCCAGGGATACGCAAAGCGGCAGAGATACTCCCATGCCAGCGAATGCTGCGGGCTGCCGAACAACCGCAGGGTTCTGACCTCGTCTTTCCAGCTCATTCCAGCTCCCTCCCTTATGCCAGCCCGCGGCTGCGAATCAGGTCCACCACGCGGCCGACGCATCTCTCGCAGATCTGCTCGGTCTCAGCCTCTGCCATCACGCGCACCACCGGTTCGGTTCCGCTTTCGCGCAGCAGAATCCGGCCCGAGCCGCCCAGCTCGGCGCTGATACCGGCCAGCAGCTCCTGCACGGCGGCGTCCTCGCGCACCGCGCGCTTATCGCTGACCCGCACGTTGCGCAGCACCTGCGGGAACATCCGTACCGGCTCGGCCAGCTTGGAGAGCGGCAGCTTGGTGCTGATGACGGCCTCCATGAGCTTGATGGCCGTCAGAATGCCGTCGCCCGTGGTGGCGTACTTGCTCAGGATAATGTGCCCCGACTGCTCGCCGCCGATGCAGTTGCCGGTTTCCAGCATGTTTTCGTACACATAGCGGTCCCCCACCGTGGTCTGCACGTAGTCGATGCCGGCCTGCTCCAGCGCCCGGTAGAGCCCGAGGTTGGACATGATGGTGGTAACTACCGTGTTGTTGGTCAGCGCGCCGCTGTCGCGCAGCTGGGTGCCGAGAATGTAGAGGATGTGGTCCCCGTTGACGACATTCCCGTTCTCGTCCACGGCAATGCAGCGGTCGGCGTCCCCGTCAAAGGCAAAGCCCACGTCCAGCCGGTTCTCGCGCACATGGCGCACCAGTCCCTCGATATGGGTGGAGCCGGCGTCGCGGTTGATGTTCAGCCCGTCGGGCGAGGCGTTGATGACCGAGACATTTGCGCCCAGCGCCTCAAATACGCTTTTGGCAATCATCCAGGCGCTGCCGTTGGCGCAGTCCAGGCCCACGCGAAAGGGACGGAAGGAGTAGCGTGAGAGCGAAATCAGATAGCCGATATAGCGGTTGCGCCCGGCGGCGTAGTCCACAATCTGCCCCAGGTCCGCACCGGTGGCGTAGGGCAGGTCGGGCGTGTGCACCCCCAGCTCATCCAGGCGGCCGTCCAGATAGCGCTCGATGCGGTCGATGGCGGCGTCGTCAATCTTTTCCCCGCGCCGGTTGACCAGCTTGATGCCGTTGTCGCCGAAGGGGTTGTGGCTGGCCGAAATCATAATGCCGCAGTCAAAATCCTCCCCCGCCACCACATAGGATACGCTGGGGGTGGTGGTGACGTGCAGCATGTAGGCGTCGGCCCCGGAGGCGGTCAGCCCCGCCACAATGGCGTACTCGAACATATAGCTGGAGCGCCGGGTGTCCTTGCCCACCACAACGCGCACCTTCTTTTTGCCGCCGTCCGAATAGTACCATCCAAGAAAGCGGCCGATTTTGTAGGCGTGCTCCGAGGTCAGCGTCACCCCAGCCTCGCCGCGGAACCCATCGGTCCCGAAATATTTTCCCATACTGTTTGTTCATCTCTCCCTTCACAGAAAATCACCGTCTGTCACGGACATACGCAGCACCGCACCATATCTGCTGCGGGCACAAACCGAATGGTGCGGCGTTGCTTTCCTATTATAGCAGATTTTCCCCAGTTTGTCAATGTATCATCTTTGTTTTTAGCTCTATTTATTTAAAAACGGATAATCGGACCGTTTATCTTGAAGAATGGATAAATAAATGGCCGTGCAAACCAGCAAAATCTCGCGGCCGTCCTTGTAAAGGTCCTGCGGGGTCTGCTCATATCGCCGTCGCTCGGCGGCCAGAAAGCCGCTGACATTCGTCGGCGGACGGGGAGCGGGGCCGGCCTGCGCCTCACGGACGCAGGCGGGAAAGACCCCGGCCAGCGCGGTCTCGTAGCGCTTGTGCGCCCGCATACTGTCCCGGAAGCCGGCGGTGTGGGGGTAGGTAAAGGAGTCGGCCAGGTAGTGAATCAGGGTGCCGAAGGCGTAGCTGTCGGCAAGGCCGCGCACCCCGCGCCGGCGCAGGCGCAGCGCCACCCGGCGGATGTGCCGCTCGGAATAGGGGAAATTGTGCCCCGCCATCCGCCGGCTCTGCCGGACGCCGCGCAGGTAGGTGCCGGGGTTGAAATCCGGCAGGATGTTGCCGACCAGAAAGGCCCGCCGGCGCAGCCGGGACCAGCGCCCCGGCGTCAGCCCCAGCAGGTAGTAGGCCAGCAGTCTGTGATCCTTATGTTTCATATGCAATCGCTATCCTTTCCCGATGGCAGACGCGGCGCAGGCCCCGCCGCAGGACCGTGCAGGGGCGGAATCTGCCGCAATCTGCGCTTTTTTATTGACAACGCATGGACCATCTGTTATAATATAGAGTGAATCCGCCCCCGGCGGGTCCGCCGAAAGGAGGCAGCCCATGTCACACGAAAAAATCCTGCGCATGGACCATCTGTGCGTTGCGCGCCGCACCCTGCCCGCCGTCCGGTTCCTGATGTGCGGCGTCACCTATCCCAACAAGGGCTATGCCATCAACCGGCCGTCCTCGTCGGTCTCCTGCATCGAATATGTGACCGGCGGCGTGGGACATGTGCGCATAGACGGACAGGAGCTGACCCTGCGCGCCGGGGATACCTACTATCTGCCCCAGGGACACAACCACTGCTATTGGTCGGACCGGCAGGAGCCGTGGGAGAAGATCTGGGTGAACTTCCGCGGCGCCTACGCGGACGGACTGGCCGCCCTGTGCGGCGTTGGCGGCATATACCGCTACCAGGGGCTGGATACCTCCGACCTGCTGCTACGCTTCCAGTACTACGCGACGCACCGCGAGCCGGAATACGCGGCCGAGCAGTGCGTGGCGCTGCTGGCACAGCTGTTCTACCGCATGGCCTGCCGGGTCAGCACGCCGCTGCAGGAGCCGCAGACCCCTGTGCGCAAGATGCTGCTGTACCTGGAGCAGCACGCCACCGAGCCGATTACGCTGGAGAAGATTGCCGCTGCCTGCGGCAAATCTCCCTCGCAGGCCGAGCGGCTCTTCCGCCGGGAGACCGGCTCCCCGCTCTACCGCTACGCGCTGGACCGCAAGATTGCCATTGCCCGCCAGCTGCTGACCGAAACCGGCATGTCGGTGCGGGAGATTGCCGACTACCTCTCGTTCAGCGACGAGTTCTACTTTTCCGGCCTCTTCCGCCGGAAGGTGGGCATGTCCCCCACCGGTTACCGCGAAAGCGGCGGAGCCGGCGCGGCGCCGCCCGACAGCACGCCGCAGGAGGACGGGCCCGGCAACGAGAGGCCCGGCGGCTGAGGCGTCCTCTCTTTGTCACTATATCCAGTTTGCCCCGGTTTTATACCGGAATCGCGCAGGATTCCGGGCCGGGCCGCGCCGGCTCCGGCCCCTTGCCGTGCGGCGCAGCATCCGTCCGAAAGGAGACCTACGATGAAATCCCTTCGTCCGTATATCCGCAATGCCGAGCTGCCCGCCTTTTTCGCGGTTGTCAGCGTCGCCGGCTTTCTGATGCGCTGGCTGAGCTTCGGGTTTGAATCGATGGACTACACCTACTTTCTCTCGCGCTGGTATGAGGAGGTGGAGGCGCTGGGCGGCTTCCCGGCCGTTGGGACCGTGGTGGGCAACTACACCCCAGCATACATGCTGCTGATGGCCGCCATGACCTACCTGCCCCTGCCCCCGCTGTATGCCATCAAGCTGGTTTCGGTGGCGGCCGATTACCTGCTGGCGGTGTATGTGGGGCTGCTGGTCCGCCGCCTTTCCGGATCCGACGTCACGGGGCTGACGACCTACACGGCAGCGCTCTTCCTGCCGGCCGTTTTCCTCAACAGCGCCGTGTGGGGGCAGTGCGACAGCATATACGTGGCCTTTCTGGTGATGTGCCTGTACTACCTGATGCAGGAGAGGAGCGTTGCCTCGATGGTCTGCTTCGGCGCGGCCTTTGCCTTCAAGCTGCAGTCGGTGTTCTTTCTGCCGGTGGTGATTCTGGCGGCGCTCAAGGGCAAAATCCGGTGGTGGTCCCCGGCGGCGGCCGTGCTGGTGTTTTTTGCCTCCGGCCTGCCGGCGATTCTGGCCGGGATGTCGTTTGCCGATGCATACGGGGTATACATTCAGCAGGCCGGGCAGTACTCCGAGCTCTCGCTGAACGCCCCCAACTTTTACATTGTCCTGGACCGCATGGTCAGCGCCGCGGCCTGCGATGCGGGCTTTGCGGCCTCGCTGGTGTGTTTCGCCTTCGGGGCGGTGGGCTGCACGATGCTGCCGCTCTACAGAAAGCGCTACGACACGGGAGACGACCGCCTCTGGCTGACCATGGCCGCCTTTTTCGCCGCCTTTATGCCCTATGTGCTGCCGCATATGCACGAGCGCTACTGGTATCTTTCGGATATCCTGGCGCTGGTCCTGCTGTTTGTGTTCCCGAAGCGGTGGTACATGTCGCTGGCGGTGATGCTGCCGTCGCTGTACGCCGTGTGCTGCTATCTGTTTGGCAGCGACCGCGGAAAGCTGCCCCTGATGGCGCTGCTGATGCTGGCCGGCATCTGCCTGCTGGGGCTGCAGCTACTGCGGCTGGTGCGCGCGGCAAAGCCCCTGCCGGATCCCCCGATACCGGACACAGAAGCACGGAATACAGAAGACTCGAACACAGGAGAACCGATATGAACCGTCAATCCCCCTCCCTGCCGCTGCGCAGGGGCGACACCATCCGCATTCTGGCCGTTGGCAACAGCTTCAGCGTGGACGCCATGGAATACCTCTTTCCGCTCTGCCGTGCGGGCGGAATGCGGGTTGTGCTTGGCAACCTCTACATCGGCGGGTGCAGCCTGGATACCCACTGGAAGAACATTCAGGGCTGCCTGCCCGCCTACACCTATTTCAAAAACACGGACGGAGAGTGGCTAAGCACGCCCGATGTAAGCGTCCGGCAGGCGCTGGCGGAGGAGCCGTGGGATGTGATAACCATGCAGCAGGCCAGCGGCAGCAGCGGACTTCCCCAGACCTACACGCATTTGCGGGATGTATACGATTTTCTGCAGATCAACAAAACCAATCCGGCCGCCGAAATCTGGTGGCATATGACCTGGAGCTATCAGCAGGACAGCACGCACAAGGAGTTTTCCAACTACGGCTGCAGGCAGGCAGCCATGTACCGCGCGATTGTGCATACGGTGCGGGACACGGTTCTGCCGGCACGCCCCTTCTCCGGGCTGATCCCCTCCGGCACGGCCATTCAGAACCTGCGCGGAGAGGTCGGCGATGTGCTGACGCGCGACGGCTTTCACCTGAGCTATGGTCTTGGCCGCTATACCGCGGCGCTGACCTGGTTCGCCGCGCTGGGCGGAGACCCGGACGCGGCGGAATGGGTTCCCGCAGCGTACCCGGAGCTGAAAGCCGCGCTTCCGCGCATCCGGGCTGCGGTCAGAGCGGCCTGCCGGAGCCCTCTGGCTACCATCTGAACCGTTCGGAAACAGTTGCCCTCCTCCGGATGGGCGAAACGGCAATTTGCATTTACACGATTGATTGGCAGCGCTTGCGTCGCCGCATCATCGGAAAGGATAAACAGATGAAAAGACCATTCATCAAGTTTCTGTTATGGACATTCGGCATCACCTACGCTTGCTGGGGCGGCTTGGCCATCCTCATTCAAACCGGCGTTTTGTATTTTACCCATCCGGTTGCCGTTGTCCTGCACCTGCTGGGAGGCTTCGGCCCTCCAGCTGCCGCACTGTTGGCTTGCCGGGAGATGCGTTCCCCAAAAATCCTGCTGCGTATGATGTTCGGCTGTAATCGGAAATATCTCGGATATTTTATCCTGTTCTGCATTTTGGAAATTGCAGTGGTCGGATTTTCCTCGATGGAACCGAACCCACAGATGCCGCTGTATCTTGTACCGGTTGTTTTTCTGCAGGCAGCTCTGATTTACGGCGGCAATGAAGAACTGGGGTGGCGCGGCACGATGCAGCCGATGCTGGAAAAGAAAATGCCTTTCTGGCTGGCAGCACTCGTCACCGGTCTGGTATGGGCGGCCTGGCACATCCCGTTGTGGTTTGTGGATGGGGCATCGCAGCAAAGCATCCCGTTTGTTTGGTTTGCCGCCTTGGCGGTGCTGCAAAGCTACTGGTATGCTTCCATTTACAAAAGGACACAATGTGTGTTCTGCTGCAATCTGATTCATGGGCTTACCAACACGCTGCTCTCATTATTTGTCATCAAAATCAATGTCGCTTTGATCGTTGGCTTTCTGTTGATGACCGCGTGTTCCATCTATATGTGGTATTCGCCGAAAAGCACCACATAGAGACAGCCTTCCGCGGCAGGCTGTCCTGCCGGCCTTGTTTGCCTGCAAGCCGCTCTCAATTCGTGCGGATGCTGACAGGCAGACCTCTCCTCATACAAAACCGAATCACTTTCCCGAACAGCAATCGGCCGAAGGCTCCCAAGCTGCCCCCGCCGATTGCTGTCTGTTGATTCATCGGAATCGTGCCTCTTTCATCTTCTGCTGTTCTCTGTCGGCTCCCCAAGCAGCCAGCGCTTCCCTGTTCCTTACCGCACCGGTGTGTAGTTCAGCTCGGCCTCCTCTTCGGTGGCCTCCAGCTTCATAATCACCGGGCGCAGTCCGTCGTTGCAGCTGCATATCGCCACGCCGGGCTTGCAGATCCAGTCCCCGTAATAAAACAGGCCCTCCCCGGCGCCGTGTGCCAGCGCGAACACATATTGGTATATCGCCTTCCAAGCCTCGTCGCAAAAGCCCTCCGGCTTGGCATAATCGGCATAAAAGACCTGCCCCTCGCGCATCATCGGGCATGGTCCCAGTCCCGGTACGCCGTATTCGGACGCCAGCTCCTGATTCAGCGTGGTTTGCAGAACGGTGATTTTGACTTTTTTCATATCGATCCTCCTGTGCCTGATCGGGTCAGTTTTTGTTGTTCGGCCGGCAAAACGAGAGCGGCGCTTCCACGGCCTCCCATCCCTGCATTTGCCTTCAGACAAGTCCCCAAGGGGGCGTTTCCCGATCGGAAACGCCCCCTTGCTTTTTGCCCGTACATCGGGAGGGACGTGTCCTCACCCCGGATGTCCGTGTAATGATTATTCGTAGAGCTTGCCCATCTTGAGCAGTCTCTGATATCTTGCCTTGGCGTTGGCGTCGGCCTTGGCAAAGAGCTCCTCGGCTCTCTGCGGGAAGGACTGCGCCAGGCGGGCATAGCGGGTCTCGGACTTGATGAAGTCGACATAGTCGGCCGTCGGCTCCTTGGAGTCGATGGTCAGCTTGTTGTGCTCCAGCATCGGGTTGTAGCGGAACATCTGCCAGTATCCGGCCTCCACAGCCTTCTTCATTTCAATCTGGCAGTTCTGCATACCGCCCTTCAGGCCGTGCATCTCGCAGGGCGCGTAGCCGATGATCAGCGACGGGCCGTGATAAGCCTCGGCCTCCTTGAGGGCCTTGAGCAGCTGGTTCATATCGGCGCCCATGGCCACCTGCGCCACGTAGACGTAGCCGTAGGACATGGCGATCTCGGCCAGATTCTTCTTGCCAATCGACTTGCCGGCAGCGGCGAACTGCGCCACCTGGCCGATGTTGGAGGCCTTGGAGGCCTGCCCGCCGGTGTTGGAGTACACCTCGGTGTCAAAGACGAAGACGTTCACATCCTCGCCGGACGCCAGCACATGGTCCAGACCGCCAAAGCCGATGTCGTAGGCCCAGCCGTCGCCGCCGAAAATCCAGACCGACTTCTTGGAGAGGTAGTCCTTCTCGGCCAGAATCTTCTTGCCCAGCTCGCAGCCGCAACTCTCCAGCATGGCAACCAGCGCCTTGGTGGCCGGGGTGTTCTTCTCGCCGTCGTCAACCGTGTTGAGGTATTCGTCAATCACGGCCTTCTTGTCGGCGTCGGTCACCTGTGCGGCCAGCTCTCTGACATAACCGATGAGGCGGTTGCGGATGGTCTTCTGGCCCAGCGCAATGCCCAGGCCGTGCTCGGCGTTGTCCTCAAACAGCGAGTTGGCCCATGCCGGCCCGTATCCGGTCTCCTTGTTGACCGTATAGGGCGTTGCGGGAGCCGAGCCGCCCCAGATCGAGGAGCAGCCGGTGGCGTTGGAGATATACATCCGCTCGCCGAACAGCTGGGTGACCAGGCGCGCATAGGAGGTCTCGGCGCAGCCCGCGCAGGAGCCCGAGAACTCAAGCAGCGGCTGCTTGAACTGGCTGCCCTTGACCGTGCCGTTGATCAGCTCCTTCTTCTCGGAGACGTTGGCAACCGCATAGTCGAACACCTCCTGCTGTCCCAGCTGGCTCTCCTGCGAGGCCATGGCCAGCGCGGCCTTTTCGGGCTTGCCCTCCTTGGTGGCCTTGGCGGTCACCGGACATGCCTTGACACAGAGCGTGCAGCCCATGCAGTCCAGCGGGCTGATGGCCACGGTGAACTTGTAATTGGTCTTGAGCACCGGCTTTGCGGCAAAGCGGGTGGCGGCGGGCGCCTTGGCTGCCTCCTCCTCGGTCATCGCAAACGGACGGATGGTGGCGTGCGGGCAGACAAACGCGCAGGTGTTGCACTGAATGCAGTTGGACTCGATCCAGACCGGGACGTCCACGGCCACGCCTCTCTTTTCGTAGGCCGCGGCGCCCTGCGGGAAGGTACCGTCCACATACTTGGAGAAGGCAGAGACCGGCAGCGCGTCGCCGTTCATCACGGACACCGGACGCACCACCTCGTTGACAAAGTCCACCAGCTCCTGACGGGTTCCGGTCGCAGGCGCCTCGGGGGCCTCCTCTTCCAGCTCTGCCCAGGCGGCGGGCACGTCGATTTTGACAATCGCATCCACACCGGCGTCGATGGCCTTGTAGTTCATTTCCACCACGGCCTCGCCCTTCTTGAGGTAGGACTTCTTGGCCATGTACTTCATATATTCCACGGCCTGATCAATCGGCAGGATGTTGGCCAGCGCAAAGAAGGCCGACTGCAGAATGGTGTTGGTGCGCTTGCCCATGCCGATCTCACGCGCCTTGTCGATGGCGTTGACGGTGTAGAACTGAATGTTGTTCCTGGCAATGTATTTTTTGACCGAGTTGGGCAGATGCCGCTCGACCTCCTCGGGCGTCCACTGGCAGTTGAGCAGGAAGATGCCGCCCGGCTTGACGTCCTGCACAATCTTGTAGCCCTTGAGAATGTAGGCGGGCACATGGCAGGCCACAAAGTTGGCCTTGGTGATATAGTAGGGCGACTTGATGGGCTTGTCTCCGAAGCGCAGATGCGAGATGGTCACGCCGCCGGTCTTCTTGGAGTCGTACTGGAAATAAGCCTGAATGAACTTGTCGGTGTGGTCGCCGATGATCTTGATGGAGTTCTTGTTGGCGCCCACCGTTCCGTCGCCGCCCAGACCCCAGAACTTGCAGGAAATGGTGCCCGCGGGGGCGGTATCGGGGGCCGGCTTCTCCTCGAGCGAGCAGCCCGAGACGTCGTCCACAATGCCGATGGTAAAGCCGTTCTTCGGCTTCTTCTCATCCAGGTTGGCAAACACGGCGAAAATCGAGGCCGGGGTGGTATCCTTGGAGCCCAGACCGTAGCGCCCGCCGACCACGGTTGCCTTGACGCCGGTCTCGGCCAGCGCGGCCACCACATCGAGGTAGAGCGGATCGCCCAGCGCGCCCGGCTCCTTGGTACGGTCGAGCACCGCGATCTTCTTCACGGTCTTGGGCAGCGCCTCGGCCAGCTTGGCAGCCACAAACGGGCGGTAGAGGCGAACCTTGACCAGGCCCACCTTCTCGCCGGCGGCCATCATATAGTCGATGACCTCCTCCGCCACGTCGCACACCGAGCCCATGGCCACAATCACCTTTTCGGCGTCGGGCGCGCCGTAGTAGTTGAACAGCTTATAATCGGTGCCCAGCTTCTCGTTGATCTGGTTCATGTAATCCTCTACCACGGCAGGCAGCGCCTGGTAGTAGGGATTGCAGGCCTCCCGGTGCTGGAAGAAGATGTCGCCGTTCTCGGCCGAGCCGCGCAGCACGGGATGCTCGGGATTGAGCGCGCGCGCACGGAAGGCGGCAATGGCGTCCTGATCCACCATTTCCTCCAGATCCTTGTAATCCCAGACCGCAATCTTCTGCACCTCGTGCGAGGTACGGAAACCGTCGAAGAAGTTGAGGAAGGGCACCCGGCCCTTGATGGCCGAAAGATGCGCCACCGCGCCCAGGTCCATGATTTCCTGCTGGTTGGTTTCGGCCAGCATGGCAAAGCCGGTCTGGCGGCAGGCGTACACGTCGGAGTGATCGCCGAAGATGTTCAGCGCGTGAGACGCCACGCAGCGCGCCGACACGTGAATGACGCAGGGGAGCAGCTCGCCCGCGATTTTATACATATTCGGAATCATCAGCAGCAGGCCCTGAGAGGCGGTGTAGGTGGTGGTGAGCGCACCGGCGGCCAGAGAGCCGTGTACGGTGCCGGCCGCGCCGGCCTCAGACTGCATTTCCATCACCTTGACGCTGTCGCCGAAAATATTCTTCAGTCCGGTAGCCGACCATGTATCGGTCACCTCCGCCATCGGTGAGGACGGGGTGATCGGGTAAATGGCGGCAACCTCGGTAAACGCATACGAGACATGCGCCGCGGCGGTGTTACCGTCCATGGAGAGCTTTTTTCTTTCAATTGGCATGAGTGAATCAACCTCCTGTTATTTTGGTCCAAAATGACCTCACCTTACATCATATCATAAAAACCGCAGATTGTAAAGGGCTTTTTGAAAAAAATCCGGCCCGCAGAGCGAAAAATCGCGCCTGCGGGCTGCTCCGGGAGCTCTCCCGGCCGGTTTTGGCCGCTCAGGCGGCGCTGTCCTCAAACTGGCTGTTGTAGAGCGAGGCGTAAAAGCCGTTCTTTGCCAGCAGCCCGTCGTGGGTCCCGCTCTCGATGATGTCCCCGTCCTTCATCACCAGAATCAGGTCGGAATTGCGGATGGTGGAGAGCCGGTGCGCAATGACAAACGAGGTGCGCCCCTGCATCAGCCGGTCCATCGCGCTCTGAATCTGCTGCTCGGTGCGGGTGTCCACCGAGCTGGTTGCCTCGTCCAGAATCAGCATCGGGCGGTCGGCAATCATGGCGCGGGCAATGGTCAGCTGCTGCTTCTGCCCCTGCGAAAGACCGATGCGGTCGTCCAGCACCGTATCGTAGCCCTGCGGCAGGGTGCGCACAAAGTGATCCAGCCCCACCGCGCGGCAGGCCTCCTTCATCCGTTCGTCGGTCACATCCGGCGTATTGTAAATCAGGTTTTCGCGCACGGTTCCCTCAAATACCCATGTATCCTGCAGCACCATGCAGAACTGCGCGTGCACCTGCTCCCGGGTCATCTGCCTGGTGGAAACGCCGTCGATGCGGATCTCTCCGCCCTGAATCTCGTGGAAGCGCATCAGCAGATTGACCATGGTGGTCTTGCCGGCGCCGGTGGGGCCGACGATGGCCACCTTCTGCCCCGGCTTTGCAACGGCCGAAAAATCGTGTATCACGGTGCGGTCGGAGTCCTCATAGCCGAACCGCACATGGTCGAACTCGACCAGGCCGCGGGCCTTCCCGACCCGGAGCGTTTTCCCGCTCTCGTCCTCCATCTCCTCGGCCTCCAGGAACTCGAACACCCGCTCGCCGGCTGCGGCCGCCGACTGGAGCGACTGCATGGCCTGCGCGATCTGGGAGAGCGGCTGTGTGAAATAGCGCACGTACATCATAAACGCCACAATGACGCCGAAGCCGATCTCGCCGTTGAGAATCAGCGCTCCGCCGACCACGCAGACCGCCACATAGCCGAGGTTGCCGATGAAGGACATGATGGGCATCATCAGGCCCGAGAGGCACTGGGCGCGGAAGCCGCTGGCGCGCAGCCGTCCGTTCAGCTCGTCAAAGGTGCGCTCGGCGTTCTCCTCCCCGCAGTAGGCCTTGACCACCAGGTGCCCGGTGTACATCTCCTCGATGTGCCCCTCCACGTCACCCAGGCGCTGCTGCTGCATCAGAAAATACTTCTGGCTGCGGCCCATGATGGCAAACATCAGCACAAAGCCCAGCAGGCTGGCAAGCACGGCCGTGACCGTGAGAATGCCGTTGGTGACAATCATCATCACCAGGCTCCCGACAAACAGCACCACGGAGGTGACCAGGTTGGCCAGGCTCTGATTGAGCGACTGGCCGATGGTGTCCACATCGTTGGTCACGCGGGAGAGCACGTCGCCGGTGGTGGTTTTGTTATAGAACCAGATGGGCAGCCGGTTGATTTTGCCCGAGATATCCCCGCGCATCTGCCGCGACACCTGCTGGTTGACGGTGGCCATAATCCAGTTCTGCAGCACCGACAGCAGAAAACCCGCCACATAGAAGCCCACCAGCGTCAGCGCAATCCGGTTCACCGCATCCATATCAATGCCGCCGAGCATTCCGTTTGTGATTTCGTCGGTCATATCCGAGAGCAGCTCCGGCCCCAGCAGGTGCAGCACGGTGCCGGCCACGGCGCCGACCAGGGCAACAATCATCCATACCGTGTATTTCCGGCAGCGCCCGAGCAGCTTTTTCCAGGTGCCGATGAGATCCTTGGGCTTTTCCCCGCCTCCCCGCGGGCCCCCTCCCATCGGGCCGTGCGGGCGCGCGGCCGGACGGCCGCCGGTTTTGTGTTCGCGTTCCTTCATCCTGCCAGTTCCTCCTTTGAAAGCTGGGAAAGGGCGATCTGCCGGTAAACCTCGCAATCCCGCATCAGCTCGTCGTGCTTTCCCTTCCCTACAATTTTCCCGTCCTCCAGCACAAGGATGGTATCCGCATCGCGGATGGTGCCGATGCGCTGCGCCACAATCAGGCGGGTGGCGTCGCCGCATTCCCGACTCAGCGCCTGCCGCAGCACGCGGTCGGTTTTGTAGTCCAGCGCCGAGAAGGAGTCGTCAAAAATCAGAATCTCCGGCCGGCGGGCCACGGCGCGGGCAATGGAGAGCCGCTGCCTCTGCCCGCCCGAGAAGTTGGCGCCGCCCGGCGCGACGGCGCCGTCCAGGCCGACCTCCGGCTTCCCGACAAAGTCGCTTGCCTGTGCGGTCTGCACGGCGTGGGAAATCTCCCCGTCATCGGGCGCCGGACGCCCTCTGTCCCCGAAGGCGATGTTGGAGCGGACGGTCCCGGCAAACAGGGTGGCCTTTTGCGAAACATATCCGATTTTATTGCGCAGCGCGTGCTGGGTATACTCCCGGACATTGACTCCGTCCACCAGGATCTCCCCTTCGGTCACGTCATAAAAGCGCGGGATGAGATTGACCACCGTGCTCTTGCCGCAGCCGGTGGCCCCGATCAGGGCAACCGTCTCACCCTGCCGGGCGGTAAAGCTGATGTCCTGCAGCACATCGTCCTCGGCGCCGGGATAGCGGAACGACACGTGCCGGAACTCCACCTCGCCCCGCAGACCCGGCCTGCCCTCGGTCAGCGCGCCATCCTGAATGCACGGCCGGGTGTCCAGCACCTCGTTGATGCGTCTGGCGGCCGTTGACGCCCGCGGCAGCATCATAAAAATCATCACCAGCATCATAAAGGCCATTACCACCTGGATGGCGTACTGAGAAAACACCATCATGTCGGCAAACAGCACGGCCTTGTCTGCCAGGCCGGCGCTGTTGATGAGCACCGCGCCGAGCCAGTAAATCGCCAGCGAGAGGCCGCTCATCACCAGCTGGATGCCGGGCATGAGAAACGCCATTGTGCGGTAGGCGAACAGATTGGTCCCGGTCAGGGCGTCGTTCGCCTTTTCAAACTTCTGTTCCTGATACGATTCGGCGTTATAGGCGCGCACCACGCGCAGGCCGTCAAGATTCTCGCGGGTGACGCGGTTGAGATCGTCCGTCAGCTTCTGCATCCTGCGGAATTTGGGCAGGGTCAGGCAGATGCACACCCCCACCACGGCCAGCAGCACCAGGGTGGCCACGCCGGTGGAAAGCGTCCACTGCCAGCTCTTGCCTGCAATTTTGCAGATGGCCCACACCGCCATGATGGGGGCCTTGATGAGCATCTGCAGCCCCATCACAATCAGCATCTGCACCTGCATGACGTCATTTGTCGAGCGGGTGATCAGGCTGTCGGTGGAAAAGCGGCCGATTTCCTCCATCGAAAAGGACTCCACCTTGCGGAACAGGCTCCCCCGCAGGTTGGCGCCGAGATTGGCCGCAATGCGTGCCGAGCAGACCGCTGTCACCGCCGAGGCGGCCAGGCTCCCCAGCGCGCAGAGCAGCATTTTGCCGCCTGCAAGGTAAATATCCGCCATTTCGGTTCCGGGCGTCTGCACCAGCAGGGTGATTTCGGACATATACTCCGGCATGGTCAGATCCAGCCAGACCTGCACAACGATAAACCCGATTGAGAGGACGACCAGCAGCCACTCCTCCCGTTTGAGGTGTCTGAGCATTTTCAGCATTTCTTCATTCCTCGCTTTCCTTCCTGTTCTTTCCCCCGTCCCGCTCCCCGCCGGGCCACGGGCCCCGCCACGGGAGCTCCCATTCGGGGGGCTGCACAGCCGTGCGGATTTCGTTGCCCACGGCGATGAATTCCCGGATGCGCGCCCGGCCCACGCGGTCAATGACCTCCGAGAGCCGGCGGCTCAGCTCGCCCAGCATCCGGGTGCAGAGCGCCCTGCCCTGGTCCGAAAGCCGGATCATGCTTTTGCGCGCGTCATGCGCGTCCGATACCCGGTCGATCAGCTCCCGCGATTCCATTTTCTTCAGCAGCACCGCGACCCGCGCCGTGCTGACCTGCAAAAAGCGGCTGATTTCCCCGGCGCTCACCGGCCCGCCGGCCTCGTACAGATAGCGCATTACCGCGCTGACGCCGGCGCCGGTCTCCCCGATCCGCCGGAAAAACTCGTCCCCATGCAGGGCCTCCAGCGCGGCGCAAAGCTCGGCCACTTCCTCTTTGGTTGCCATCCTGTCTGCTCCTTTCTATTTTGCTAACCGGGTTAGATTATAGCGCATGAATCTGACGGCCGCATGGCGGAACGCGCAAGATTCCGTGAACGTTCCGCTAATGTTTGATGTGAAAACAGGATTGCCGGCTTCATATATGAAGAAAACGAAATATTCGCCCCGGTTTGCCGCACAAACAAAAAAAGCCGCAGGCGCGGGTGGCCGCCCGGGCGGGTTCCCGGGCGGGTTGCCCGGGCGGCGCGATATCCTTCCCCGCACCGCTGCTTACAGCTCGTAATGCAGCGGGTAGGTCAGGTAGTGCGGCTCCTCCAGTTCGTCGGCCGTCACATAGCCTGCCGGCGCGTTCAGCAGGGACGGAATGCGGTTGACAATGGTGGCGCAGGTGTGCTCCACGGTGGCGGGCTTGACGACGCGGAACTCGGCGTCGGGCTCGCCGCTAATCTTCCAGTCGCACAGGTCCCCGTCGTCCGGGCCGTATACCTTGCCGATGGTTTCCTCCTCAATCACAATTCCCTGGGCGGTCTCGATGGTCACCACCGCCGACATGCCGATGCAGCGGCCGGCCGGGATGGTTTTGCCCAGCGTTTCGCTGTATAAATCCCGGTCTGCGATATAGGGAACGTTCTCCTGCCGGATCGAGCTGACGGTCAGCCCCAGCTTGTTGCAGATGGCCTCGGCTGCGTTCCAAGCGTAGGACGGGACCACCTCGGCCGGATGCGCCAGCTCGGCCTCAAACTCCTCGCGTGTCAGGTCGCAGCCGTGCGCCTTGGCCAGCGCCAGGCCGTACTCGTCTACATTGTAGCTGTAGGACCCCTTGATTTTGCGGATGCAGTGGCAGCCGGCGGCCACCATGGCCACCATGTTGATCCAGAAAATGTCCTGCATCCCGCTGCCGGTCACGGTGCAGCCGTACTCCTTGGCCAACGCGTCCAGCCGGTTGGTGAGCGCTGCCGATGTGGTCCAGGGATAAATCGCCTCCTCGCAGGTGGTAATGACGTTGACACCCCGCCGGACGCACTTTTCCACCTGCTCGTAAATGTCCTCCATAAAGCTGAACAGCGTGACAATTGCCACGTCGGCGTCGCACCCGTCCAGCACCTTGTCCGCATCATCGGAAATCAAAACGCCGGTTTTGACGCCCAGCTCCGCGAAATCTCCTACATCCATACCCAGAATTGCGGGGTTTACGTCAATCGCACCGACAATCTCTGCGCCCTTTTCGTGCAGATACCGCAGAATGTACTTCGACATTTTCCCGCAGCCGTACTGAACCACTTTGATCCGTTTCATAACCAAACACTCCTTTTTTCTGAATCGTGTACCATGCGGTACACCCATATTATACCATCGAACGTCGGATTTTATCAAGCCGTTTTGCCTGAAAATCCGGTGAAAAATACCGAATGTTTCGGTCATTCCCTCAAAACGCCAAAAAAGCGCAAAACAGTATGGCGAAATATCCATACAATAGATGAATCTTTGCACATTATCCGTGCATTTCAACAGAATCCGTTTTGAATATAAACTTTTTTTAATAAACCAGTAGACAACCGGGCGGTTTTGTGCTAAAATAATAGCCGGCAAACCGGCCGTCCCTTGCCGACCCCGGCATTCCGCCGGACACCGCCGGGTCACGAACCGTCACAGGATCTTCAGAAATCCATACAGAACCGGAATATCCGAATATACGAGGACATATGAAATCGATTTATATTCTTCTGACCCGTTCAGAAACCTACATATCCAAGCTGATTCACCTGACAACGGCCGATGCCTACACGCACGTTGCGATCTCCTTCGACCGTTCGCTGCAGCCGCTGTACGGCTTTGCACGCAAATCGCCGCACCGGCCCCTGCCGGCAGGGCTGCGCACCGAGCCCTTTCATGACGGGTATTACCGGGAGCACCGGGATATCCCCTGCGCGGTTTACGAGTTTCCCGTGAGCGACGAGGCCTATCGCCGCGCACGGCAGATGGTGGACGATATGATGCAGAACGCCGACTGGTATCGCTACAACCTGTTGGGCCTGTTTTTGTGCGCCATGAACATCCCGTTCTCCCGCAAGCGCTACTTCTTCTGCGCCGAATTTGTCGGTTATATCCTGCAAAACAGCCAGGCGGTTATCCTGCCCAAGGAAATCTCCCTGATGCACCCCGTCGATTACGCCATGCTCCCCGGCGCCTATTGCTTGTTTGAGGGCTCCCTGCGCGATCTGGTTGCCAGACGCTCTCCGCCCGCCGGCATCATCCCCCTCCGCCGCAGAATTCATATCTCGTAACAGAGGGAAAGACCTTGGATGGCCCCGCCTGAGAAGATTCCCTCCGATGGAGAAGACCTTGGAGGGACCCGCCTCTTAAGGAGAGGCCGGTCCCTCCAAGCCTCCCCCGGCGAGACCTTCCCCGGCACA
>CALWQR010000002.1 GCA_944383705.1 uncultured Clostridia bacterium
GGAGAGGCCGGGCCCTCCAAGGTCTTCCTCTCTGGCAAAGCTCTTTCCGACAGGGGCCCGTGCCGGGGAAGTTCTCGCAGGGGGAGGTTTGGAGGGGACTGCCTCTGCGAAAGAGGCGGCCCCTCCAAGGTCTTCTCCAGGAGTTATTTTTTGGGCATGGGACGGTCGAATTCGGGGTTGATGGCGTAAAAGTTGCGGCTGTCAAGGTGATCCTGCGCAAGGCGGAGCGCATCGGCAAACCGTTGGTAGTGCACCACCTCACGGGCGCGCAGATACTTGATGGGGTCCCGCACATCGGGATCATCCACCAGACGCAGGATATTGTCATAGGTGGTGCGGGCCTTCTGCTCGGCGGCAAGGTCCTCGTTCAGGTCGGTCAGCACATCCCCCTTGACCGCAATCGCGCTCATGGTATCCGGAAAGCCGCTGGCGGCCACCGGATAAATTCCCGTGGTATGGTCCACAAAATAGGTTGCAAAGGGGCTGCCGGCAATTTCCTGCTCGCTCAGGTTCCGGGTCAGCTGATGCAGGATGCTTGCCACCATCTCCAGGTGTGCCAGCTCCTCGGTTCCCACATCGGTCAGAATGCCGGTGATGTCGCGATAGGGCATGGAGTAGCGCTGATTGAGATAGCGCATACTGGCATTCAGCTCGCCGTCCGGTCCGCCGAGCTGCGAGATGATGATTTGCGCGGTGCGCGCGTTCGGTGTTTTGATTTTGACCGGGTATTGCAGTTTCTTTTCATAAATCCACATAGCGGTTCGTGTGTCCTTTCTGTAGTCTATGGCGCTCAGTCGGCGTCGGGCTCCCAGGGCCATGGGGTTTTGACCCAATCCCATGCGTCGGCGCTCCGGTTGCCGTAAATGGTGAGCGGCCCGCAGGCCGACTCGTACTGCTCCATGGCCTTGGCGCGCTCATCGGTTAAGCGGCGGTAATATTCCAGCGCCTGGGGATGGTCGGGATACGCGTCCAGAAACAGCGCGATCTCCACAATGCAGAAATCGATTTCCCGGATTTGCTGCAGCAGCTGTGCGCAGCGGTTGTTGCTTCCGTTGTTCATGCGGGAACCTCCTTTCAGCGCGTGCCGCGGCAGATGCTGCGCCCCATAAAGGGCTTGACCAGCTCGCCGAACAGCGATCCGTTTTGCAGCGCCTGCTGCGGGGGGAGCAGATTCCGCCATTCCTGTACCGGCGAGTAGACCATGGCCAGCGAGGGCATTCCCGCACATCCGCAGGCTGTGCCGGCCGGGGGAGCGGCCTCCGGCGCGGGCACGGGGACATTCATGGTGGGCAGACTTTTCCCGGGCAGGTCGCCGCAGCTCATCCGGCGCAGGAACTCGTCACCGGAGCGGCGCCAGGCCGGGGGTTGATTCTTTTCATACATGGTTGCATTCTCCTTTTTCTGATTCATCGGGCCGGGGACGCGCGCGGGGATGCCCGCGGGTCTCCATTCCAGCATATGTGAAAAGCCCGATTTTTGTCATATTTTTTCTTTTTTCAAGAAAAAGAACAGTTCTTATTCTAAAAAATGAAAAGATTTCGGGGGATTCTTCGGAAAACAGGGCAGAAGGACCTTGACAAAACCGAAAAAATGTGGTATATTATATGGAAAGACGATGACGAAGCGCCGGAACACCGACGACGTGCAGAGAGCCTGCGGACGGTGCAAGCAGGACGCCTGCGGTGTTCAATCGGTATCCCTTCCGAGTCGGCGCGCCCAAGCCCCGTGGGTGGTAAGCGCGCACGTGCCGCCGCGTTAAGGCGAACGGTTGAGCGCTTTTTGCCGACCGGAGGTGCGCCGGATGTTCCGGCGAAGATGAGTGGTACCGCGGAGAGCATCCGTCTCATGGCTGTGGCTGTGGGGCGGTTTTTGTTTGCGACACCGGCGGTCTGTCTGCCGGAGCCGCGCTCGTCCCGGGCTCCGCATCAATTCTGTAAACTGGAGAGAAAATCATGGCAAAGGACTACACCAGCACACTGAACCTGCCCGCAACCGATTTCCCGATGCGGGCCAACCTGCCCCAGCGGGAGCCGGATATGCTCGCGTATTGGGATTCCATCGGCCTGTACGAAAAAATGCAGGAGCACGCGGCCGGAAAGCCGCTCTTCCTGCTGCACGACGGCCCCCCGTTTTCCAACGGCAACATCCATATGGGCACCGCGATGAACAAAATCCTCAAGGATATCATCAACAAAAGCAAGCTGATGGGCGGCTGCCGGGTGCCGTACATCCCGGGGTGGGACAACCATGGAATGCCGATTGAATCCGCCATCATCAAACAGAACAAGCTCGACCGCAAGAAGATGTCGATTCCCGAGTTCCGCCGGGCCTGCCAGGGCTTTGCGCAGGATTTTGTCAACCGGCAGCGCGAGCAGTTCCGGCGGCTGGGGGTCACGGCCGACTGGGAGCACCCCTACCTGACCATGAACCCCTCGTTTGAGGCGCGGGAGGTCAAGGTGTTCGGTGAGATGTACAAGCGGGGGTATATCTATAAGGGCATGAAGCCGGTGTACTGGTGCCCGCATGACGAAACCGCGCTGGCCGAGGCCGAAATCGAATACCAGACCGACCCCTGCACCTCGGTTTATGTCAAATTCCGCCTGGCGGACGACAAGGGCCGGCTGGCCGGTCTGTGCGACCCGGAGCAGGTCTGCTTTGTCATCTGGACCACCACAACCTGGACCCTGCCCGGCAACCAGGCCATTGCGCTCAACCCGACCGAGGACTATGTGCTGGCCCGGGCCGCGGACGGCGAGGTGTATATTGTTGCCGGAGCCCTTTGTGAGAAGACCATGCAGGCCGGCGGTGTGGGACACTACGAGATTTTGGCCACCATGCCGGGGCAGGAGTTTGAATATATGACCGCGCGGCATCCCTTCCTTGACCGCGATTCGCTGGTGGTGTGCGCCGACTATGTGACCATGGAGAGCGGCACCGGCTGCGTGCACACGGCCGGCGGCTTCGGCGCGGACGACAACATCACCTGCCGGCGCTACGGGCTGCCCCCGCTGGTGCCGGTGGACGACCGGGGATACCAGACCGCGGAGGCAGGGAAGTTTGCGGGCCTGCGCTATGACCAATCCAACAAGGCCATTTATGAGGATATGAAGCAGAGCGGCGCGCTGTTTGCCTCCGAGGAGCTGCAGCACGAGTATCCGCACTGCTGGCGCTGCAAGCAGCCGGTCATTTTCCGCGCCACGCCGCAGTGGTTCTGCTCGGTGGAGTCCTTCAAGGACGCCGCCATCCGCGCCTGCGGGCGGGTGCAGTGGCTGCCAGAATGGGGGGGCGAGCGCATCCGGCAGATGGTGCGCGACCGCGCCGACTGGTGCATTTCGCGTCAGCGCCACTGGGGTCTGCCGATTCCGGTGTTCTACTGCGAGGACTGCGGCAAGCCGGTCTGCACCGACGAGACGATTGACGCGGTCTCGGAGCTGTTCGCCGCGCACGGCTCCAACATCTGGTACGAGCGGGATGCGGCCGGGCTGCTGCCCGAGGGCTTTGCCTGCCCGCACTGCGGCGGCCGGCGCTTCACCAAGGAGACCGACACGCTGGACGGCTGGTTCGACTCGGGCTCCTCTCACTTTGCGGTGCTGCACGACAACCCCGACCTGAAGTGGCCGGCAGACCTCTATCTCGAGGGGGCCGACCAGTACCGCGGGTGGTTCCAATCCTCGCTGCTCACGGCCGTGGGGGCGGGCAGGGATCCGGAGGCGCCCTACCGGACCGTGCTCACCCATGGCTGGGTGGTGGACGGAGAGGGAAGGGCCATGCACAAGTCGCTTGGCAACAGCGTGCTGCCCTCGGATGTGATTCCCAAATACGGCGCCGACCTGGTGCGCCTGTGGGTGGCCTCGTCGGATTACCGCGTGGACGTGCGGGTGTCCGATCCCATCTTCCGCCAGCTTTCGGACGCCTACCGCAAAATCCGCAATACCGTGCGCATTCTGATTGCCGACCTTGCCGATTTCAACCCCGACGCCGACATGCTGCCCCTGGAGTCTCTGCCCGAGATCGACCGCTGGGTCGTCTCCTGCATGAACGACCTGACCGCAAAGGTGCGCCGGGCGTATGACGATTACGAATTCCACATCGTCTACCACGAGATCAGCAACTTCTGCACCACCGAGCTCTCCAAGCTGTATGTGGACATCACCAAGGACCGGGTGTACTGTGAGCCGGCCGGCAGCACGGCCCGCCGCAGCGCGCAGACCGCCATGTATTTCCTGCTCTCGGGGCTGACCCGGCTGCTGGCGCCCATTCTGGCGTTCTCGGCCGAGGAGATGTGGCAGGCCATCCCGCACCGCGCGGCAGACGTGCGCGAGAGCGTGTTCCTCAATGCGCTGCCGTCCTATGACGAGGCGCTGGCCTTCCCCGAGGTGCGCGCGCGCTGGGACCGCCTGTTTGATATGCGGGACGATGTGATGAAGGCGCTGGAGCTGGCCCGTGCCGAAAAGATGGTGGGCAAATCGCTCGAGGCAAAGGTGACGCTCTACACCGGGGACGACGACCTCTTTTCTCTGCTGGAGAGCTTTGGCAGGGAGCTGGAGACCGTGTTCATTGTCTCGGGCGTGAAGCTGGAGCGGGGCGCCGCGCCGGCGGGCGCGCATACCGAGGGAGACTCGGGCGTGGGCGTGCTGGTGGAGCCGGCCGACGGCTGCAAGTGCGAGCGCTGCTGGTGCTATTCCACCCAGGGGCTGAGGACCGGGGACGGCGGCTTCCTGTGCGAGCGCTGCCGCAGGATTCTCAAGCTCTGACCCCCGTACAAGAAAGGAGAATCGGCGGTGACACTGATTCTGATTGCAATTATCCTCGGCTCGGTCTGCCTCGACCAGCTCACCAAATGGCTGGCGGTGATTTATCTGCAGGGGGAGCCCTCCTTCCGGCTCTGGCCGGATGTGCTGCACCTGACATTTGTCAAAAACGAGGGGGCGGCCTTCGGCATCCTCAGCGGCCACCGCTGGGTGTTCATGCTCATCTCCACGCTGGCCATTGTGGGGCTGGCGGTTTACCTGTTCCGCTTCTGCCGGCTGGGCAATTGGGTCAAGGTCAGCCTGGCCATGATCATCGGCGGGGGAATCGGGAACATGATTGACCGCGTGATGCTGGGATATGTGATCGATTTCATCGATTTTACCCTGATCAACTTTGCGGTTTTCAACGTGGCGGATTCCTTTGTCACGGTAGGGGCGGGTATTCTGATTGTGTATCTGATTGTCGGCGAGGTGCGCGAGGTGCGGGCCGCCCGCCGGAGCCGTCAGACCGGAGCCGCGCCCGCAGAGGACGGCCATGCGGGGGACGCCCCCTCTACGGAACCCCCGCCGTCCGCCGCCCCGGAAGTCGGCCATGCGGGGGACGCCCCCTGCACGGAACCCCCGCCGTCCGCCGCCCCGCCCGCCAGTCCGGAAGCCGGACAGGCGGCAGAGGCGCCCGGGGAGGCAGCGCTGGCGGACGGGGGACGGCGCCCGGCATCCCCGCCCCCCGGGCAGCCGGGAGAAACGCCCACGGCCCCCGGGCCGGAGGCAGCGGACGGGCAGGACGAGCATGTGCCGCATTGAGGAAGTCCCGGAGCCGCTGGTGCTGGAGGCCGGCGCAGATATGGCCGGGCAGCGGCTGGATCAGGCGGTGGCCGAGGCGGCCGGGGTGACCAGGTCTGCCGCGGCGCGGCTGATTGCCGACGGATATGTGCGGTGCAACGGCATGCCGGCCGCCAAAAACGACCGGCTGCGGGCGGGCGACCGGGTGGAAATTGTTCTGCCCGCGCCCGAGCCCTGCGAGGCCGTGCCGCAGGATCTGCCGCTGGATGTGGTGTATGAGGACGACGACATCATTGTGGTGAACAAGCCCTCGGGCATGGTGGTGCATCCGGCGGCCGGCAACCCGGACGGCACACTGGTCAACGCGCTGCTCTGGCACTGCGGCGGCTCGCTCTCGGGCGTGGGCGGTGTGATCCGCCCCGGCATTGTTCACCGCATCGATAAGGACACCAGCGGGCTTCTGGTGTCGGCCAAGAACGATGCGGCCCATCTGGCGCTTGCCGCGCAGCTGAAGGAGCACCGCATCCGCCGGGTTTATACCGCGGTTGCGCTGGGGAATCTGCGCGAAGAGAGCGGCACGGTCAACGCCCCGATCGGCCGGCACCCCACCGACCGCAAGCGCATGGCCGTGATCCGCAATCCCGAAGGCAGAGCCAGGGAGGCCGTGACGCACTGGCAGGTGCTCGCCCGGGGAACTGCCGATGGGGCGGCCTTTACGCTGCTGCGCTGCGAGCTGGAAACCGGACGCACGCATCAGATTCGTGTGCATCTCTCCTCGATCGGGCATCCGCTGCTGGGCGACCCGGTATACGGCAGCAATCACACCGCGTTCGAGACGCACCACCGCGCGCTGATCCGTGGGCAGTGCCTGCACGCGGGGGAGCTGCGGCTGCGCCATCCCCGCACCGGGCAGGAAATGCGCTTTGCCTGTCCGCCGCCCCCTGAGCTGTGCGAGACGGTGCGCCTGATTTTCGGCGCACAGGCGCTGGAGCGCATCCAAAACAGCAGTGAGAAAGAAAGGTGAGCGCATATGCGGGTCGGTTCGGGTGACGGCATGGGAGAAAGAAGCGGCAGGCGGCCGGATCTTGGCGGGTGGTTTACTGTGGAGCGGTTGGATGCCGGAACCTATGCCGTCAGTGAATACAGGCACTGGGAGGAGACGCACTGCTACCTCCTGCTGGCATCGCGCAACGCGGTGCTGATTGACACTGGTCTTGGCGTCGGCGACATCCGGCAGGCTGTGGAGGAGCTGACGTCTCTTCCGGTCGCCGTGCTGACTACGCACGCGCACTGGGATCACATCGGAGGGCATGCGCGGTTTGATGACATTGCCGTGCATGAGGCAGAGGCGGGCTGGCTGGAGGGCGGCTTTCCGCTCTCCCGCGACGCTGTGCTGGCCAATCTGTTGCGCAGACCCTGCCGGTTTCCCGATGATTTCCGCCCGGAGGACTACCGGATTTTTCAGGGAAGGCCCCGGCGTTTGCTGCATGACGGGCAGCTTCTGGATTTCGGAGACCGCCGTCTGACCGTTCTGCATACCCCCGGACATTCTCCGGGGCATTGCTGCTTTTATGAGCCGGAGCGGGGGTATCTGTTTTCCGGCGATCTGATTTACGCGGGCTGTCTGGACGCTTTTTATCCTTCCACCGATCCGCTCCTGTTCCGGCAGTCGGTGCAAAGGGTGGGGGAGCTGGCGGTGAACAGGCTGTTCCCGGGGCACCACCGGCTGGATGTTCCGGTGTCTCTGATCGGCGACGTTGCAAACGGCTTTTGCCGCCTTGCCGAGAGCGGGGAGCTGGAGCAGGGAAGCGGGGTATTTGATTTCGGCATGTTTCAGATTCATCTGTGAGGAGAAGCCCGATGAAAATTGCGATTTTGGGCTACAGCGGGAGCGGAAAATCCACGCTGGCGCGGAAGCTGGGCGCGCTGTACGGGCTGCCGGTGCTGCATCTGGACAGCGTGCAGTTTCTGCCGGGCTGGCAGATCCGGGACCGGGAGGAGGCGCAAGGCATGGTGCGGGCGTTTCTGGATACGCACGCCGAATGGGTCATTGACGGCAGCTATCGCCGCTTTGCGCAGGAGGAGCGGCTGGAGCAGGCCGACCGGATTGTCCTGATGCTGTTCCCGCGCCTGGTCAGCCTGTTCCGCTGCTGGAAGCGGTACCGGAAATACAGGAATACCACCCGCGAGGACATGTCCCCCGGGTGCCCGGAGAAGCTGGACGCCGAATTTGTCTGCTGGATCCTCTGGAAGGGACGCGGACACAGCGTCCGGGCGCATTACCGCCGGATTGCAAAGCAGTATGCGGAAAAAACGGTGATTCTGCGCTCCCAGCGGCAGATCGACCGCTTTGTGCGCAGCTGCCGGGCCAGCCGGCCACCGGAACAGAACGCCGGGTAAGCCGGAGGAAAACGGCAGACCGCAGCAGCGTCTTGGGCCGGCTTTTGCGGGGGCGCTCCCCATGGGAGGCGCCCCCGCAAAGCGTCTCCGAAATAGAAACAAAATGTAAAGAAACACCGAAGTGCCGGGCGGAATCTTGACATTTCGGGCCGGATATGGTATGATATACGGTAAGAGCCCGCGCGGCCGCGGCGGGGGGAATAGCCCCGCCCGCAGCTGCGGCGCTCCGGCCGGGCATTGCCATGGCAGCAACCTTTTACGGAGAGAACGGAACCCAGATGAAAAAAACAAGGATGGCCGGCCGTCTGCCGGTGTGGATTGCGGGCCTGCTGTGCCTGCTGACCCTGTTCGGAACCACGGCCGCGGCCGCTCCCCGGGCGGAGAAAACCCCGGAGGAGGGAGAGATTGCGGTCACCGCCTCGGCACTGTTTGAGGCGCTGTTCGGCGAGAGCGAGGCTCCGCTGACCGAGGCCGAGCGCGCAGCGCTGGACGCGATGGTGGAGGTTTCTCTGCGCTACAACCGCAGCATTCCCGATACAACGGTGACAACGGCATATGACGGAGAGGCCGGCCGCCTGACCGTACAGGTGCAGTCTTACCTCTACCAGGCCTCCAACGGGCAGGCCGTGCGCTGGGTCCCCGATGCGGTGACCCTGCACTATCAGGACGGCGTCTATACCGAGCAGCTGCAGGCGCCGCAGGGAGAGGACTCTTATGTCTGCCAGTTTGACGGCATCTGGAATTCGGACGATTTTACCCTGGATGTGGAGTTTGTCTGGCAGGTGGAAATATCGGCAGGGACGGCGGACGAGCTGCTGACGCTGCCGTATGCGGTCGCGCAGGATGCACTGGAGCAGATGCAGGCCTATGAGGCCGCCAAGGAAAGCTACGACAGTGCGGACAGCGCCTACCGTGACTATCTTGCCGCCCTGGCGCAGTACGAAGCCGACAGCGAGGCCTATGCCGCGTATCTGGCCGTCAAGCAGGCGTATGACGAGAAAAAAGCCGCCTATGACGCATATCTGGCCGCAAAGGCGGAGTATGACGCGCAGGTGCAGGCCTATGCCGTGTATCTGGAAAAGAAAAAGGCCTATGAGGAGGCCGAGGCGGCATATTATGCCTACGAGGCGTTCCGGCAGGAGTATACCGAAGTTTACGCTGCCTATGAGCGGTATCTCGGCGAGCTGGAGGGCGCGCTCTCCCGGCTGAATATCATGGAGAGCATGTTCGTATCGGACAGCCACGGCTGGCAGTTTTACGGCGGGGTGATGGGCGCCACCGTGGACATGGTGCTGGCCAACCGCGAGGAGCTCATCAAGTATGCGGTGGTCGATCCCGACTCGATTGACGCTGCCTACGACGCCACGCAGGCGCTGCGCCCGGTGCTCCGGGGCTACGCCGAGGTGCGCTCGGCCGACTATGCCACCGAGCTGGAGCGCTACCGGGCCGAATTTGCCTACTATACCGCGAATTTTGAGGCCATCCGGGACGGCGTCAACGCCCTGAACCGGGCGCTGCGTAACATCTACTACGCCAACAGCGGCCTGCAAACCGCCATGCGGAACGATCCGCGCACCAAGGACAAGGTGGAGCATTTTCACCAGTTCCTGGGGCAGCTCTATGTGCTTTCCTGCGCGCTGAACGACGCCGAGACGCTGGACCCGTCCCAGACCGTATCCAAATATCACAGCGAAACCGTCGCCGAGCTGGTGGAGGCCCCCCTGCTGCTGGCCGACAGCAACCATGCGCACCCCGCCGGCGTTACGCTGCCCGAGGTGGAGGTGGTGCTGCCCGACAATATCCCGGAGCCGGTCGAAAAGCCGGTCAAGGATTTTGAGGATATGGAGGATCCCTCCAAAACCGGCGCACCGGCCGTGGTGGCCGACCCCGGCCCGGCCCCGGCCGTGGTGGCCGACCCCGGCCAGGCTCCCACGCCGGTGGACCCGCCCGTTGGCGAGCCGCCCGTCCGCCCCGACCTGTCGGACGAGGCCGTTGCGCTGGCAGGGGAGCTGGAGGACGGCATTCTGCCGCAGCGGCAGCCGCGGGGAACGGCGCAGCTGTTTGCGGTGCGCGAGACGGTCTCCTGCCTGCGCTCGCTGACCAACAAGAAAACCGTCACCTTTTACGATTGGCAGGGCAACAAGCTTGGCGAGGCGCTGGTGGAATACGGCGCCTCGGTGACCCCGCCGGACGCCGCCCGCCCGGCCGACGCGCAATATACCTATCTGTTCCTTGGCTGGGTATCCCGCGACGGCGGGGAGACCGGGCAGACCGTGAATCTGCAGTCGGTGACCGAAAATCTCTCGCTCTCCCCGCTTTACCGGCGAGTGGAGCGGGAGTACCGCATCAGCTGGGTGGTCAACGGCAAAACCGTGACGCAGGTCTACCACTGGGGGGATACCCCGGTCTGCCCGGTGAGCACCGACCGGCCGGCCGACAGCCTGGAGTATGCCTTTGCAGGCTGGTCCCCGGCCGTAACGCCCGTGCAGGGCGACGCCGTATATACAGCGCAGTATACCGAGTCGCCCCGGACCTATACCGTTAGCTGGGATCTCGGGGACCGCGTTCTCACCTCGCAGCACACCTACGGGGAGATGCCGGAATGCCCCGTGACCCCCTCCCGCGCGCCGGACGACCGGGTGTATACCTTCCTCGGCTGGGACCGCGCCCTGCGGGCGGTGACAGAGGACGTCACCTATACCGCGCGCTACCAGGAGACCGTGCTGGGGGTTGGCAATGACGGCTCCGCCTGTGCGGCCGAGCACTCGGATACCGCCGTGACGCTGGTGTCGGAGCAGCCGGCGGTCAATTTTGCGGCCGCCGCGCAGTACGCCCGGGAGCAGGGCAAAAGCCTGGTGCTGCGCTGGGAGAGCCTGCCGCCCCGGATGGCGGCTGGTCTGCTGGCCGGCGCTGCCGCGTCGGGCGGCAGCTGGTCGGTCACCCTGAGCCCCGCCCTGCTGGACGCGCTGGGCGATGCCCTGTGCACCAAGCTGGAGTGGACGCAGTCCGCGGGGGAGACCGAGGAGGCGGTGCTGTTCCGCCTGCGCTGCCTCGACAGCGCGGGGGTGGAGGTCTCCTTTGCACAGGCGCTGCCGGTGACGGTGACCTATGCGCCGTCGGCCGGCATGTATGCCATGGTCTATCATCTGACCAACGGCGGGGAGCGGACCGAGGCGGAGCTGACCCGCTATGCCGACGGCCGCGCCGAACTCTCGGTCACTCCCGGCGCACAGATGCTCTTCTGCCCGGAGTATCAGCTCAGCTTCAGCGACCCGACCGAAAACTGCAACCTCACCGCCTTCCCGCAGCACATGCCGGCCGGCGCGGTGGTGGAGCTGAACGCCAACTGCACCTACGGCTATGAGATTTCCTCTGCCGAGCTGGTGTATGCCGACGGTACGCGCGAGACCGTCACGCAGTCCTTTGTCATGCCGCGCGGCGCGGTGTCGGTGGAACTGAAGGTGACAAGGATTGTCTATCACGTCAGCTTTGTGGTGGAAGGTACCGTGGTTTCCGAGATGGATTTGTTTTTCGGCGAGGAAATTCCTCTGCCGGCCGACCCGACCCGACCCGAGGACGACCGCTACACCTATACCTTTGCGGGCTGGTCCCCCTATGTCAGCGTGGCCGCCGGGGAGAACCGCTCGCCGGTTTACACCGCCACCTTTACTCCGGTGGAAAAGCAGGACATCGCCGGTACCGACAGCACCCGCGACCCCTTCCTGACCGTAATGGTGCCCATTCTCTGCGCCGTGCTGGTGGCTTTGGTGGTGCTGGTGGTGCTGTGCGTCCGCTTCCGCCGGCAGATTGGCCGCGCGCTGGTCCGCGCGGGCAGATGGCTGTGCGTGCATGTCTCGGCCGCCGCTGCATGGGTGCGCGACCGTGTCCGCCGCCGTCCGGACGACCGGGAGGAATGACGGGCAGACCCCTGCGAGGGAGTCCGGCCTTCCGGCGGGCGGATTCAGGGGGCCGCCTCCCCGGGAGGCGGCCCCCTGCGCGGCCTTTGCCGCAGCGGTCGCTTCAGCGCTGGATTTCCTTTTCGCACGATGCGGCGGCAAGCGCCATTTTCAGCACCACGTCGGCAAATTCCTTTGCGCCGATGGGGAAGCCGGCCTCAATCCAGTCCCCCAGCAGGCCAATCACACCGCTGACGATAAACAGGTATTCGTACCTTGCCAGCAGCGCATCCCCCGGCCCGGCTGCGGCGCGGTATTTGTCCAGCACCGCTTCCACCAGCCGCCGGGTAAAGGCCAGGCTGTCGGGCTGCAGAATCAGGACGCGGAACATGCGCTGGTTTCCTGGATGTATGCAAAAAAGCGCTCCAGGAGTTCCACAAACTGCCGGTCCGAGGTGATGGCGTCGGGCTCCGACAGGACGGGAATCTGGCTCAGCACATGGTTCTCAATGTCCCGGCGCAGCATGACAACGTCCTCGTAATGCGCATAAAAGGAGGTCCGGTTCACATCGGCTTCCTTGCAGATTTCGGTGACCGACAGCTTCTGCTTCCGGCCGTCCAGTATCAGCCGGAAATAGGCGTCCTGAGTCATCTGCCTGGTCATGCGCTCCCGTCTACTTTCTGCCATCGCTCGGCTTCCTCCTTTGTTTACAAAAACTTTTCATTTGGAATTGCTGTGTTTCCGACAGTTTGTTTTGTTCCTGTCGGAAGCACACCGATTTTGCCAATACTGATTCTTGACATTCCGGTCTCCTGCCGCTGTCATTATAGTACACAACAGGCAATTTGTCAATGGACAAATGATCGGGGAGGGAATACAGAATCATGAAGCACGACGGACAATGGTACAGGGAAACCAGATTTGCGGATTTCCGCGAGCTGATCAACCACAGCGCCGCGCACTATGGCAGGCGCACGGCGTTTGCAATCAAAACCGCGGACGGCTGGCTGCGGCAAATCAGCTACCGGGAATTCCGGCAGCGGTATTACGCGCTGTGCGCGCGGCTGGCGGCCGACGGGCTGCGCGGGGCGCGCATTGCCGTGACGGGCCCCAACTGCTACGAGTGGGTGCTGGCCTATGTTGCCGCCGCAACGGTGGGGGTGGCCGTTCCGCTGGACAGGGAACTGCAGGCCGCCGACATTGCCAACTTTGTCCGCTCTGCTGACTGCCGGGCGGTCTGCCTGGCCGACGGAATGGCGCAGGACCTGCTCCCCGCGCTGCCGCAGGGGCTGCGGGTGTACCGCTTTTCCGGGCTGGAGGAGGGAAGCGGGGAGCCCACCCCGGCCGAGGTGGCAGCCATTGACGGGATTTTCATTGCACCGGACCGGATGCAGGTGCTGATTTTCACCTCGGGTACCACGGGCAGCGTCAAGGGGGTGTGCCTTTCGCAGTTTGCCATCTGCTCGGATATCTATTCGACGGTGCGGGCGGTGAAGATCCGGCCGCAGGATGTGACGCTGTCGGTTCTCCCGCTGCACCACACCTACGAATGCACCCTGAACTGCCTGCTGCCCCTGTCGCGCGGGGCCAAAATCACCTACTGCGAAGGGCTGACGAAAATCCAGAAAAACATCGTGGAATACTCCCCGACCGTGCTGGTGGTGGTCCCGGCGCTGCTGGGCGTGCTCAGCAGGCGCATCTGCCATTCCGTCGCCAGGGAATGTCCGAAGCGCTACCGGCCGCTGTTTGAGGCCGGGCGCCTGGCCGGGGCAATGGCTGCCGTGCCGTTTCCGCTGCGCCGGCTGATCCGCGCCCGGGTCGGCAAATCGCTGGGCGGCCGGCTGCGGCTGATGATTGTCGGCGCGGCGGACCTGGACCCGGCGCTGGTGGAGGATTTTGCGTCGCTGGGCATCCGCACCCTGCAGGGCTACGGTCTGACCGAATGCGCCCCGCTGCTGGCCGGCAACAACGATTTTTATCTGAATCCACGGTCCACGGGCATTGCCATGCCGGGCATTCAGCTGAAAATCGACCGCCCGAATGCCGAAGGGGTCGGCGAAATTCTTGCCCGGGGAGGATTGTGACCGGGAACGGCAAAAATATTTACCCGGAGGAGCTGGAAACCCGCCTGTCCCGCTTCCCGTGCGTCGGAGAGGCGCTGGTCCTGGGCACCGGGGACGCCGGCGGCGTCCGCGTCCGGGCAAAAATGGATCTGACCGGCGGGTACCTTGCGCTGAAATACGGGGACGCGCGCATGGCAGAGGAGCTGCCCGCGCCCCCGGGCCCGGAGTGGACGGCCGACGGCTACCGGGCCTGCGGGCGCGGCCTTTCCGGCGCGCGCCGCCGGGGGCCTGTCTATCGCTTGGCCGGTACGCCGGAGCACCCTTCGCGGGCGCGGCTCACCCGGTTCCGGCTGCCGGCCGGGCAGCTCCGGCGGCTGGCGCAGGAGCAGGGCGTCAGCGTCACCGGATATGTGGCGGCCCTGCTGTTCCTGGGCATCCGGCAGGTGCAGCTGGCCGGGCCTGCGCAGGCGCAGCGCCGGAAAATCCGGCTGAGCGTCCCGGTCAATCTGCGCACCCGGCTTTCCTGCCGTACCCTGCAGAACTTTTCACTCAACGTCTACCCCGAGGTGAATCCGGACGCCGACAGCATGGAGCTGCCCGCGCTCTGCGATGGGTTCCGCCGGTATATGCGGTGGGCGCTGGAGCCCGGCCGGCTGGCCGGCCGCTGCCGCGCGTACAGTCTTGCGGCAGGGCTGCACGCCTGCCGGCTGCTGCCGCTTTCCTTCCAGCAGCGGCTGGTGCGCGGCGCGCTGGATGCTCCGTCCGCCGGCAGCACGCTGACCTTTTCCAGCCTCGGGGCGCTTTCGCTGCCTCCGCAGATGAGGCCGTATATCGACGAGATCCCGGTTTTTTTCAGCGCACGGCCGGGCTCTCCCTACAGCTGTGCGATGCTGACCCTGGGGGACACCCTTTGCCTGACCCTCCTGCGGACCGTCCGCGAGCCCCTGCTGGAGGAACGGCTGGAGCAATTGTTTGCGGATTTGCGGATTTCCTGCCGGAAGGCCGTGACCGTGCCGGATTGGGAGTGAGAGACCAATGGACGAATTTCTGGACAAATACATCTTCCCCTATACGGGGAAATTCATCGGCCGTGCGAAAAAGAACAAGGACGGCTTCCCCCTGTACACCCGGCGGGAGGATCTGCTGAATATGATCTCGCACATCGTCGGCTGCTTCATCGGCGTGGGGATGCTTGTGGCGGCGGTTTTCTGCGCCCGCTCGGATATGGGGCTGGCCGGCGGCGTGATTTACGGGGCATCGCTGATGCTGCTGTACTGGGCCTCCAGCGTGTATCACGGGCTGCCGTTTGCCGCGGTCGGGGACAAAAAAATCTTCCGGCTGCTGGACCACTGCTCCATCTTTGTTCTGGTTGCCGGAACCTGCACCCCCTGCCTGCTGGGGCTGATTGCCCGGTGCGGTGCGGGCAGCGGATGGCTGTTTTACGCGCTGGTCTGGGGAATGGCCATCGGCGGGATTGCCCTGCTGTGCGTCAATATGAAGCGCTTCCGGTCGATTGCGGTCCTGATGTATGTGCTGATGGGAATTTTCCTGTTTGTGCGTGCGGGGGACCTCTCCGCGCTGATAGGCCCGACCGGCATGTGCCTGCTGCTGGCGGGCGGGGGCGTCTACCTGCTCGGGCTGCTGTTTTACGGGCTGGGCTCCCGGCGGGAGTGGATGCACTCGGTGTTCCATCTGTTCTGCCTGGTCGGCAGTGTTCTGCACTGTGTCTGCATCTGCGGGTATGTCATCTGAGCCGGGCGGAGCGGTGCGGCCGGGGGCGGCAGAACACGCAAAAAAACGGCAGACGTTACACGTCTGCCGTGCCGGGCGGGGGCCGGCGCCGCCGGTGCGGCGGGGCTCAGCGCAGCCAGTCCCAAGGGGCTCCTGTGGGGTCAAGCGCATAGGTCCGCTGGGGTGTCCCGTTGTGCGCGGGCAGGGTGATGCTGCGGCACCAAAGGGAAATGCCGGTGTCCCCGCTGCCGCCGTACCGGCGGTCGCCCAGCAGGGGCAGGCGGCGGGAGGCAAACTGCACGCGGATCTGGTGGGTTCTGCCGGTCAGCGGCCTGACCGACGCCAGCGTCAGCGGTCTGCCGGTTTCGGGATGCGGGCGGGTGCGGATGACGCGGTAGAGGAGCACCGCCTCCTTTACCCCCTTGCGCTGCCGCCCGACCGCAAAGGCCTTGCCCCTTGCGCGGTCGTAATACAGCAGGTCGCGCAGCTCTCCCGTGGGGGACTGCGGCACGCCCTCCAGAACGGCGAGGTACTCCTTGCCCAGCCGGTGCTCCTGTGCGGCGCGCGAGAGCCTGGCTGCGGCCTCCGGGGTTCTGGCGTACAGCATCACGCCTCCAACGCCGCGGTCCAGGCGGTGCACCGTGCCAATGTATCCCCCGTTGCGCGTGGCCAGCAGGTCCGCAAAGCCCGTGCCGTCCGGGGTTTGCTCCGAAATCAGCCCGGGCGGCTTGACCGCTACGGTCAGCTCCGGGGTTTCGGCAAGAATGTGCGGCATATGCGGCTCCTTTCGGTTTGCAAAATTTTCTGACAAAAAGGACAGCCCGGCCGGCGCGACCGCGCGGCAGGGGCGGATGGTGACAAGCAATGGATGATATTCTGACCGTACAAAGCCTGCGCGCGGCCCTGGGGCCCTGCGGCAAGGCCCTGACCCTGCGGGTGCTGCCCGTGTGCGATTCCACCAGTTCCGAGGCGCGCCGCCTGTTCCTGGCAGGCGAGACGGCTGCGCTGATTGCCGCCGGGCAGCAGACCTCCGGGCGGGGGCGCCTCGGGCGCGGCTTTTATTCCCCTGCCGGCAGCGGTGTGTATTTTTCGCTGCTGCTGCCCCTGTCCGAGCTGCTCTCGTCCTCGGTCAGCGCCAGCTGCGCCGCCTCGGTGGCGGTGATGCGGGCCATCCGGCAGACCGCGGGCCGGCAGGTGCGCATCAAATGGGTCAACGACCTGCTGCTGGACGGCAAAAAGGTGTGCGGTATCCTCAGCGAGGCCGTGGGGCTGGGGGAGCCCTCCCATCTGATTGTCGGGGTCGGGGTCAATCTGCGCCCGGCCGCCTTCCCGCCGGAGCTGCCGGACGCAGGAAGCCTGTGCGACCCGCGTACCCCCCGCCGGGTGCTGATTGCCGCGGCGGTGCGCGAGCTGCTGCCCCTGCTGCTGCACCCGCGCGACGGCTCCTGGCTGGCCGACTACCGGGCGTATTCCTGCGTGCTGGGCCGGACGGTGCGTTGGTGCCGGCAGGGAGAGTGGCGCGAGGGAGTGGCCGAGAGCATTGACGGCGCCGGCGGACTGACCGTCCGTTCCCCGGACGGCAGCGCAACCGTCCTGCGCACCGGCGAAATTTCCCTGCGCACGGTCTGACGGCCGGAACCCTCCGCAGGCCCCGGCAGCCGTCCCATCAGCAGCAGCTCCATCGGCAGCCGTTTCATTATGTCGCCCGGCTCTTGTTCGCTCCGGCGGGAAGGCCGCCCGGCGTCGGTCCCCCGGCGGGACCGCTGTCCGGCGTTTGTTGGATCCAACGGGGCGGCTGTATGGTTCCGCTCCGCCTCAGCAGGACGGCTGCTGGGCGTCTGTTGCGCTGTCACGCGCGTCTCCCGGCGCGGCCCTGTTTTCGCATACCGTATGGAAGCATCCGGTGTGCAGGGGGCGCGCCGGGCTTTTTCTTGGGAGCGCCGGCGGTGGCGGCGGGCGGCGAAATAGGCCGTCTGGCGCTGGTTCGCCCCGGCAGGGTGGTCGCCCGGCGGTTGTCGGCTTTGGCAGGCCGCACGGTGCCGGCCTCCCCGGTGGGGTGCGGCGCGGTTTTGGTTGCCGGAGCTCAGGCGATGTCGATTTCCAGGCAGAGGAAGGCGCCGGGCGCCGGGAGCGGGATCGGGGTGTGGAGTGCGAAATCGCCGACGGCGCGGGGCAGGGCGAATTCCAGCAGCCATGTCTGCCCGGACTGCCGCAGGGAGACGCCGGAAAAGCAGGGCAGGGAGAGAAAATCCGGAGCCGGGCGCCGGTCCGGGGACTCCCGGCGCTCCCGGGTATGCGTCAGCCGCAGGCGCAGGGTGCGGCGGTCGTTCTCCCCCATTCCCAGCACGGGCCCGCCGGCGCTCCCGCCGCGCAGGGTCAGAAATACACAGAGCAGCAGCGCGATCCAGCGGAGCCGGTCCGCGGGGGCAAGCGGCAGATTCCCAGCCGGCAGAGCGAGGACGTCGGCGCGGCAGCCGGCAAACCGGGCGGCAAGGGCGCAGTGCAGGCGGAAGCCGGTTTCGCTGTCCGGGCGCAGAATCCGCCCGCAGGCCGCAAATTGCTCCTCCAGCATGGCATAGCATTCCTCGGGCCGGCCGGCGGCGCTCTCCGCGCTCAGGCGCGCAACGGCGGGAGAAAGAACGGTATCCGGCCGCCCGAGATATCCCAGGCAGCGCGCCAGCATGGCCGGTTCCCCCTGGGGCAGGAAGACCGGCAGCAGACCGGTGGCCGGGAAGGGCTCGGCACAGCATACGGCCACCCCCTGCGCGGTGAGCAGCGCGATACGGTTGTACGAGGTCAGACGCTCCTCCAGAAAGCGGCGCTCCGCCGCCGGCAGCTCCAGCCGGGAGCCCGCCCGCAGGCGCGTGCCGCGCGCCGCGTAGATCCTGCCGTCCCGGGCCGGGGCAAACAGGGCAAAATCCTCGCGGCATTCCCGCCCGGGCAGCGCATCCTTTCCTTCCAGATAGCGCCCCGCGGGTACGTAGCTCTCCAATTCCGGGTGCTGCATGGGCTCCTCCTTTCTCGCTCCGGCTCCGCCCTGCTCAGAACAGAATGCGGCGGAGCTTGTTCAGCGCAAAGCGCCGCCACGAGCCGTCCAGGCAGTGCAGGGTCAGCTCGGCGTCGCTGTTGTAAAAAACACCGCAGGCGCCGTTGGTATAGGTCACGGTCAGTCTGTCCCGCAGGTGCAGGGGCTGGGGGTCTATGCGGATGTAGCGCAGATAGTCGGTCTGCAGTGCCACCTGACGGCCCTCGGAGTCGGTGCAGGGAATCTCCCGGTCTGCCAGCAGCCCCTTGCAGAACTCGCTGTTCCGGCTGTAAATGCGGGTGCAGCGCAGGACCCGTTCGGGCGGGAGCTCACCCGGTTCCCCCGCGTGCTCCCGCACCTGTGCCCGGATGGCGGATACCATCCCGGCGGCCGAAACCAGCCGGATCCCCTTCATGCTGTCCGGCAGGTTCAGCCGGCAGTCGGGCTCGGCAAAAACCACCATGCCAGCCACCGTGCGCTCCAGCCCGTAAAACGCTTTCATGCACTGAATGAACTGCCGGGTGGTGCCTACCGGGCTTTTCAGGGTTTTGCGCGTGCCGTCCGGCTTGTCCTGATAAAAATTCCCGCCCGCGGTCTCGCAGCCGATGCTGCCCTTCCAGTTCTTGACCTCAATCACCACCGGGACCCCTTTGTGCAGCACCAGAAAGTCCTTTTCCAGGTATTTTTTGCCGTGCGGGACAATGACTCCCCGCAGCACGCAGGAGAACTGCCCGTGCAGGATGCGGAAGATTGCGTCCTCTCCCTCTGCCCCGAAGCGCTCGATTTCCTCCTGCGCCGGAACCCCCGGCCCCAGCGTGCGGATGCGGATTCGGCGCACCCCGTTCTGAATCTGATTTCGTATGTTTCCCATGTTCTTTCTGCCTTTCTGCCCTGCCGGACGTTGTTTCCGCTTCTCACGGGCGCGGCCGCCCGCCGTTCGGTCCCCCAAATTCGCATCATGCGCAAAATCCTCATGTCAATGCCCCAAAAAACCATGGTTTTCCGCGGTGCGGTGCGATATAATGTAAGCAAACCGGTCCCGTGCCGCCCCAGGCCCGGACGGGACCCTGTCTGAAAGGATGCACCGATATGACACAGGTATTTCGCCCGACCGCCGTTCCGCTGATTGCCACCGACCCGTATTTCAGCATCTGGAGCTTTGCCGACCGCCTGACCGACGACCACCCCCGCCACTGGACCGGCCGGCGGCAGTCCATGCTTGGCGTTCTGTTTGTGGATGGCCGGCCCTATCGCTTTCTTGGGAAAACCGAGCCCTTTGAGAGCTATTTTACGGACGGTCCCGCGCTGGAGCAGACCTCGCTGGAGGTCACGCCGACCGCCTCGGTTTACAGCTTTTCGCACCCGCTGTGCCGGCTGCGCGTCACCTTCCTGACCCCGCTGCTGGCCGACCGGCCGGAGGTGCTCTCGCGTCCGGTGTCCTACATCTTCTATGAGCTGGAGCCGCTGGAGCCGGGGCATCGGTTTGAGGTTTCTGTCGATTTCTCGGCCGATCTTTGCGGCGACGAGCGGGGCCAGAGGCTGGTTTGCCGCGCCGAGCCCGGGCATGTCTCCATGGGGGCCGAGGAGCAGACCCCTCTGCACTGCAGCGGGGACGATGTGCGCATCGATTGGGGATATCTTCATCTGGTGCATCCGGGCGCAAGGCTCTCGTCTCTGAGGGACCGGCGGAATCTGTTCCGCAAGCGCATCAGCTCCCGGCAGCAGGAATGCGATTTTTCCCAGCCGGTCCCGTTCCGCACCATGCCGCTGCTGTGCGCAGTCTCGGACAGGCTCAGCGACGTGTTTGTGGTTGCTTATGACGACGTGCAGTCGGTCGAATACTTCGGCCAGCCCCTGAAGGCCTACTATCATACGGTATACGGCAGCTTTGACGCGATGCTGTCGGCTGCCGTGCAGGAGGCCGGGGAGCTGCGCCGGGTCTGCGCGGAATTTGACCGGGAGCTTACCGCCCGGATGCGCCGGGTCTGCCCTGCCTATGCCGAGGTGGGGGCGCTGGCCTACCGCCAGTCGCTGGCCGCGCACAAGCTGGTGGAATGCAACGGCGAGCTGCTGTTCCTTTCCAAGGAGAATTTCAGCAACGGCTGCATTGCCACCCTGGACATCACCTATCCGTCGGCCCCGCTTTATCTGCTGCTCAATCCCGAGCTGGTGCGGGGAATGCTGCGCCCGATCTTCGCGTATGCCCGAACCTCTGCCTGGGAGTTTCCTTTTGCCCCGCACGACTGCGGAACCTATCCCCTGTGCAACGGTCAGGTGTACGGAGAGAAGAACGGCCGGCTGCTGCCCGAGATGCAGATGCCGGTGGAGGAGTGCGGGAACGCGATTCTCTGCGTGGTTGCGGCGGTCCGGGCCGACGGCAACCGCGCGATTGCCGAGGAAAACCGCGACCTGCTGGAGAAGTGGGCCGATTATCTGCTGGAGTATGGCTATGACCCCGAAAACCAGCTTTGCACCGATGATTTTGCCGGGCATCTGGCCCACAACTGCAACCTCAGCCTCAAGGCCATTGTGGCGCTGGGGGCCTACGGGCAGCTGTTTGACGCGCCGCGCTACAGCCATGCCGCGCAGGAGATGGCGGCGCGCTGGACGGCCGAGGCGCGGCGGAGCGGCCGGGGCTGGCGGCTGACCTTTGACCGGGACGACACCTGGAGCCTGAAATACAACATCATCTGGGACCGTCTGATGGGCCTGGGACTGTTTGCGCCCGAGGTCAGCGAAGAGGAGGTGGCGGTGTATACCGGGCAGATGCGGCGCTACGGCGTCCCGCTGGACAGCCGCGCCGATTACACCAAGCTGGACTGGATGGCCTGGACCACCGTGATGACCGACAACCCGGCCTATACCGAGGCGGTTTATACCGCCATCCGGCGCATGGTGTGCGAGTCCCCAGACCGGGTGCCGCTGACCGACTGGTACGATGCGGTGGACGGCCGGCAGGTGGGCTTTCAGGCGCGCTCGGTGGTGGGCGGGTTCTATATCAATCTGCTGGCCGAACGCTTCCTGCACGCCTGAGCGTCCCTTCCCCGTGCGGCGCGGGGCAGCGCGCGGGCTATTCCTCTCCCCGCCCGTACAGAAAGGCCTCCCCGGCCGTGCGGAGACGCATTCCGCTCCGCGCGAGGATGTCGGGCGGCAGGCGCGCGCCGGTAACGGCAAAATCCGCCTCTGCGAGCGGGAAGAGATTGAAGGCCGAGCGGCTGCCGAACTTGGCCGAGTCGCACAGGAACACGCGACAGCGGGTGTGCTCGGCCATACTCAGGCGCAGCTCGGTTTCTTCGTCCGAGTAGTCCGAAATCATGCCGTCCTCCCCCAGCGAGGAGGCCGAAAAAAACATCAGGTCGGCGTTGTAGCGGGCGGCGTTCGTGCGCGCGGTCTCCCCCACAAAGGCCATGGAGTCGCGTAGCAGCCGCCCCCCGGTGCAAAACACGCGCAGTCCGCTTTCCAAAAAGCGCTGGCAGGCCAGCAGGCTGTTTGTCACCGCGGTGATGTCCTCCCGCCCCCGCAGGCTGTCGGCAATGTGCAGCGCAGTGGTGGAGGCGTCGGTAAAAATCAGCGCGCCGGGCGGTATCAGCGTGGCGGCCAGGCGGCAGATGCGCAGCTTTTCGGCCGTGTGTGTGCCGCTGCGGAAGGAGACCGGGATGTTGCCCTTGTCGTCTGCCGGAATGGCCCCGCCGTGGCTCCGCCGGATCAGCCCCTGCTGCTCCAGCGCCCCCAGGTCCCGCCGGATGGTCGGCTGGCTGGCGTAGAGCCTTCGGCTCAGGTCCGGGACCGAGGCGAATTTTTCAGCCTTCAGAATTTCCATAATCTCTTCCTGTCGGTGATTTTTCAGCATTTTGTCCTCCCGCCTGCCGTGAGCGAATTTGATCATTGCTCAAAATCCGAGCCGAATATTGACAGATAACGCTCAATCCGTTATAATTATATCGGGAAAGGGCGGAAATGTCAAGCCCCCCGCGAAAATTTTTACCGGGAACCGGAAGGGAGAGCGAAATGGGCGGACTGATGGCGTTTGATCTGGACGGGACGCTGACCCAGCACAAAACCCCGCTGGAGCAAGAGAACCGGTGCGTACTGGATGAGCTGCGCGGCCGGGGCTGGTCGCTTTTGATGGTGGGGGCGGGGCAGTGCACCCGGATTTTTGAGCAGATGGGGCGCTATCCGGTTGACGTCATCGGCAATTACGGGATGCAGTACAGCCGGTATGACGCGGCCACGGGACGTCTGATCCCCGTGTTTGACCGCACGGCTCCGTGCAACCGGCGGGAGATCCGCCGCCGGGTAGCCGGGCTGCGCGAGCGCTTTGGCTTTGAGGCGTTTTGCGGGGAGAGCGTGGAGTTTCACCCCTCGGGCTGCGTCACCTTTCCGCTGCTTGGCACCTGTGCGGCCCAGGCCGATAAGCTTGCCTTTGACCCCGACCGCTCCCGCCGCCGTCGGATTTATGCCGAGGTGGCGGCCTGCTTCCCCGAGTACACGGTGTTTGTGGGCGGCAGCTCGTCCTTCGATATGGCGCCCCGGCCCTACGACAAGCGGTACGCGCTGGCCGAGTACTGCGCCGCGCGGGGTTTGCCGCACAGCCGGGTGGTGTTTGTGGGGGATGACTACGGCCTGGGAGGCAACGACGAGGCCGTGTATCGCTCGGATTTCGGATTTGTAAAGATAGACGACTACCGCCGGCTGCGGGAGGCGCTGGGCGCCTGGCTGTCGGGCGGAGCCGGAGAAAGGAGCTTTTGAATATGGAAATCAAAGATCTGCTGACGGGGCGGCCGGACTGCGCCTGCGGAATGTCGCACGGCTGCCCGATTGCCTCGGTTGTGATTGAGGAAAATGCCTGCGAGAGCCTGCCCGACCTCACCGTGGGCTACGAGCACATCCTGGTGGTGGCCGACCGCAACACCTACGCGGTGGGCGGCGCGGCGGTATCCGGGCAGCTGGGCGTGCGTGCGGCGGACACGCTGATTTATCAGACCGATGGGGTTCTGGTGCCGGACGAGACGGCGCTGGCCCTGCTGCGCAGTCACCTGACCCCGCAGACCGATCTGATTCTCGGCATCGGCTCCGGCGTCATCAACGATTTGTGCAAGCAGGTCAGCTTTGAGGCCGGTCTGCCGTATTACATCGTGGCAACCGCCCCTTCGATGGATGGCTACGCCTCGGTGGGCGCGGCGCTGATTCTGGACGGGATGAAGGTGACGCGCACCGCTGCCGTGCCAAAGGCCATCATTGCTGACGTCGGCATCCTCCGGAACGCGCCGATGGAAATGATACAGGCGGGGTACGGCGACATCATCGGCAAATACTCCTGCCTGAACGACTGGAAGCTGAGCCACGTGGTTACCGGCGAGTACCTGTGCGAATTTGTCTGGAACGCGACCATGGAGGCAGTGGAGAAGACCGTGCGGCTGGCCGACGGCCTGACCCGGCGGGAGCCCCAGGCCGTGCGCGCTCTGATGGAGGCGCTGGTGGCGGTGGGCATCCTGATGGCTTATGTCGGCAATTCCCGCCCGGCCTCGGGCAGCGAGCACCACATGGCGCATTTCTTTGAAATTGTGGGACTGGTGCGCGGGGAGGAGTATTTCCCGCACGGTGTGGACGTCTGCTATTCCGCCGTTGAGACCGCGCGCCTGCGTGAGCGGCTGCTGAATATCCGGGATATCCAGACCTTCCGCTATCATTTCAACCGGGCGCTGTACGAGCGCAACATCCGCCGGATTTATGGCTCGGTGGCCGATGAGGTGCTGCAGCTGCAGGACCGACTCGGTTGGTACCAGACCGACCGCGTGGCGGTGTACCGCGAGCGCTGGCCTGAGATCTGCCAGGTGCTCTCCGAGGCCCCCTCCCCGGCCGGTATGCAGGCGCTGGTGGAGCGGATCGGGCTTTCCTACCGGCATTTCCGCGAATTTTACGGCGACCGGAAAATCAATGCCGGCCTTGCCTACGCAAAAGACCTCAAGGACCGCTACACCGTGCTCTGGATGTACGACGACCTGTTCCGCTGACCCGGCGCAGACCCCCGGAGTGGGGAGTTCCGCCAGAGAAGAAGACCTTGGAGGGGCCGCCTCTTTCGGAGAGGCAGTCCCCTCCAAACCTCCCCTTGCGAGAACTTCCCCAGCCGCTGCCCGCCTGTTTGGTATAAACGCGAATGACAGCGCTCCGCCGGCGGGCGGCAGCCGGGGAAGTCTTCTTTGGGGAGGTGCGCAAAAAAACAAGGGCAATATCGCCATGAAACGCGATTTGCCCTGCATATCAGAAAACCGGACAGCCGCCATGGGTTGCCCGGTTTTTGACGTTTTAGGTGAATTCATATGTATAAGCGTCAGCGTTTATCCTTGCTTTTTTATTGGACGCTGTCCTCTACTGGTTGCTCACTGTTCATTGTTAATTGCTGACCGCGCAAAAGAGCCGATATTCTGGAGTCACGCTATCCGACCGCGTCCGTTCGCAATCTCCCAAAAATTCATCCGCCCCCAAAAGAAATTCCCCGGCGCAGGCCCCCAGGTATACCATTTGCAATACAGTATGCAATACTGGGGGCCTTGCGCCGGGGAAGGTCTCGCCGGGGGAGGCCCCCGAGGGACCGGCCTCTCCTTAAGAGGCGGGTCCCTCCAAGGTCTTTCCCACTGGCGGAACTCTCCCTCAGCGAAATTCGGTTTCGCCGTCCGGGAGGTAGACGTGTGTGCGGAGAATCGAGTATTCCTCTTCTGTCGGGTTGCCCGAGAGGATACCGCACTCCCGCCGGGCGGCCTGAATCAGCAGCTCGGGGTTGAGGTAGCTCCCTTCGCTGGCCGAGAGCCTCGCGCGGATGCGGATAACGCCTGGCTGCGCAGGGTCATATACCGTTTGCACACGGCGGATCAGCGGAATCAGGTCAACCTCCTTCTCGCCTGACTTGCTCTTTTTGGTCATGGTCAGCGGTGAGGTGGTATACAGCGCCTGCAGCCGCCCGGCCGTTTCCGCATCGGCGCCGGCAAAGCGCAGCACAATTTCATAATCCGCCCAGCCGATGTCACGGAATTTCGTTTCGGGCTCGTAGGCCTCGGATACGCGCATCTCGTCGGTCAGCTCGCGGTTGAGCCGCCCGACCAGCTCCTCGGGGGGCATGTCGCGGTCCAGACGCAGGTCCAGCAGCTCGCACTCGCTTTCGGTTCCCACCGAAAGCGGCAGACCGAAGGTCACCTTGGCGTGGGGATTGAAGCCCTGCGTATACCACATCGGAATCCCGGCGCGCACCAGCACCCGCGCCAGGGTGCGCTGCAGGTCCAGGTGAGAGATGTATTGCAGGCTACCCACCTTGCGGAAGCGGACGCGCATGGTTTTGGGGGACTCCAGCCGGGGCCAGGCCCGCAGCGCCTCCTGCCGGTCGGGCAGGCGGGGCAGGGCCGGGGCGGTGGTGGGCTCGGGCGGACATTCGGCCACGTGCGGGCATACCGCGCGCACGCCCCCCAGCCGGTTGGCGCCGCAGCCGCTGCAGCTCTCGCGGCAGTTGGGCGTTGTCCTGCCGGCGTAGGCCTTTTCGCGCTCGCGCAGCAGAAATTCCTTGCTCACGCCGCAGTCGATGATGTCCCAGGGCAGCACCTCGTCGGCGCCATAGGCCCGGTTGGCGTAAAAGGCCGGATCGATTCCGGTGCGGGCAAACACCTCCATCCAGCGCTCATAGCTGAAGAACTCGTCCCATGCGTCAAAGCAAAAGCCCTCGCGGCAGGCGAGCTCCAGCGCGGCAGAGAGCCGCCGGTCGCCCCGCGCCAGCACGGCCTCCACGCGGCTGACCTCGGCGTTGTGATGCTGGTAGCGGATGTGCCGGTTGGTGATTTTGCTGCCCAGATAGCGCTGTTTTTCGGCCAGCGTTTCCATCGTGTCCTGCGCCTCCCACTGAAAGGGCGTGAAGGGCTTGGGGATGAAGCAGGAAACGCTCACGGTCACCTGCACCTGCCGCGCCTTGTTGCGGTTGGGGTTTGCGTAATAGGCCTCCACCACCCGTTCGGCCAGCCGGGCAATGCCCTCCAGGTCCTCGGGCGTCTCGGTCGGCAGCCCCTCCATGAAATAGAGCTTGACCGCGCTCTTACCCGCGTCAAAGGCCACCTGCATGGCGCGCAGCACGTCCTCCTCCCGCACGTTCTTGTTGATGACGTCGCGCAGCCGCTGGGTGCCGGCCTCGGGCGCAAAGGTCAGGGAGGAGGCGCGCACCGAATCGATGCGGTCCATCAGCTCCCGGCGGAAGCTGTCCACCCGCAGAGAGGGCAGAGAAATGCTCACCATGTTTTCGTCGGTCCAGGAGAGCAGCCTGTCGCAGAGCGGCTCGAGCGTGGTGTAGTCGCTGATCGAGAGCGAGGAGAGCGACAGTTCCTCGTATCCGGTGCTGCGGTAGAGGCATTCGGCCTGCCGGTTGAGCACCTCGGGGGTCTTTTCGCGCACCGGGCGGTAGATCATACCGGCCTGGCAGAAGCGGCAGCCCCGGATGCAGCCGCGGTAGACCTCAAGCATGATGCGGTCGTGCACGGTTTCGATGTAGGGCATCACCACCTTGTCCGGGAAATAGACGCGGTCCAGGTCTCGCACAATCTGCTTCTGCACCCGGGCGGGAATGTCGTCATAAACCGGGGTATAGGCCTCAATGGTACCGTCGGGACGGTAGCTCACGCGGTAGAGCGAGGGGACGTACACGCCGGGAATGCTGCGCGCCGCCTCGTGCAGAAATTCCGCGCGGGTGTAGCGCCCCTCCTCCTTCATGCGGATGTAGAGGCGGACAATCGCGGGGAGCATGTTCTCCCCCTCCCCGATGTTGAACAGGTCGAAAAAGTCGGCCACCGGCTCGGGATTGAAGGCGCAGGGACCGCCGCCGATGACCAGCGGGTCGTCCTCCCCGCGGGTCTCGGCGCGCAGCGGAATGCCGGCCAGGTCCAGCATGTTGAGCACGTTGGTGTAGCTCATTTCATATTGCAGCGTGAAGCCGACAAAATCGAAGCAGTCCAAGGGGTCCTTGCTTTCCAGCGCCACCAGGGGCAGGCCGTGCGTCCGCATCTGCTCCTGCATGTCCACCCAGGGGTCGTATACCCGTTCGCACCAGATGTCGGAATGGGAATTGAGCGCGCCGTAAAGCAGGCGGACGCCGAGATTGGACATGCCGATTTCATAGGTGTCCGGGAAGCAGAAGGCAAACCGGGCCTTGACCGCGGAGCGATCCTTGATCACCTCGCCGTACTCCCCGCCGGCGTAGCGGCCGGGCTTGGAGACCGATTTGAGAATGGTGCTGTTGGGCCGGTTGATTGGTTTGGTTTTCATTGATGTGTAGAATCCCTTTCGTATACCGAGAGCGCCCCGCCCGCCGCGCAGCGCGGCGGGAAGAGGGCGCGTGTGTGGATTATTCGTCCGGACGCAGGCCGAAGCGCGTCAGAAAAAAGGAGATTGCCAGCCACAGCCCGCGGAAGAGCATGGGGAAGAGCACCAGCATGGCCGGCAGAAAGAGGCTGCGGTTGAGGAAGAGCAGCAGGGCGGCCAGCGCGCCGGCGGCAATTCCGGCCAGCTGCAGCCGCACCCCGGCGGTGCGCACCCGGCGGATTTCCGCCGCGGCTGCCAGGGGCAGGGCAATGTCATACACCTTTCCCAGCGCCACCGCGCCGCTGTCCGCCACCTCCTGCAGGGCGTCGGGCTCGTAGCGGCCGGGCTTGATGACCCGCACGTATCCGGCGTCATCCGGCCGGCTGCTCCGCAAAAATGCCTCGTTGAGGTTGGGGTCGTAGGTCTGAATGGCGGTGGTTGTATCGGATTCGGCCAGCAGCAGGGCCATTTCCTCAAACGAGGAGGCAACGGTGTACTCAATTTCATAGCTCAGCCGCAGTACGCCGTCAATTGCCACATACATCAGGCTGACATTCTTGGCGCGCTGTCCGGTGCGGTCGGTGGTTTCCCGCGGGACGCGCACTCCGCTTTTTGCAAGGAAGGCGGCGTTCCCGGCCAGCAGGTGATAGCGGTTGTCCACCACCGCCTCGGTGCCGTTTTCGGTCAGCCGTACAAAGGCCACCGGCGGGTCGTCGCTGCTGTGCAGCGGGGCGTTTTGCCCCACGGCGCCCAGCGTGCCGCTCATTTTGCGGAACAGGACGCCGGCCAGGCGCATATCCTGCCGGAAGTCCTCCCCCTCCCGCACCGAAATCTGTGTGCACCTCTGGGCGGTGTACATGTCGCTGTCATTGAAGATTACGGTTTTGGGCCGGCTGTATTCCTCCACCGATTCCTCACCGATCAGCGCGCAGTTGCGGCGGGAGAGGATGGCGTTGGCCCGGCAGAGCGGGTAAAAATAGAGCAGAAGCGAGGAGGTGGGGAGCGTGAACATCAGGAAGAGCGAGAAGGCCTGCAGCGCTCCGCCGAAGCTGTCGGACAGAATTCCACCGCCGATTCCCCCGAGCACGGCCAGAGCCACGGCCGATGCGATGAAAGCGGTGAACGGGCTCGATGCGTCCGAAAAATCGTTGCACCGGCGGAAGAATCCGGCAAGCTGTGCGGTGCGGCGGACGCGGTACAGGGCTTCGTCCACGTCGTCGTTGATGATTTTGACGATCCTGTCCCCGGCGCGCAGTTTTTTCTTGCGGGGCTCGGCGGTTTCCAGCACGGTTTTCTCGCCGTCGGCCGCAGCAATGCGGCAGACCCGCATCTCATCCGAAAGCCGCAGTGCGTCGCACACCGCGCACACCAGCAGCAGGCCGGACGCCGAGAGATTCAGGGGCAGCGCACCGTCTCCCGAGACGAGCAGCGAGAGCGCGCCGGTCAGCAGCGAGAGCGGGACAAACAGGCCGGCGGCCGAATAGGGCGTGGGGGTAAAGCGGAACAGACTGCGCAGCCCGGCCGTGATCTGCCGCAGCGAGAACAGCCCGGCCGCGCAGAGCAGCAGCAGGCCCAGCGCCGGGAAGAGCAGGGGGGCGGCCTCGGTATAGGGCGCAAGAGCGCCGCCGAACAGCCCGGGCAGGTCGATCGGAATCAGCAGCAGCGTGCAGAGCGCGGTGAACAGCAGGCGCAGCATCAGCCGCCGCCGGTCATGCGCGTAGTGCTCCAGCATCAGCTCCCGCCGGGGGGCGCCCCCGGTAAAGGCAGGGTTGCGGTAGCCAAAGGCGGTGCGGTACTGCCCGCTGTCGGCCTCCGCCTGCGTGCGGCGGATGTGGTCGAACTTCAGCCGGCGCAGCGCGTCATAGCCCACCAGGCGCCCCAGCTCGTTTTCGTATCCCAGCTCAAAAATCAGGGCCACGTCGTCCTCGGTCAGATTGGTCTTTTTTTCGATCAGGGCAATTGCGTTCATGGCCTCTTCGGCCCGCTTTTGCTTCTTTTCCTTCATCACCGCAAAGACCGATTGCTTCCGGGTCTGCACCACCTCGGGCTCCTCCATCGGCAGCACCTCCATGGGGCTCTCCTCGGGGACAATCTCGTCCAGCGCCTCGTCCAGGTTGTCGTCCTCGGGCAGGGCGGCAATCGGCGTGCGGTTGATGCGCATCGGGCGCTTTTTGGCCGGATGCATCCTGGGCCCGGCCGGACGCAGCCCCGGCCGCGGCGGCTTGGGCGGCGTCTTTCCGGGAGCTCTGGTGGTTGTATTGCCGGCTCCCGGCGCGGACGTGCGCGCCTGGGGCGCCGGCCCGGAGGCTGCCGCTGCCGGAGCGGTCTTTGGAGCGTCCGCGGCTCTGCGCGCCTGCGGTGCGGGCGCGGCAGCTTCCGGTGCGGGCTTGGCGGCCTGCGGAGCAGATTGGTTTGCCTGCGGAGCGGATTTGGTTGTTTCCGGCGCGGGCTTGTTTGCCTTCGGCGCGGGCGCGGCTTTTGCGGCTGACGCCTGCGGCTGTTCGGGAGAGGTGGCCTGCCCGGCCGCGGGCCGCGGCTGTTCTGCCTGCGGGGAGGGGCTGGGCGGGACCTGCTGCTCCGGGCGCCCGGCTTTCTGCGGTGCGGCCGCAGCCGGTGCGGCGGGCGGATCGAGACGCTTCGGCGCGTCCGGACGGTCGGTCTGCCTGGGCTTGATGACAATCGGCGCCTGCGGCTGCGCTGCCGGCTGCACCGGTGGAATGACAATTGCTTCCGCCGGCTGTGTAGGTTTCACTGCCGGTTGCTGTTGCTTTGCCTCCGGCTGCGTCAGCCTGACCTTCGGCTTTTCCTCTGGCTGTGCCGGTTTCGCCGCCGGTTGTGGCTGCTTTGCCTCCGGCTGTGACGGCTTAACCTTTGGCTTTTCCTCGGGCTGCGCCGGTTTTGCCGCCGGTTGTGGCTGTTTTGCCTCTGGCTGTGACAGCTTGACCTTCGGCTTTTCCTCGGGCTGTGCCGGTTTCGCCGCTGGTTGTGGCTGCTTTGCCTCTGGCTGTGACGGTTTAACCTTCGGCTTTTCCTCGGGCTGTGCCGGTTTCGCCGCTGGTTGTGGCTGCTTTGCCTCTGGCTGTGACGGTTTAACCTTCGGCTTATCCTCGGGCTGCGCCGGTTTCACTGTTGGCTGTGGCTGCTTTGCCTCCGGCTGCGACTGCCTGACCTTTGGTTTTCCCTCCGGCTGTGGCTGCTTTGCCTCCGGTTGCGCCGGCTTTTCCGGTGGCTCGGTTGCCGCCGATGCGGTTTTGCCTGCGTTGGATGCGGCTTTTGCCGTTTCGGCTGCGGGCTTGGTTTCTTTGGCTGCGGCTTTGGAGTCTTCGGGGTCAACCTTGGCCGCCGTGGGAACACTGTCGGCGGTCAGCTTCAAAAGGGCTTCGGGCAGCTTCTGCTCCCCGGATATCCCGTCCTCCGCCGGCAGTTCCTCCTGCGCCGTCAGGGCCCGGATGGGCGCGGGGGCGGCGCTGTGGGCGGTCTTCTGCCCGCTTCTTTTTTTCGTTTTTGGCTGTTCCTCCGGCGCCGCGTCTGGCTCTGCTTTCCGGGGGCTTGCCGGGGACGTCCTGCCGGCCGGCTCCGGCTCCGGAGACGCTTTTTTTCCGGCTTTTTGCCGTTCGGTCCGGTCCGGCGTCTGTTTCCCGGCCTTGCCGGCCGGCTTTTCGGGCGGGGCTGGTGTGTCCCCGTCGTTCGCGGCAGGAGGCTGCCGGCTCTCCTCGCCGGAAACCCGGTTGAGCATTCCGGCAATTTTGTTCTGAAAATCCACCTCGTCCGCGTCCGGCTTCTGCTTCCGTCCGGACGGTTCCTGGGCGGAGAGCACCGCCTGCTGCAGCTTTTGCAGCAGTTCGTCGGTATTCTGCTGATTGGTCTTTTTGGCTTTCATCGCGCACTCCTTTCCTTCAGAGTGAGTCCCGGCTCAGCCGGCGCCGTGGTGCTGCCGTGCGGCCTCTGCCAGAATCACGGCGGCGGCAGTGGACACGTTGAAGGAGTTGACCCTGCCGTACATCGGGATGGATACCGCCCCGTCGCAGACCCTGCGCACCACCTTGGAAACGCCGTTCCCCTCGCTCCCCAGCACAATTGCGCAGGGACCGCTCAGGTCGGTGCCGTACAGGTTGGCCCCGTCGGCCTCGGCGGCGTAGACCCACACGCCGGCCTTTTTCAGCTGCTCCACGGTTGCGGCAATGTTGGACACCTTGGCAATGGCCAGATGCTCCACGGCTCCGGCCGAGGCCCGGGTCACCAGCGGGGTCAGCCCCACGGCGCGCCGCTTGGGAATGATCAGCCCGTGCGCGCCGCAGCATTCGGCGCAGCGGATCACCGCGCCGAGATTGTAGGGGTCGGTGATGCCGTCGCACAGCACAATCAGGGGGGGCTCGCCCCGCCCGGCCGCCAGCTTCAGGATATCCTCTACGCCGCAGTATTCCTTTTCGGCCGCCATGGCAATGACTCCCTGATGCGGGGCGTAGCCGGCCATGGCGTCCAGCTTGGCCTTTTCGGTTTCCACCACCGGGATGCCGCGCTCCAGCGCCTGCGCCACCAGCACCACAATCGAGCCGGTGCGCTCCCCGCGCTGTACCAGCAGCTTGTCCACCGGCCGCCCGGAGCGCAGCAGCTCGCGCACGGCGTTCCTGCCGATGACGGCGCCGTTCTCGTAGTCACCGTGTATGCCGCTCCCGGCGTCCGGCAGCGGCTGCCGGACGGGGGCGGCGGATGTATCCCGGCGCGCCGGGGAGTGCCGCGTGGCGTCCGGGCGGCTCTGGGGCCGCTCCGGCCGGCGCTTGGGAGAGCGGGAGGGCGTCCCGCGGCGGTTTTGGTTCTGCTGAGATTCCATGGGTTGGTCCTTTCCGATGCCGGCCGGGCCGACAAAAAATGCATATCATCTATATTGTATCACAAATTTCCGTTTTTGTATAGACCTTTTTGAAATTTATCTGCCCCGGAGCGCGAAAATCCTTCGACCGCCTCCGACGCATTGCCCGGAAATGCGGCCGAATCGCGCCCCGCGGCAGGAAAACCATGCCGGATGCCGCCCAAACCGGTCGAAGCCGGGCAGGCCACGTCGGCGGCGGGCAGAGGCCTGCGGAGGATTCCGCCTGCCGGAAAATTTTTCGGAAAAATCCGGAAAAGATATTGACACGGTGTCAGAACTGTGCTATAATACAGATACTGACATCGTGTCAGAATGCAGGCGCAGGGGAAATTGCCCCCGCGGACGCATTCTGCGCACGCAAAACCAATGATTGGAGGAACGGAACCATGTTTGGCAATTTTACCTACTGCAACCCCACCAAGCTGTATTTCGGGGAGGACGCCCTGCAGGGGCTGCGCACCGAGCTGCCCCGGTACGGCGGAAATGTGCTGCTGATATACGGCGGCGGCTCCATCCGCAAAAACGGGATTTACGACGAGGTGCTCGCTCTGCTGCGGGAGGCCGGGAAAACCGTGACCGAGCTGCCCGGCGTGATGCCCAACCCCACCGTGGACAAGCTGTACGAGGGGGTGCGGCTTGCCCGCGAGAGCCGTGCGGAGCTCCTGCTGGCCGTGGGGGGCGGCTCGGTGTGCGATTACGCCAAGGCGCTCTCGGTTTCGGTCAACTGCCGGGAGGACCCGTGGGAGAAATACTATGTGCGGTTTGAGGAGCCGGACTGCCCGACCCTGCCTGTCGGCTGTGTGCTCACCATGGCGGGGACCGGCTCGGAGATGAACGCCGGCGCGGTCATCACCAATCCCGGAACCAAGCAGAAAATCGGACACGTGTTTGCGGACGAGCGCATCATGCCCCGCTTTGCCGTCCTCAATCCGCGCTACACCATGACCCTGCCGCACTACCAGATGGTAGCCGGCATTTACGATATTTTCAATCACATCTGCGAGCAGTACTTTTCGGGGGAGGACGACAGCACCAGCGATTATCTCAGCGAGGGGCTGATGCGCTCGGTGATTCATTCGGGCCGTCTTGCCAACCGCAACCCGCAGGACTACGAGGCGCGCAGCAACCTGATGTGGGCGGCCACCTGGGCGCTCAACACCCTGCTCTCACGCGGCAAATCCACCGACTGGATGGTGCACATGCTGGGGCAGGCGGTGGGGGGCTACACCAACGCCACGCACGGCATGACCCTGGCCGCCGTGTCGCTGCCCTATTACCGGCACATTCTGCCGTACGGGGTGGAAAAATTCCGCCGCTTTGCCGTCCATGTCTGGGGAATTGACCCGGCCGGCAAAACCGATGCGCAGACCGCCCAGGAGGGCCTGCAGGCGATGGAGAGCTGGATGCGCGAGCTGGGGCTGGTGATGAACACCTCGGACCTGGGCGTTACGCCCGGGATGCTGCCGGGCATTGCGGACGCCACCATTGTGATGGGGGGCGGCTACCGGCGGCTGGAGCGCGACGAGATTCTGGAGATTCTGAAGGAGAGTATGCAATGAGCGGCAGAATTCTGGTTGCTTGGTTTTCGGCCGGCGGGGCGACTGCCCGCGTTGCCCGGGAGCTGGCAGAGGCCGTGGGGGCGGACCGGTACGAAATCCGCCCGGCGCAGCCCTATACCGCCGCGGACCTGGACTGGACCGACCGGAACAGCCGCAGCACCCGCGAGATGCAGGACCCGTCCTGCCGCCCGGCCCTGTCCGGCCCCTTGCCGGACCTGGGGCTGTACGGCACGGTGTTTGTCGGCTTTCCGGTATGGTGGGGCGTCGAGCCCCGGATTGTGGATACCTTTCTGGAGAGCGGTGATTTTTCGGGCAAGCGGATGGTTCCCTTTGCCACCTCCGGCGGCGGCATTGCCGGAGCGGAAAAGAGCCTGCGGGAGCACTGCCCCGCCGCCCGCTGGGAGCGGGGGCGGCTGCTGAGAGCGCCGGGCGGAGCCGAATGGGCCCGGCAGCTGTGCCGCGGCTGAGCGCCGCCCGGCAGGCACTGCCTGCCGGGCGGGCGGGAAGGGAGGTGCGGAGATGCCACGCGGATCGGAGCAACTGACACAGGCCAGGAAGGAGGAGATTGTCAGCGCCTGCGCCTCGCTGTACGGCCGGCTGGATTTCCGGGACGTCACGATTCTGCGCATTGCGGAGCAGACCTCCTTTACCCGCACCTCCATCTACAATTATTTTCAGACCAAGGAGGAAATTTTCCTGGCCCTGCTGCAGCGGGAGTACGAGACCTGGATTTCGGATCTTGCCGCCATGCGCCCTGTCCCGGGCCGGCCGCCCGTCTCCGACTTTGCCGCTGCGCTGGCCCGCACGCTGGCCCCGCGCGGGTGCATGCTCAAGCTGCTGTCCATGAACCTGTACGACATGGAGCGCAGCAGCCGCGTGGAGAACCTGGTGGCCTTCAAAGCCGTGTACGCCCGGGCACTGCGGGCGGTGGAGGAGGGGCTGCTCCGCTTTTTCCCGGATCTGTCCGCGGGGGCGCGGCAGACCTTTCTGTACGCCTTTTTCCCGTTTCTGTTTGGGGTATACCCCTACACAACGGCAACCGACAAGCAGCGCCGGGCCATGGAGCAGGCAAAGGTGCCGGCCGTCCGGTACACCATCGGGGAACTGGTCCGCTCGTTTGCCGGGCCGTTGCTGCGCGGGCTGACCGGGACGTCCGCCGCCGAGGAAGGCCGGAGAGGAGAGGAATGACGCCATGAAACATGCAATCAGGCAGGCGCTGTGCCTGCTGACGGTCCTGGCCCTGCTGGCCGGCGCCGCCGCCTGCACTCCCGGGCCGGAGCCTTCGGCCGGGAGCGGCGGAACGGCGGGGAATGCTCCGGCAATCCCGGACGGCGCCGGCGGCGGGCAGGAGAATACGGGCGGAGGAGAGCCCGGCGGAACGGTGCTGGTGGCGTATTTTTCGGCCACCGGAAATACCCGCAGGGTCGCGCAGCGGCTGGCCGCCGTCACCGGCGGGGATCTGTACGAAATTCAGCCGGCGGAGCCCTACACCGAGGCCGACCTGGACTACGGCAATCCGCAAAGCCGTTCCTCGCTGGAGATGAACGACCCGGATGCCCGCCCGGCCATCGGCAGCCCGCTGCCGGCACTGCAGGGCTATACCACGGTTTACCTCGGCTATCCCATCTGGCACGGACAGGCTCCCCGCATTCTGTGTACCTTTGTGGAGAACTGCGCGCTGGAGGGGGTGACGGTGATCCCGTTCTGCACCTCGGGCGGCAGCGGCATCGGGAACAGCGCCGGGTTGCTGGAGGAGCTGGCCGGCGGCGGCAGATGGCTCCCGGGCAGGCACTTTGCGCAGGATGTAACCGACGCCGCCCTGCTGGAGTGGGTCGGCAGTCTGGCGTAGCCCGATGGAAAAGAACGCCCGGTGCGGGTCTTCCTGTATCGGGGCAGCCCAACCGGCAGGGCCCCCGGCCGCCTCTTGTTCTGCCGGGGCCGGGAGGACGGATACGAACGGCGGAGCCGCGCCGATGCATGATCGCATCGGCGTGGCTCCGCCGTTCTGTGTTTCGGTTTGGCCCGCAGCGTGGGCGTCAGTCGCTCCATACGGCCCGGTATCCGTCGGCCCGGCTCCCGGTAATCGTCAGATGACGGGATTCGCCGAAGTGCGCTTCCCATGAAATCGGATTGATATATCTAGTGATGTCCTCCGGATAGATATTTTCAAAATTCGGATCCACATATTCCGTGATGATTCTGAACTGTATCCGCAAATCCACCGTATCCGCAGCGCTGCCCAGCGCCTCCCGTTCCCAAACAATCACGTTTTCGGAATCCCGACCGATGGGCGACCGGTCCGCGTTTGAGATGCCGCCGCTGAATGCGCGGCCGTCCGCGCGGTAATCATAAACCAACAGCCCGATATCTTCTTCTGTCCGCAGCCGTACATGCAGTGCAATTTCATTGTCGGCCGGTGTGTACTCGCCGGGGAACAGGAATCTGAAAAGCAGAAAGCCCAATCCCAGCGCAGCTACCACCGCAACCGCAATTCCGACCCCGATTCTGGTTTTACTCATGCCGTCCCGCGGGTTTCTGCTTGAAGTACCGTCCGGTTTCCTTCAGGTATCCAATCAGCATCTGGGGCCAGTCGGTCTGAATCAGGTCAAAGCCGCGGTCGGCCAGCCAGCCCCAGCCGCGGTCCATGGATTCGGACAGCGCGGTGTCGTCCGAATGCCCGGCGCTGAGCTGCCGCCGGCAGTCAAAGATGATGGAGTTGACCCACACCAGCTTGCCGTCGCGATGCATCATGTCGAGAAAGGCCGGGGAGGCCACCTCGTCGTCATCGGTGTCAAACAGCACCTCGGCCCCCACATAGCGGATGCCCGAGCGCATCAGCTCCCCGTGCAGCGGATGCGTGCGGCCGACAATCGGCATAAAGGCCAGCTCGGGCGCCAGCTCGCGCAGCATCCGGAGCACGGTCTCGTTCGGGTCGGACTTGACTACAATCTGGTCCAGCATATTGTGCCGCTTGATGGCGCGGTAGATGGCCTCGGGGTGATCCCAGAACTTGTCCACATTGATGTAGCAGCGGCCGCGGAAGGTCTCGAGCAGGTCGTCAAAGGGCACAATGCCGAACTGCGTCGGGGTGCGGTCGTAGTTCCGGTAGCGAAGCGCGCGGATCTCCTCAAAGGTCATCTGTGGCAGTCGCCGGTCGGTCAGGCCGAGGTGGTGCGGCTCCTCCCCGGGGTGGAAGACCACGAGAACGCCGTCCGAGCTGATGCTCACATCGGTTTCAATCATGTCCGCCCCCTGCTTCAGGGCGGTTTCATAGGCGGTTATGGTGTTGCAGGGAATGTTGCCGCCGGCCACTCCCCGGTGTGCCACCACCAGTATTTTTTCGCTGGCGGCCTGGTGCAAATCGAATTTCATGAGTATAGTCCTTTCTTTGAACTCCCATCCCGGCACCGGCCGGGGCGGGGAAATGATGTTGGTGTGATTCTGCCGTTATCTGACGCCGGTATGCCCGAAGCCTCCGTCGCCCCGCTCGGTTTCATCCAGTTCCTCGCATACCAGAAAACCGGCGTGGTGCACCGGCAGGAACAGCATCTGTGCGATGCGGTCGCCTCGTGCGACCGTAAAGGGCCGGTCGCCGCGGTTGATCAGCCCCACCTGAATCTCCCCCCGGTAATCCGAATCAATCACACCGATGCCGTTGGAGAGCGACACGCCGTGCTTGACCCCGAGACCGCTCCGCCCGGCAATCACGGCCACCACATCGGGGCTCCCGGGGGAAATGGCAATGCCGGTGGGAATCAGCGCCCGCTCTCCGGGCTGCAGCACCAGCTCGGCGCCCTCGTCCAGCGCTGCGCGCAGGTCCACTGCTGCGGCGCCTGCCGTGGCGTATTCCGGCGCGGTCATGCCGCGCGAGAGCTTGATTCTGACCTGAATGTTCATCCTGTTATCCTTTTGTGATCCTTTCCGTTGCCGGGGCGGCCGTCCGCCGCGCGCCGGCTGCTCTTTGCGGCGCCGGGGCAGGGGAGTGCCCCGCTCCGGCGCTGCGGTCAGTGTATCGGCGTCCCTTCGGGCACGCTGTCATCCACAAACACAATCTGGCAGCCGCAGGCATTGTTGGTGGCGGCCAGCAGCATCCCCTGCGAGTTGATGTTGCAGATGCGGTTGGGCTTGAGGTTGGCAATGACAATGATTTTGCGCCCCACCAGCATCTCGGGCGTGTACTCGGCCTTGATCGAGGACATGATGACCCGTTCGCCGAGCCCGTCGGCCAGCGTAAGTTTGAGGCAGGAGTGGGATTTGCGCACCGGCTCGGCCCGGAGCACCCGGCAGACGCGCAGGTCCAGCTTCTGGAAATCCTCCATCACCACCTGCTCCTTCACGGGCGGGACCGGGTCCGGCTCGCCGCGCGGCGCCGCAGGCGCCGGGGCGGGGCAGGCCTCGGATGCGGACTGCCCCGGCGCGTCCGCAGCCTCTGCTGCGGCGGCTTCGGCCGCCCGCTCCTGCTCGGTCTGCGGGTAGGAAAAGTCCAGCAGCTCCACATACCGTGCGGGGTCGATGGCGTAGAGGAACAGGTAGAGCCGCGGCCCCTGCTCCCGGTCCAGCAGCAGCCGGTAGACCGCGCGGAAAAAGGCACTCTGCACGCCGCGCAGCTCCCGGCTCCCGTCCAGCTGCGGCCAGACCTGCTTGGGAATGTCGTAGAGCATGGTGTTCAGCCCGTCCAGGTCGTACCCGCCCCTGGCAATGCCGTCATGCAGCAGGGCAACGGCGCGCCGTTCCTCCTCGCTCAGGGTGTTGTATACCGTCCAGTTGCGGGTGGTGCGCAGACGGTTGACCTGATCCGGCGCGCACTGCTCCAGCCAGTACTTCGCGCGCTCCAGCCGGTCGGCAAACTGCGCGTAGGTGTAGGGCGTGCCGAGCTTGCGGAAGACGGTTTCCAGCATGGGAACCTGAAAATCCACAATCGAGCCCAGCTGCACCAGCAGGCTCATGGGTACGGTTTCCACGGTCCTGCCTTCAATCAGGCAGTTGTACATAATGGCCTGCACCGCCTCGGTTGCCCGGCCGGCGCGGCAGTCGTTGAGCATTTTGTCAAACTCGAAATACTGGCGCAGAATGCCGTCGTCAAAGCAGAAGTCAAAGGCCTTGTTCGGCTCGGTTTTGGAGTAGAGCCACAGAATCACCTCGGGCTGATAGAGCTTCAGCAGCGTGGCCGGCGTGAGATTGAGGCCGGAGGAGCCCGACATTTTGCCGGTCATGCCCTTGATGCCGATGAACTCGTAGCCCTGGAACAGCGGAGGCCGGTAGCCGAAAATCCGTTCGGATATGACCTTGCCGTTGGAGTAGGAGCCGGTGGGGGCGGCGTGGTCCTTTCCGCCCGGCTCAAAATCGACCTGCTCGTATCTCCAGCGCATGGGCCAGTCCACCTTCCAGCCCAGCTTGCAGTTGAAGTTGGTGGGGAAGTGAAAGGTCCCGCTGTGCCCGCAGCGGCAGGTGTATTCCGCCGTGGTACAGTCGTCCGAAAGCCGGGTAATCGTAGTGAAGTCGGTGTGGCACTCCGGGCAGAAAATGCTGACGGGGTAGTAGCTTTTCCGCTCCTCCTCCCGCTCGGCCGCCAGCTGCTCGGGGGTTTTGTCCGGGTCCTTGGTTTTGAAGGAATCCAGAATGTCGAAAATCTCCCCGCGCTTGCGCAGTGCCTCCAGGATATCCTTTGTGTAGGCGCCCGCGCGGTAGAGCTTTGCCTGGTAGCGGCAGTCCATCTCAATGCCGAACTGCTGCATAGCGTCCAGAAATTCCTCCTCAAAATGCGCGGCAAAGCTCTCGTGGCAGCCCCAGGGGTCGGGGATGTCCACATAGGGGCAGCCGATATATTTGTCGTAGCTGTCCCCCACAACCTCCCGGACATTCGCGGGAATTTTGCGGCAGCGGTCAAACTCGTCAAAGGAGAACAGCAGCCGGGCCTTTTTGCCCATTTTGCGCAGTGCCCTGACCACAAACAGCGGGGTGGCCACATCCCGGAAATTGCCGATGTGAATCGACCCGGAGGGGCTGATGCCCGCGGCACAGACGTATTCTTCCTTATCCGGGTTGCGCTCGATGATGCGCTGCGCGATTTCTTCCGACCAATGCATGTTTTCATCCTCTTTTTTATCCAGATTCGCAATTGCCCATACATTTTACCATATTTTGCGCCGTTTGTCAATCGCGGTGCGAAAGAATTTTGCGCCGGTTTCGTCCGGTTTGGCGCTTTGACCGTCTTTGCCGGGGAGAAGGAAACACGCGCCTCCTGTTTCTCGTATAAACTGACAATTGTATTCGATTCTGATTTGTAAATTTTTGTTCATCATTTTTCCCCGGAATGTATTGACAAAAATGAAGAAAGGGTGTATAATTGACAAAAATAAATCATTTTCATGGAGGATGTTATGAACAAAGACATTCAGAAACCGTTCAGATGGATCTACGCCGCCGGAATGCTGGTACTGGCGGCCGCATTGCTGATTGTAAGCTTTTTGCCCATTGTCAGCCTGCGCAGCACCGGTGAGCCCTCCGAGTGGTACACCGGCGGGCGGTACACCTCGGTGATGGGGGAGAACGATGAGGACCTGCCCCTGACCTTTGGCACCGCGCTGTTTGCCGTGCAGAATTTCTCAGATATTTATACCATTCTGCAGATTCAGGGCTATGAGTCCTCGATTGAGGAGCTGGAGGACAGCATTGCCGAGGAACGCGCCAAGGGCGAGGATGCGTCCGAATCCCGGCTGGAGAAGCTGAACACGGAGCTGACCGAAACCGGACTCAAGCTGACCGAGGCGCTGGCCTCCCAGACCGAGGAGCAGAAGGCCGCGCTGGATGAAAAGCTGAAGAGCGGCGAGCTGACCCCCCTGTTCCGCTGCACGGAGTCTGCCCTGCAGGCGTTTGTCGGCACCACCTCCGAGGGCAACGCCACCTTCGGTATCATCAGCGGAATGGTTGGCCTGCTGGCCCTGGTGGCTTACATCCTGTTTGTTGTGATTTTCCCGATTGTAGCCGCCATTTCGCTGCTGGTTCTGCTCATCCGCTTCCTGACCCGTATGAAGAACCTGGAGGATGAGCAGCTTGCCAAGCTTTCGGCCGTCAAGCTGTACGCCGGGTTTGTTCCGCTTTTCCTGATGCTCCTGGTGCTGCTCTCGGTCGGCTCTTTCCATGTGTCCCTGAACGGCGGGCTGGTTGCCCTGCTGCTGGTGCTGCTGGCGCTGGCGGTTGCGCTGAACATTGCCCGTGAGTGGAATCTGGAGGGCAAGAGCGGCGTTGCCTCGATCATCCGTCAGGGGCTGACCGTGCTCAGCCTGGTGGCCCTGACTGTGATGGCCTTCGGACTTTCGGGTATGCGCCTGAGCGAGACCTTCATCGCGGATTCCGGCCGGTTCTCGCTGGAATATCAGACCGCCATGGTGGCCTCCGGCAGCAATCTGACGACGGCCGGGAGTCAGGCCGACAGCAAGTGCATGCTCGCCGCGGCAATGGTGGTAGGGATTGGTCTGATCGCCGCCATTCTGATTGAAATCGGCCTCCATTCTCTGCTGACCGGCCGCAGCGCTACCACAAAGTTCGCCCGCAAAAAGAGCGGTACGCCCAAGTTTATCCTGGCCGGCCTGCTGCTGGTGCTGATGATTGCCGTACCCGTGCTGCTGGTTACCGGAAGCGTGGAGTCCCGCAGCTCGGCCGCCCGCAGCGGAAGCTTCAAGGTGATTCTGGACGCCTACCGGGTGGAGGGCACCGCGGACTATACCGAGTACCAGGCTGCCCAGGTCGCGCTGGACGCCGCCACCGCTACCGGCAGTGCAGAGCTGATTGACCAGGCGCAGGCTACCCTGGATGGCCTCGAAACCAATCAGAAAGCCTCGCTGACCCTCTCTGTCGCGTTTGCCGTCATCCTCTTTGCTTCCGAAATCTGCTATGCCGTTCTCCCCGGCAAATTTGAAACGAACGACGCAGCTTCGCCAGAGGAGAAGCCTTTGGAGACCCCCGCCTCGTAAGATTCCCACCGATGGAGAAGACCTTGGAGGGACCCGTCTCGTAAGATTCCCACCGATGGAGAAGACCTTGGAGGGACCCGCCTCTTAAGGAGAGGCCGGTCCCTCCAAGCCTCCCCCGGCGAGACCTTTCCCCGGCACAGGCCCCCGATTTTCGTATCCTGTATTGCAAATACGGTATGCCCGGGGGCCTGCGCCGGGGAATTTCTTTTGGGGGCGGATGAGGGGTGAGGTCGGCGGACAGGCGCGGTTGGATAGCATGACTCCGGAACACTGGCCCTTTTGCGCGTTTGGCGGAATGCTTTGAATGGAACAATACGGGATGCGTAACGCGCAGGAAACAGCAGGCAGCGGGCAACGGGCAGCGGGTAGTTAGTAGTGGCCAGTGGTCTGTGACCAGGAAAAAGCGAGAACAACAGCTGATGTTTAGATATAGACGCACCCATACCATCAAAAACCGGGCAACCCATGGCGGTTGCCCGGTTTTCTGATATTTTCTGATATGCAGGGCAAATCGCATTGGATGGCGGTATGCTCTTATTTTTTGCGCACCTCCCCCAAAAAGACTTCCCCGGCTGTCGCCCGCCGGCGGGGCGATGTCATTGGCGCATACCTGAAAGAAACGTGAAAAGGTGGGAAATACCTTCCGGCGTTTTGCTATTGATTCGCGTCTGTCCGCAAACAATAAAATTTCATCCTATCCCAAGAAAAATTCCCCGGCGCGGGCCCCAGGGCATCCCATATTTGCAATACCGTATGCATTTCTGGGGGCCTGCGCCGGGGAAGGTCTCGCCGGGGGAGGCTTGGAGGGACCGGCCTCTCCTCAAGAGGCGGGTTCCTCCAAGGTCTTTTCCAGCGGCGGGAATCTTAAGAGGCGGGGCTCTCCAAGTTTTTCTCTTTAGCGAATCTCTCCCAAAAGGCGCTTGACAGGTTTTTGTGAATGTGGTATAATAGGGCGGAGACGGAGCGCGGGAGGAACCGGCAGGTCGGAGAAACCGGGAGACCGGCGAAAAAACGGTCTATGGCGGCGCGTTCCGGCGGAAAGGAGCAGGAAGATGCTGAACATTCAACACCTCACCAAAACCTACGGTGACAAAAAAGCGGTGGACGATTTATCGCTGCACATTGCGCCCGGTGAAATTTACGGCTTTATCGGGCATAACGGGGCAGGGAAAACCACCACCATCAAGGCATGCTGCGGGATTTTGCAGTTTGACAGCGGGGAAATTCTCATCGACGGTCTTTCCATCCGGCAAAAGCCCCTGCAGTGCAAGGCGAAAATCGCATATATACCGGACAATCCGGACCTGTACGAATTTATGACCGGCATCCGGTATCTCAATTTTATTGCCGATATCTTCGGCGTGAGCGCGGCCGACCGCCGCGAGCGCATCCGCCGGTATGCCGACCTGTTTGAGCTGACGCCGAGCCTGGCGCAGCCCGTCAGCGCCTACTCGCACGGGATGAAGCAGAAGCTGGCCATCATTTCGGCCTGGCTCCACAGCCCGCAGCTGATTATTATGGATGAGCCGTTTGTCGGTCTGGATCCCAAGGCCTCCCACCTGCTCAAGGAGATGATGCGGGAGGTCTGCCGGCAGGGCGGCGCCATCTTCTTCTCCACGCACGTGCTGGAGGTGGCTGAAAAGCTGTGCGATAAGGTTGCCATCATCAAATCCGGCCGGCTGATTCGCTCGGGCACAATGGAGGAGGTCAGGGGAGACGCCTCGCTGGAGGAGGTCTTTCTGGAACTGGAGGACGGCAATGCTGGGCGCGCTGATTAAAAAACAGATGCTGGAGGCGTTTGCCTCATTCACCAAGGGCAGCAAGCAGGGCAAAACACGCAGCCCGGGCGCGGCGATAGGCATTGGGCTGCTGCTTCTGTTCGCCTATGCGTCGCTGGCATTCTGCTTTGCCATGCTGGCTTTTTCGCTTTGCACCCCGCTGGCCTCGGCCGGCCTTGGCTGGTTGTATTTTGCGCTGATGGGGAGCTTTGCCACCCTGTTCGGCGTGATAGGCAGCGTGTTTACCACCTACAACGCGCTGTATGTGGCCAAGGACAACGAGCTGCTGCTGTCCATGCCGATTCCGCCGGCCTGTCTGCTGTTCTCGCGCATGGTGGGGCTGTATCTGATGACCCTGCTGTTTGAGGCCATTGTGATGGTGCCGGCATGCGTGGTGTATTGGATTTTTGTACCGGCCGGGCCTGCCGCGGTCATCTTTGCTCTGCTCACGGTTCCGGTGCTCCCGCTGCTGGCGCTGTCCATTTCCTGCATTCTTGGCTGGCTGCTGGCGCTGATTGCGCCGTATGTCAAGCACAAGAGCATTGTAACGGCGCTGCTTTCGGTGGTGTTTCTGGTGCTGTACTATATTGTGGCGTTCCGCATGAACGACCTGATGCAGAGCCTGATTGCAAACAGTGAGGCGATTGGCGGGCAGTTCCGGACCGTGCTCTTCCTGTTTTACCAGATGGGCCTGGGGGCCGAGGGCGGCGTGCTTGGATTTCTGCTTTTTGTGCTGATGACTGCCGGGGTTTTTGCCATTGTATATGCGGTTCTGTCGGCTAATTTTGTCAAGCTGGCCACCAACAGGCGGGGCGGACCCCGGGCGGTCTACCGCGAAAAGCGCACCGAGGCGCGCCCGCAGGGTAGGGCGCTGCTGGGCAAGGAGCTTTCCCGCTTCTGGGGCAGTTCGGTGTACCTGCTCAACAGCGGCATGGGATCGCTGTTTCTGATTGTGGGCGCTGTGGCGGCGCTCGTCAAGGCCGGGTGGATTTCCGAAAACATTACAGCTTTTCTTGCTCAGTCCGGCCTGGCCGATATGCTCCCGCTGCTGCTTTGCGCCGTGGTCTGTATGGTCGTGTCCATGAATATCGTCACGGCGCCGTCGGTCTCGCTGGAGGGCAGCGGTATCTGGCTCTTGCAGTCGCTTCCGGTCCACCCGTGGAAGGTGCTGTGCGCCAAGCTGGAGCTGCACCTGCTGATTACGCTTCCGCCCGCGCTGCTTTGCACGGTCGTGCTGCTGGCGGTACTGCGGGTCGGGGTGCTGGGCGCGGTGCTTTCCGTGCTGACGGTTTGCCTGTTTGTGCTGTTCTGCGCAGCCTTTGGCCTGGTGATGAATCTGCTGTTCCCCAACCTCAAATGGAACAGTGAGGCGGTTGCGGTCAAGCAGGGCATGAGCGTGATGCTGGCCATGTTCGGCGGCTGGGGGCTGGTGCTGCTGCTGGGACTGGGGGGATACCTGTGGTGCCTGATTCTGCCGGCCGCCGGATATCTGGCGGTGTGCGTCGCGGCGCTGGGACTGGGCGGCGGATTGCTGCTGTTCGCCCTACACGGCTGGGGCAGCCGGCGCTTTGCCGGGCTGTAGGCTCCGGGCGCTTCTGCGTGGCCGGAGCGGTCGCATCGGATTTTTTTGACGAATGGATAACGAAAGGATGCTGCCCTGCCGCCGGAAGCCTTCCGGCGGCAGGGCGAACCGGAATATGGAACCAATCTGGGAGGAGCTGTACCGCCGCGCCGCGGCTGTACGGCAGGAGAGGCGCATTTCGCCCTTTGTGGAAGCCGGCGGCGTGGCCGCGGCGCTCCTGACCGGGGCGGGCAATATTTACACGGGGGTGTGCATTGACACGGCCTGCTCGCTTGGCATGTGCGCCGAGCGCAACGCCATTGCCAACATGATTACCAACGGGGAGCATGACATCCGCCGCCTGGCGGTTGTCATGCCGGACGGGCAGCTGGGGCAGCCCTGCGGCGCCTGCCGGGAACTGATGATGCAGCTGGGGCGCGATAGCGGGGAGATTGAAATTCTGACCGACCTCGCCTCCGGCGCCTCGGTCCGGCTGCGGGAGCTCTGCCCCGACTGGTGGACGGAGGCCCGGTATGACTGCTGAACCGACCGCCTGCGGCTGCCCGGAGCGGACAGGAAGCGCCTCCGCGCCGGTCCGCTATGCCGTGCTGACGCCGGAGAATTTCGGCCCCCGTTCGCTCGATGGGTTTATCCGGCATCAGGAGGTGCGGGAGTGCTGGCGGCGGATCGGAGGCGATTGGGCGCTGGTGCCCGTTGCCTTTACGGAGGAGTGGAGCCGTGCACAGCTCCGTGAGAATGCGGATGCGCTGCTGCGCGCGCTGTTGTCCGGCGGCTATGCCTGCGGGGCGTTTTGCGGGCAGACGCTGGTCGGCTACCTCCTGGTGCTGCCGGAGCGCTTCGGCAGCCGGGGGCAGTATATCGAGCTGAAGGAGTTTTACGTTTCGGAGCCTTATCGCGGCCGGGGCATCGGCCGGGAGCTGTTTGCACGCGGGGTGGCCTATGCCCGTGCGGCCGGAGCCCAAAAGCTCTATATCTCGGCGCATTCCTCCCGCGAGAGTCAGGCCGCCTACCGCCGTCTCGGATGTGTGCCGACCCCCGAGCCCGACCCCGCCCGCGCCGCTCGCGAGCCCTGTGACGTACAAATGGAATACCTGTTGTGAGAGCTTCGCCGTTGGGAAAGACCTTGGAGAGACCCGCCTCTTAAGGAGAGGCCGGTCCCTCGGGGGCCTCCCCCGGCGAGACCTTCCCCGGCGCAGGCCCCCAGTATTGCATACGGTATTGCAAATACGGTATGCCCGGGGGCCTGTGCCGGGGAATTTCTTTTGGAGGCGGATGGACAATTGGCAATGTGCCATTAGCAATTAGCAGTTAGCAGTTAGTAATGAGCAATGAGCAGTGGGAAATGGGCAGTGAACAGTGAACAGTGAACAGTGAACAGTGAACAGTGGGCAGTGGTCGGTGGCCCCTAAAAGCAAGGGCAACTGCTGATATGTTACATATGAATATACCCATATCATCAAAAACCGGGCAACCCATGGCGGCTGTCCGGTTTTCTGATATGCAGGGCAAATCGCATTGGATGGCGATAAGCCCTTATTTTTTGCGCACCTCCCAAAAAAGACTTCCCCGGCTGCCGCCCGCCGGCGGGGCGCTGTCATTGGCGATTTTCTCAACAGGCGGGCGGCGGTCGGGGAAGGTCTCGCAAGGGGAGGTTTGGAGGGGACTGCCTCTCCGAAAGAGGCGGCCCCTCCAAGGTCTTCTTCCCCAGCGGCATCTATCTTTCGCCAGACGGTGGGCGGGCAAGAGATACAATTCTTACATGGGTATTTCCGTAATTTTTGGAGCCGGAAATGGAAAAAGCACTTGACAAATCCGTCCGGGTGTGCTATACTATAATCGCAATTTTTAAGTCGGTACCGCGATGCCGGCAAGATTGGGGAAACAGCCGCCGTGCGCACCGTACCGGGTGCGGCGGGGTGGCTTTGCGTGCGTGTCAATCCTGCCGGAGGCAGGATTTTTTTGTTGCCGCCCGGGGACGTGCGGGTGACCGCGCGCCGGTGCTTTGCCGATGTTTTGCCGGTGTTTTGGAGTATTACAGAAAAGGAATGGAACCGCATGAAGCCGAGAACACAGATCATGGACGAGGCCACGCTGCGCCGCACCATGGCACGCATCACGCACGAGGTGCTGGAGCGCAACCAGGGGGTGCGGAATCTGTGTGTGCTGGGGGTCAAACGGCGGGGCGTGCCCCTGGCGCGGATGCTGTGCGACAATATCCGCCGCTTTGAGGGGGCGGAGGTGCCGCTGGGCTTTCTGGACGTCACGCTGCGGCGGGACGACCTGAGCGAGCGGGACAAGCAGGCGCTGGCCACAGGCTCAACGGTCCCGTTTGACCTGCACGACAAAACCGTGGTGCTGGTAGATGATGTGCTGTATACCGGCCGCACGGCCAAGGCAGCGCTGGAGACCGTATTCGGCTTCGGCCGTCCCCGCGCGGTCCAGCTGGTGGTTCTGATTGACCGTGGGCACAGGGAGCTGCCCATCCGCCCGGATTATGTGGGCAAAAACGTTCCCACCTCCCGCTCCGAGACGATTGCGGTGCGGCTGGAGGAAATTGACGGCGAGACCGCGGTATACATCTGCGATGCATGACGCGCGGATGTACGGAAACGATTTGAAAAACAGGCAGGAGGCAGGAATGATGAACGAGAACAGGGTCAGATGGGTCGGCATTCAGAGCGAGGCGGTCAAGGCGTCCGCATCCGGACTTCTTTCCCGGATGGGGTTTTTGTCTGTTCCCGGCTCGAGATATCTGGTTTTTCCCGGTTTTTGCGATGTGCATGTGCACCTTCGCGAGCCGGGATTTTCTGATAAAGAGACCATCCGCACCGGTACAATGGCCGCGGCACGGGGAGGCTACACCACGGTGTGCGCCATGCCGAATCTCCGCCCGGTGCCCGACAGCGTTGCCACGCTGGAGCAGGAGCTTGCCATCATCCGCCGGGACGCGGTGGTGCAGGTGCTGCCCTACGGAGCGATCACCGTGGGAGAGAAGGGGGCGGAGCTGGCCGATCTTGCGGGCATGGCTCCCTGGGTATGCGGGTTTTCGGACGACGGCCGGGGCGTGCAGGACGAGGCCGTGATGTACAAGGCCATGACCCGTGCGCGGGAGCTGGGCAAGGTGATTGCGGCGCACTGCGAGGACAACCGGCTGCTGCGCGGCGGATATATTCACGATGGGGAGTACGCCCGTGCGCACGGGCACAAGGGCATCTGCTCCGAGAGCGAGTACGGGCAGATTGCCCGCGACCTTGAGCTGGTGCGCCGCACCGGCTGCCGCTATCACGTCTGCCATGTTTCGACAAAGGAAAGCGTGGATCTCCTGCGCCAGGCAAAGGCCGAGGGGCTGGACGTCTCCTGCGAGACCGCGCCGCATTACCTGGTGCTGTGCGACGGGGACCTGCAGGAGGACGGCCGCTTCAAAATGAACCCGCCCCTGCGGGGCCCGGAGGACCGGGAGGCCCTGCTGGCGGGCGTGCTGGACGGCACCATTGACATGATTGCCACCGACCACGCCCCGCACACCCCGGCCGAGAAGAGCCGGGGGCTGGTGGGGAGCCCGTTTGGCGTCGTGGGGCTGGAAACCGCCTTTCCGGTGCTGTATACCGCGCTGGTGCGCCAGAACATTCTCAGCATCGAGCGCCTGGCGGCGTTGATGTGCGCCGCTCCGCGCGCCCGGTTCGGCATCCCGCCGGACGAGGGAGACTATACGGTGTTTGACATCTTCCGCCCCTACGCGGTCCGCCCGGCGGAATTTGCATCCAAGGGGCGCAGCTCGCCGTTTACCGGCAGGCTGGTCTGGGGCCGGTGCGTGCTGACCGTACACCGCGGACGCGTGGTGTACGCGGCGAACGACGCGCGGCTCTGACCTGTCCGGGGCCGGAGCTCACAGACAAAAACAGAATTGCAGGATTCATCCATATAACAGACGCAGAAGGAAAATTCGGGAGGAAATACCATGCCTAAAAGAAGCGATCTCAAAAAAATCATGATCATCGGCTCGGGGCCGATTGTCATCGGCCAGGCGGCCGAGTTCGACTATGCCGGAACGCAGGCCTGCCTTGCGCTCAAGGAGGAGGGCTACGAGGTGGTGCTGTGCAACTCCAACCCCGCCACCATCATGACCGACACCAGCATTGCCGACAAGGTGTACATGGAGCCGCTGACGCTGGAGTACATTGCCAAGATCATCCGCTATGAGCGGCCGGACGCCATCATCCCCGGCATCGGCGGGCAGACCGGGCTGAACCTTGCCATGCAGCTCGAAAAGAAGGGCGTGCTCCGGGAATGCCAGGTCGAGCTGCTGGGCACCCGCAGCTCGAGCATCGAACAGGCCGAGGACCGCGAGCTGTTCAAGGAGCTCTGCCAGTCGATCGGCGAGCCGACCATTCCTTCCGAAATCACCTATTCCACCGAGGAGGCAAAAGCCGCGGCCGCGCGCATCGGCTACCCGGTGGTGCTGCGCCCGGCCTTTACGCTGGGCGGGACCGGCGGCGGCTTTGCCAACAACGAGCAGGAGCTGACCGAAATCAGCATCAACGCCTTCCGGCTTTCTCCTGTGCACCAGGTGCTGGTGGAAAAGAGCGTCAAGGGCTACAAAGAGCTTGAATTTGAAATGATGCGGGACGCGGCCGACCATGTCATCACCATCTGCGGCATGGAGAATGTGGACCCGGTCGGCGTGCACACCGGGGACAGCATTGTGGTGGCGCCCATCATGTCGCTGGACGAGGAAAAGCTGAACATGCTCAACGAGAGCGCCGTCCGGCTCATTCGCGCGCTGAAAATCGAGGGGGGCTGCAACGTGCAGTTCGCGCTCCACCCGCAGACCAAGGAGTATTACCTGATTGAGGTCAACCCCCGTGTCTCCCGCTCCTCGGCGCTCGCCTCCAAGGCCAGCGGCTACCCGATTGCCAAGGTGACGGCCAAAATTGCGGTGGGAATGCTGCTGGAGGAAATTGCCATTGCCAACACCACGGCGGCCACGGCGCCCTATCTCGACTATGCGGTGGCCAAGCTCCCGCGCTTCCCGTTCGACAAATTTTCTGCGGCCTCCAACAAGCTGGGCACCCAGATGAAGGCGACCGGCGAGGTCATGGGCATCGGCTCAACGCTGGAGGAGTGCCTGCTCAAGTCGGTGCGCTCGCTGGAAATCGGCGCGGTGCACTTCCACCTGCCCAAGTTCGATTCCTACACCGACGATCAGCTGCGGGATTACATTTCGGAATTCCGGGACGACAACATCTTTGCCGTTACCGAGCTGCTGCGCCGGGGAGAGAGCGTGCAGAGCCTGTTTGCCATCACGCAGATTACCCCGCTGTTCCTCGAATCGCTGAAGCGGATTGTGGAGATGGAAAACACCCTGCGCCGGAACGCCGGCAGCCTCGAGGTCCTGCGGGAGGCCAAGAAAATGGGCTTTTCCGACCCCTGCATCGCCAAGCTGTGGGGGACCGATGAGCTGAGCGTATTTGCCCTGCGCCGCGAGAACGGCATCATGCCGGTTTACCGCATGGCCGACACGCTGCACACCGGCGCGTATATCCCGTATTTCTATTCCTCCTACCAGGGAGAGAACCGGTCGGTTGTAACCGACAGCCGCAAGCTGGTGGTGCTGGGGGCCGGACCCATCCGCATCGGGCAGGGCGTGGAGTTCGACTACTCCACCGTGCACGCGGTGACCACCATCAAAAAGTCGGGCTACGAGGCCATCATCATCAACAACAACCCCGAGACGGTTTCCACCGACTACACCTGCTCGGACAAGCTCTATTTCGAGCCGCTGACGCCCGAGGACGTGATGAACATCATGCTGTTCGAGACCCCCGAGGGGGCAATCGCCTCTCTGGGCGGGCAGACCGCCATCAATCTGGCCGAGCCGCTGATGAAGCGCGGGGTGCGCATTGTGGGCACCGACTGCGAGGCCATTGACAAGGCCGAGAACCGCGACCGTTTTGAAAAGCTGCTCGAGTCGCTGCACATCCCGCAGCCGCAGGGCCGGGCCGTGACCAACATCGAGGACGGTGTGCGCGCCGCCGCGCAGATCGGCTACCCCGTGCTGGTGCGCCCCTCGTTTGTGCTGGGCGGCCGTGCGATGCAGATTGTCGCCAACGAGGAGCAGCTGCGCCACTATCTCAAAACCGCGGTGGAAATTGACGCCGACAAGCCCGTGCTGGTGGACAAATATATCATCGGCAAGGAGGTGGAGGTGGACGCCATCTGCGACGGGCACGATGTGTTTGTGCCCGGCATTATGGAGCTGGTGGAGCGCACCGGCATTCACTCGGGCGACTCGATCAGCGTCTACCCGCCCTTCAGCATTTCCCAAAAGGTCAAGGGAATCATCCTCGAATACGCCAAAAAACTGGGGCTCGGCATCGGCATTGTCGGGCTGTACAACATCCAGTTCATTGTGGACCGGAACGAAAAGGTCTTCATCATCGAGGTCAATCCGCGTTCCTCGCGCACCGTGCCCTTCCTCTCCAAGGCCACGGGCTACAGCCTGGCCGACATCGCCACCGAGGTGATTATGGGCAAGAGCCTCAAGGAGCAGGGAATTTTTGAGATGTACCCCGAGGAAAAGCACCGCTGGTACGTCAAGGTGCCGGTGTTCTCCTTCAACAAAATCCGGGGGCTGGACGCTTACCTGTCGCCCGAGATGAAGTCCACCGGAGAGGCCATCGGCTACGACAACAAGCTCAACCGCGCGCTCTATAAGGCCCTGCAGGCCTCGGGTATGCATCTGCAAAACTACGGCACCGTTTTTGTCACGGTGGCGGACAAGGACAAGGAGGAGGCACTGCCGCTGGTCCGCCGCTTCTATCGCCTGGGCTTCAACATCGAGGCCACCAAGGGGACCGCGGATTTCCTCAAGGCCAACGGCATCCGTACCCGGGTGCTCAAAAAGCTGGGCGACGGCTCGGATGAGATTCAGGAGGCGCTCCGTCAGGGGCACATCGCCTATGTCATCAACACCAGCGACATCGGCTCGGCCGATCACCTGTCGGACGGCTACCGCATCCGCGCGCTGGCGACAGAGAACAACATCACCATGTTCACCGCGCTGGATACCGTGCGCGTGCTGCTCGACGTGCTGGAGGAAACCACGCTCTGCGTCTCTACCATCGATTCGGAGGGCGAATCATGAAGGAGGTGTGCTACCGGGTTGCCGAAAACCGGCCGCTGGCGCGCGATGTGCTCCGCATGCGGCTGGCCGGCGACAGTTCGGCCTTCACGGCGCCCGGGCAGTTCCTCAATCTGCGCGTACAGGGGTGCTATCTCCGCCGCCCCATCTCGGTCTGCGACTGGGACCGCGAGGGCGTGACCATCATCTACAAGGTGGTGGGCAAGGGAACCGCGGCCATGAGCCGTATGGAACCGGGGGAGACGCTGGACGCGCTGACGGGACTGGGCAACGGCTTTGACCCGGACAAGGGGGGAGCGGCCCCGCTGCTGATTGGCGGGGGCGTGGGCGTCCCCCCGCTCTATCGGCTTTGCCGGGAGCTGATTGCGCGCGGCGCAAGCCCCACGGCGGTGCTGGGCTTCGGGTCGGCGGCCGACGTGTTTTACCGGGAGGAATTTGAGGCGCTGGGCGCGCAGGTCCGGATAGCAACGGCCGACGGCAGCGCCGGGCAGCGCGGCTTTGTCACCGATGCGATGGCCGGGCTGGACTACACCTATTTTTACGCCTGCGGGCCGGAGCCGATGTTCCGGGCCGTTGACCGGATTGCAAAGAGCAGCGGGCAATACAGCTTTGAGGAGCGCATGGGCTGCGGCTTTGGCGCCTGCATGGGGTGCTCCTGCCGGACGCTGACCGGCAGCAAGCGCATCTGCCGGGAGGGCCCGGTGCTGGAACGGGAGGAAATTCTATGGGAGAAGTGAGAAACACCGCGCCCGGGGCGGCAGGGCAGGGGACCGGCGCTCCGGGGCAGGGTCGGATTGCGGTCATCCCGGACGGCGCCGCGGCGGCAGCGCCCGACACGCGGGTCACGCTGTCGGGCTGGGAGCTCGAGAACCCGGTCATCCCGGCCAGCGGCACCTTCGGATTCGGTAAGGAGTTTGCCGAGCTGTACGACATCAACTGCCTTGGCACCTTCTCGTTCAAGGGAACCACGCGGCAGGCGCGCTTCGGCAACCCCACGCCCCGCATCGCCGAGTGCACCGCGGGCATGATCAACTCGGTGGGGCTGCAAAACCCCGGCGTGGAGCATGTCATCGCGCACGAGCTGCCCGAAATGAAGGCGTATTTTCACAAAAAGGTCATTGCCAATGTCAGCGGCTTTTCGGTGGCCGAGTACGCCGAGACCTGCGCAATGCTGGACCGGGAGGAGCAGGTCGGGCTGCTGGAGGTCAACGTCAGCTGCCCGAACGTCCACAACGGCGGTATGAGCTTCGGGGTCTCGCCCGAGGCCGCGGCCGAGGTGACGCGGGCGGTCAAGGCGGTGACGACCAAGCCGGTTTATATCAAGCTCAGCCCCAACGTCACCGATATTGTTCCCATTGCAAAGGCCTGCGAGCAGGCGGGGGCCGACGGCCTGAGCCTGATCAACACGCTGCTCGGAATGCGGATCGATCTGCGCCGCCGCCGTCCGGTCATTGCCAACCGCATGGGGGGCTTTTCCGGCCCCGCCATCTTCCCGGTTGCGCTGCGCATGGTGTATCAGGTCTGCGAGGCGGTCAGCATTCCGGTCATCGGGATGGGGGGCGTGTCCTCGGCCGAGGATGTGATTGAGATGATGCTGGCCGGCGCGGCCGCAGTGCAGGTGGGGGCGGCCAATCTGGTGGATCCCTTTGCCTGCAAAACCATTGTGGAGGAGCTGCCGCGGGTGATGCAGCGGTACGGAATTCAAACATTAACCGAAATCATAGGAGGTGCGCACCATGGGTAAGGATGTGATTGTCGCCTGCGATTTTGCCGGGCGGCAGGAGGTGTCCGATTTTCTCGGACTGTTCGGCGAAGGGGAAAAGCCCTTTGTCAAAATCGGAATGGAGCTGTTTTATGCTGAGGGCCCCGAGATCGTGCGCGAAATCAAGCGCCGCGGGCACCGGATTTTTCTCGACCTCAAGCTGCACGACATTCCCAACACGGTCAAAAAGGCCATGCGGGTGCTCGCGGGGCTGGAGGTGGACATGTGCAACGTCCACGCTGCCGGCACCGCCGCGATGATGGAGGCTGCGCTGGAGGGCCTGACCCGGCCCGACGGCAGCCGCCCGCTGCTGATTGCCGTGACGCAGCTGACCTCCACCGATCAGGAGCGCATGGAGCGAGACCTGCTCATCCGCGAGCCGATCGACGAGGTGGTCATGCACTATGCGCTCACCGCCCGGGGCGCGGGGCTGGACGGGGTGGTCTGCTCCCCGCTGGAGGCCGCAAAGGTACACGCGGTGTGCGGGCAGGGCTTTCTGACCGTGACCCCCGGCGTCCGCTTTGCCGAGGGGGACAGGGGCGACCAGAAGCGGGTGACCACACCGGCCGAGGCAAAGAAAATCGGCTCGGATTACATTGTGGTCGGCCGTCCGATTACGGCCGCGCCCGACCCGGTTGCGGCCTACCGCCGCTGCGTGCGGGAATTTGTGGGCTGAGCGCCCCGGGACAGGGAGGTATCCGATGGAAAAGGTGATATTTGTAGAGGGCTACAATGACGGCAACGCCGTTCTGGACGAGATGAACGAGCTGCTGGAGGACGGCTGGTATGTGGAATCGGTTACCGCCGCGCCGGTCAGCGACGGCGGGAATCCGGTGTTTGCCTTTGTGCTGACCGACGACGAGTGAGCGGCCGCACAGAATCCATGAAAGAGAGAAAACGTGCATGGAAACCAGAAAAAGCTATTGTGAGAAAAACCATCTTGACCCCGACCGGATGTTCCTGATGGTGCTGGGCGAGGGCGGCGGACTGCTGCCCTGTCCGGTGGGCATGACGGGGTATTTTACGGCGATTACCGACACGGGTCTGGTCTGTGAGAACGAAAAGCTGGGGGTGAAAAAAGAGCTCCCCTTTGCGCAGTTCGAGTCGGCCGAGTTCGGCATCGGCAGCGCGCAGCTCTGGCTGCAATGCCAGGTAGACGGGCACCCGGTGGTCTTCTGCAGCCCCCGGCGGTACTGGAAATCCCCGGCCGGGAAGCTGCTGCTGGAGAAAATCGGAGAGCATACCGAAATCCAGGGCTGGAAGGAATATCAAAAGTATACCGGCAAGCTGTTTCTGCTCTATATGCTCAAATAAAAGGCAGCTGTGCATCTGAAATCCCGCCCGGGCACGGGCGGACAGAGGAGGAGAAAAACATGACCGAACTTCAACAGAAAATCGCAAAGGATCTCTTGTCCATCCGGGCGGTGTTCTTCCGGCCGGACGAGCCGTTTGTCTGGGCCAGCGGCATCAAAAGCCCGGTGTACTGCGACAACCGCCTGACCCTGACGGCACCGGCCGTCCGCACCGATGTGGAGAACGGGCTGGCCGAGACCATCCGCCGGGAGTACCCGGAGGCGGAGGTGCTCATGGGCACCTCGACGGCCGGCATCGCGCATGCGGCCATCACCGCGCACCTGATGGGACTGCCGATGGGATACGTGCGCTCGGGCGCCAAGGACCACGGCCGGCAGAACCAGATTGAGGGCCGGCTGGAGCCGGGGCAGAAGGTGGTGGTGGTAGAGGATCTCATCTCCACCGGCGGCAGCGTGCTGGAGGTGGTGAACGTGCTGCGCGGGGCCGGGGCCGAGGTGCTGGGCATCGCGTCGATTTTCACCTACGGCATGGAAAAGGGCCTGAGGCGGCTGGCCGAGGCCCATGTGAAAAACGTGAGCCTGACCAACTTTGACGTGATTGCCGAGATTGCCGCGCAGGAGAACTACATCCGGCGGGAGGATGTGGCGCGCCTGGTTGCCTTCCGCAACAACCCCTCGGACGAGAGCTGGATCGGAGCGGGCAGATGAGACACATCATCAATATCCTGGACCTTTCGGTGGAGGAGATTGAGGAGCTGATGGACACCGCCGACGACATCCTCGCCAACCCCGGAAGATACAACGAGGTCTGCCGCCACAAGATTCTGGCCACCCTCTTTTTCGAGCCCTCCACCCGCACCCGGCTGAGCTTTGAGTCGGCCATGCTGTCGCTGGGCGGGCAGGTGCTCGGCTTTTCGGATTCCGGCTCCTCCTCCTCGGCCAAGGGGGAGAGCGTGGCCGACACGGTGGCGATTGTCTCGGGATACGCCGACATCATCGCCATGCGTCACCCCAAGGAGGGGGCGCCGCTGGTGGCCTCGATGCACTCGCGGGTTCCGGTCATCAACGCCGGGGACGGCGGGCATTATCACCCCACCCAGACCCTGACCGATCTGCTCACCATCCGGCACGAAAAGGGGCGGTTTGAAAATCTCACCGTCGGCCTGTGCGGCGACCTCAAATTCGGCCGGCCGGTGCACTCGCTGATTGAGGCCATGTCGCGCTACGCGGGGGTGAAGTTTGTGCTGATTTCCCCGGAGGAGCTCAAGCTCCCCAGCTTTGTCAAGCAGGAGTTCATCAAGGACAAGGGCATCGAATACAGGCAGAGCCGGTCGCTGGACGACGTCATCGGCGACCTGGACATCCTGTATATGACCCGTGTGCAGAAGGAGCGCTTCTTCAACGAGGAGGATTACCTGCGCCTGAAGGATACCTACATCCTTACGCCCGAGAAGATGAAGCTGGCGCGCCCCGATATGATTGTCATGCATCCTCTGCCCCGGGTCAACGAGATTTCCACCGCCGTGGACGACGACCCGCGCGCCTGCTATTTCCGGCAGGCCTACTATGGACGGTTTGTGCGCATGGCGCTGATTATGAAGCTTTTGGGGGTACATGCGGAATGAACATCGACAGCATCAAAAACGGCTTTGTCATCGACCACATCACGGCCGGCCGGGCCATGCAGCTCTACCGGATGCTGGGGCTGGACTGCCTGCAGTGCTGCGTGGCGGTCATCCAGAACGTGCCCAGCGCAAAGATGGGCAAAAAGGACATCATCAAGGTGGATTCCAGCATCGACATCAACCTGGAGCTGATCGGCTTTTTCAGCCCCAACGCAACGGTCAACGTGATCCGGGAGGGCAGGCTCATTGACAAGAAGCACATCGACCCGCCCGAGCGGCTGGAAAACATCATCCGCTGCAAAAATCCCCGCTGCATCACCACCACCGAGCAGGAGATCAAACACATCTTTGTCCGTTCCCACTCGGGGGAATACCGCTGCCTGTACTGCGAGACCCGGGCGAACTGAGCGCCGCGCGGGGCGCAACGCGGCGGATTTCCGCGAAAAATTCCGCGAATATCTTGACAAATCCCCATTTTTATGGTATACTGAAGGACGGAATCAACTGTTCCTTGTAACTGGCGGAATCAACGTGGAGCACCACGGAGGGAGCAGGGAACACGTCCGGCAAGACACGCCGTCCCCCATGGGCTTCTGTGCGCAATGCTTGCCGCCGCCGTCCGTCTGGGCACGCTTGATCGCTGGGGGTTAAGTGTGCCCTTTTGTATTTTTCCGGCGCCGGCCGCCCCACGGGCGGCCGGCCCGGACCACAGGAAAGGTGAAGAATTATGAAAAAAGTCGGAATTGTCATGGGGAGCGACAGCGACCTGCCCATTCTCGAGAAAGCCATGAACACGCTGGCCTCCTTCGGCGTCCCCTACGAGGTACACGTGTATTCGGCCCACCGCACGCCGGACGAGGCCATTGCGTTTGCGCGCGGAGCGGCCGGAGCGGGCTTTGGCGTGCTGATTGCCGCCGCCGGCATGGCTGCGCACCTGGCCGGAGTGCTGGCGGCAAACACCACGCTGCCGGTCATCGGAATCCCCTGCAAATCCCAGAATCTGGATGGCATGGACGCCCTGCTTTCCACCGTGCAGATGCCCTCGGGCATTCCGGTTGCCACGGTTGCAATCAACGGGGGGGTCAATGCCGCTTTGCTTGCCTGTCAGATGCTGGCGCTCTCGGACGACGCCCTGGCCGTCCGTCTGCGCGAGAAGCGCGAGAGCGATACCCGCGCGGTCCTGGAAAAGGACGCGCGCATCAGCCGGGAGTACAGCCGCTGAGCGGCTGCGGCTGCCCGGCCGGTGTGAGGCGGGCAATCTGATTTTTCTGTTTTCGTCAAGGAGGGCCTATGGGAGGCTTTTTTGGAGCTGTTGGCAAGGACAGCGTCATCTCGGATGTCTTTTTCGGAACCGATTACCACTCGCATCTCGGTACGCGGAGCGGCGGTATGGCGGCGTTCGACCCGGTCATCGGGCTGCAGCGCAACATTCACAACATCGAAAATTCCCCCTTCCGCACCAAATTCGAGCATATTTTTGAGGAGATGCGGGGCAATGCCGCCATTGGCTGCATCAACGATACCGACCCGCAGCCCCTGCTGATTCGTTCGCGGCTGGGCACCTATGCCATCTGCTTTGTGGGGACGGTGATCAATGCCGAGGCGCTCATCGACCGCTATCTGTCGGCCAACGGGGGGCATTTCGGCGCCATGACGGCCGGCCGGGTCAACACCACCGAGCTGGTTGCCGCGCTGATCAACCAGAAGCAGAGCTTTGCCGAGGGCATCCGCTTTGCGCAGGAGGTCATCGAGGGCTCGGCCTCAATTTTGCTGCTGTCGGAGGACGGCAGGCTGATTGCCGCGCGCGACCGCGTGGGGCGGCTGCCGGTGCTGGTCGGCAGGAACCGCAACGGGCACTGCGTGTCGTTTGAGTCCTTCGCCGCGCAAAAGCTGGGGTATACCCCCGAGCGCGAGCTGGGGCCGGGCGAGATTGTGGAGCTGACCGCCGACCGTTTGACCGTGCTGCGCGGGCCGGGGGAGGAGATGCACATCTGCGCCTTCCTCTGGAGCTATTACGGCTACCCGCCCTCAACCTACGAGGGGGTCAACGTGGAGGTCATGCGCTACCGCAACGGTGAGATCCTGGCCGAGAACGACGAGGCCGCAGGCAACCGGCCGGACATCGATTATGTCTGCGGGGTGCCGGATTCGGGAACGCCGCACGCCATCGGCTATGCCAACCGCAGCCGGATTCCGTTTGCGCGTCCGTTCATCAAATACACCCCGACCTGGCCCCGCAGTTTTATGCCGGCCAACCAGACCGACCGCAACAAGGTGGCCAAAATGAAGCAGGTGCCGGTGGACGAGCTGATTCACGGCAAGCGGCTGCTGTTTGTGGACGACTCGATTGTGCGGGGGACCCAGCTGCGCGAGACCGTGGAGTTCCTCTACGAAAACGGCGCCGCCGCGGTACATATGCGTTCGGCCTGCCCGCCAATCATGTACGGCTGCAAGTATCTCAATTTCTCGCGTGCCACCAGCGACATGGAGCTGATTACGCGCTCCACCATTGTGGAGCTGGAGGGAGAGGAGGGGCTGCGGCACCTGGGTGAGTACAGCGATTCCTCCACCGAGCGCGGGAAGGCCATGCGGCAGGCCATCTGCAAAAAGCTGCACCTGGCCTCGCTGGAGTTCCAGACGCTGGAGGGCCTCTCCCGCGCCATCGGCATAGATCCCTGCCGCCTGTGCACCTACTGCTGGAACGGGCGGGAGCCCTCCCGGCCGGACGGCGGGAGCGTCTCGCCGGAGGCAGTGGCAGGGAAATGAGACGCCAAACCCAATTCCAAGAAAGGATGTTTGCATCATGAACGAACTTTCCAAGTCCGAGAGCTACGCCGCCGCCGGCGTGGACATCACCGCCGGGTACCGCGCGGTGGAGCTGATGAAATCCCATATCGCCCGCACCGCTACGCCCGGGGTCTGCTCGGACATCGGTGGGTTTGGCGGCCTGTTTGAGCCGGATCTGAGCGGGATGACCCGCCCGGTGCTGGTCAGCGGCACCGACGGCGTGGGCACCAAGCTCAAGCTCGCGTTTCTGATGAACCGGCACGACACGGTGGGCATCGACTGCGTGGCCATGTGCGTCAACGACATTGTCTGCTGCGGCGCGCGGCCGCTCTTCTTCCTCGATTACATCGCCTGCGGCAAGAACGTCCCCGAGAAAATCGCCGACATTGTCAAGGGCGTGGCCGAGGGCTGCGTGCAGGCCGGCGCGGCGCTCATCGGCGGGGAGACCGCCGAGATGCCCGGCTTTTATCCGGAGGACGAGTACGACCTGGCCGGCTATGCCACCGGCATTGTGGACAAATCCGCCATCATCGACAACCGGACCATGCGCGAGGGGGACGTGATTCTGGCGCTGCCCTCCAGCGGGGTGCATTCCAACGGCTTCTCGCTGGTGCGCAAGGTGTTTGACGTGGAGCATACCGACCTGCGCGCTCCGGTAGAGGCGCTGGGCGGGCAGTCGCTGGGCGAGGCGCTGCTCACGCCGACCCGGATCTATGTCAGGCCGGTGCTGGCGCTGGCCGCACAGGTGCCGGTCCGGGGCATCTCTCACATCACCGGCGGCGGCTTTTACGAGAACATCCCGCGCAGCATTCCGGACGGCCTGGGGGCCGAAATCGAAAAGAAGGACGTGCGCGTGCTGCCCATCTTCCGCCTGATTGCCGAGCGGGGCGGCATCTGCGAGCGCGACATGTTCAACACCTTCAATATGGGCGTGGGCATGAGCATTGTGGTGCCGGCCGCCGACGCCGACCGCGCGCTGGATATTCTGCGGGACAACGGCGAGCAGCCCTACCGGCTGGGGCGCATCATCCGCTCGGACGAAAAAATCGTCCTGCGCTGAGGGGGTGCGCGCATGAAGGATACCGTAAACATTGCCGTGCTGGTCTCGGGTGGGGGCACAAACCTGCAGGCCCTGATCAATGCACAGCGAAAGGGACTGCTGCCCAGCGGCAGAATTGTGTTGGTCATCTCCAACCGGCCGGACGCCTACGCTCTGACCCGTGCGGCCAACGCGGGCATTGCCACCGCGGTGGTGCCCAAAACCGCCTGCTCCGGTCAGCAGGAGTTTGAGGCGCGCATCCTGCGGCTGCTGGAGGAGGCCGGGGCCGAGCTGATTGTGCTGGCCGGCTTTCTCTCGATTCTCAGTCAGGATTTCACCGACCGTTATCCCCGCCGCATCATCAACGTGCATCCCTCGCTGATTCCGGCGTTCTGCGGCAAGGGGTATTTCGGTCTGCATGTGCACGAGGCCGCGCTCCTGCGCGGCGTCAAGGTGACCGGCGCAACGGTTCATTTTGTCAACGAAATTCCGGACGGCGGCGCCATCATCATGCAAAAGGCGGTGACGGTCCGTGAGGACGATACCCCCAAGAGCCTGCAGGCGCGCGTCATGCGGCAGGCCGAATGGAAGATTCTGCCCGCGGCAGTCGAGCAGGTCTGCGCTGGGCTGCTTGCCGCCCCTGCCGCAGCGGCCGAACCCGCAAAGCCGGTCCGGACCGGCTGGAGAAGAAAGGATATGAAGCTGAGATGAAATCCATGGATATTTATCAGATCCCCGATATTGCCGGGCGCGTGCGCGGCAACTCCTATGTGGGGCGGGGCATTGTCATCGGCAAGAGCGAGGACGGGCGTTCGGCCTGCACGGCCTATTTCATCATGGGGCGCAGCCGCAACAGCCGCAACCGCGTGTTTGCCGAGCGGGACGGCGTGCTGTACACCGAGCCGTATGACGCCTCGCTGGTCGAGGACCCGAGCCTGATCATCTATGCCGCCGTGCGGGAGTACGGCAACCGCCTCATTGTCACCAACGGCGACCAGACCGATACCGTTTACCACGGCCTTGCCCGGGGCAAAAGCTTCAGCCAGGCGCTGCAGTCCCGCTGCTTTGAGCCCGACGCTCCCAACTTCACCCCACGCATCAGCGGACTGCTGACCTTCGGGGACCGGGATTTCAGCTATGAGATGAGCATTCTCAAAAGCGCCGACGCCGCCGGCAGCGCCTGCTGCCGCTATACCTTCTCCTATCCTGCCCTGCCGGGGCTGGGACATTTCCTGCACACCTACGTGTGCGACGGGGACCCGATTCCCACCTTCCAGGGCGAGCCCGAGCGGGTGCGCATTCCCAACGATATCGACGCCTTTGCCGACCCGCTGTGGGAGGCGCTGGACGCCGACAACAAAATTTCGCTCTACGTCCGTTATACCGATCTCGTCACCGGAAAGACCGAGACACGGCTGATCAACAAAAACCGCTGAGCAGCGGTACCGGAAAAACCGTTTGAACCGACAGAAAGGAAGCCCGAGCATGAAAGAATTTGAACTGAAATACGGCTGCAACCCCAACCAGAAGCCCGCCCGCATTTTTATGCAGGACGGGAGCGACCTGCCGATTGAGATTCTCAACGGCCGGCCCGGCTACATCAATTTTCTTGACGCCTTCAACAGCTGGCAGCTGGTCAGGGAGCTGAAGGAGGCGCTCGGTCTTCCCGCGGCCACCTCCTTCAAGCATGTCAGCCCGACCTCCGCGGCGGTTGGCCTGCCGCTTTCCGACAGCCTCAAGAAGGCCTGCTTTGTGGACGATGTTGCCGGGCTGGACGCCTCCCCGCTGGCCTGCGCCTATGCGCGGGCGCGGGGTACCGACCGCATGTGCTCGTTCGGGGACTGGGTGGCCCTTTCGGACGAGTGCGACGCGATGACCGCAAGGCTGCTGGCCCGCGAGGTGTCGGACGGCATCATTGCGCCGGGCTACAGCCCCGAGGCGCTGGAAATTCTCAAAACCAAGAAAAAAGGCAATTACAACATCGTGCGCATCGACCCGGCCTATGTGCCGGCGGCGGTGGAGCGCAAGCAGGTGTTCGGCGTGACCTTTGAGCAGGGGCGCAACAACTTCCGCATCGACCGCGCGCTGCTGGGCAATATCGTGACCAAAGAGAAAAATCTGCCCGAGAACGCGGTGCGGGATCTGATTGTCTCGCTCATCACGCTCAAATACACGCAGTCCAACTCGGTCTGCTACGCGGTGGACGGTCAGGCCATCGGTGTGGGGGCAGGGCAGCAGTCCCGCATTCACTGCACCCGCCTGGCCGGCACCAAGGCCGACACGTGGTTTTTGCGCCAGCATGAAAAGGTGCTGGCTCTGCCCTTCCTCGATACCCTGAAGCGCCCCGACCGGGACAACGTCATCGACGGCTACATCAACCGCAACGAGGAGGACGTCTGCGCCGACGGCATCTGGCAGAAGTACTTCAAAACCCGCCCCGAGCCCCTGACTGACGCCGAGATCCGGGCCTACCTTTCGGGCATTGACGGCGTCTCTCTCGGATCGGATGCGTTTTTCCCGTTTGACGACAACATCGAGCGCGCCCGCCGCAGCGGCGTGCGCTATGTGGCCGAGCCGGGCGGCTCGATCCGCGACGACGCTGTGATTGCCTGCTGCGACAAATACGGCATGACCATGGCCTTTACCGGCATGCGGCTGTTCCACCACTGATTCCCCCGGAAGGAGAAAAATAGAAATGTTTTTTGAAAAGCTGAACCAGTATGACCCCGAGGTGTACGCCTCCTGCCAACGGGAGCTGACCCGGCAGCAGCACAACATTGAGCTGATTGCCTCCGAGAACATCGTCTCCGAGGCCGTCCTGCTGGCGGCCGGCACCGTGCTGACCAACAAGTACGCCGAGGGCTACCCCGGCAAGCGCTACTACGGCGGCTGCGTATACGTGGACGAGGTGGAGGAGCTGGCCCGCACACGGGCGAAACAGCTGTTTGGCGCCGAGCACGCCAATGTCCAGCCGCACAGCGGCGCCAATGCCAATCTGGCCGTCTTTTTCGCCCTGCTCAATCCCGGCGATACGGTGCTCTCGATGAGCCTGGCGCACGGCGGGCATCTCTCGCACGGCTCCCCGGTCAATATTTCGGGAAAGTATTTCCACATCGTCCCCTATTTTGTGGACGACGAAACGCAGACCATCAATTACGAGGCTCTGCGCAGGCTGGCGCATGAGAGCAGGCCGAAGCTGATTCTGGCCGGCGCAAGTGCCTATCCGCGGGCGATTGACTTCAAACAATTCCGCGAGATTGCCGACGAGGTGGGGGCCTACCTGATGGTGGACATGGCGCACATTGCCGGCCTTGTGGCCGCCGGCGTGCACGAAAGCCCGGTGCCCTATGCCGACGTGGTCACCACCACCACGCACAAAACGCTGCGCGGCCCGCGCGGGGGACTGATTCTCTGCCGCGAGCAGTACGCCAAGCAGATTGACAAGGCGGTGTTCCCGGGCACGCAGGGCGGGCCGCTGATGCACATCATCGCCGCCAAGGCAGTTGCCTTCGGCGAGGCGCTGACCCCGGCCTTCTGCGAGTACCAGCAGCGCATTGTGCAGAACGCAAAGGTGCTCTCCGAGGCGCTGCTGGAAAAGGGCTTTCACCTGGTGTCGGGCGGCACCGACAACCACCTGATGCTGCTGGATCTGCGCGGGACGGGGCTGACCGGCAAGGAGCTGGAGCGGCGGCTGGACGAGGTGCACATCACGGCCAACAAGAACGCGATTCCGAACGACCCCGAAAGCCCGTTTGTCACCAGCGGCGTGCGCATCGGCACCCCTGCGGTCACCTCGCGCGGCTTCGGCATCGACGAGATGAAGCGGATTGCAGACTTCATCGCCGATGTGACGTTCGATTTTGAAAACAGCCGCGAGCGCGTCAGCCGCGAGGTCATGGCGCTGTGCGACAAATTCCCGATTTACCGTGACTGAGGAGAGGATGCAGAGATGAACATTCTGGTTGTCGGCGGCGGCGGGCGGGAGCACGCCATCATCAAAAAAATCAGGGAAAACCGCCAGGTGACAAGCATCTGGGCGCTGCCCGGCAACGGCGGCATTGCCGCCGACGCCGAGTGCGTGGACATCAAGGCCACCGATATCGAGGGCATTGTGGCGTTTGCCGCCTCGCACAGGGTGGACTACGCCGTTGTCGCGCCGGACGACCCGCTGGTGCTGGGCTGCGTGGACGCGCTGGAGGCCCGGGGCATCCCCTGCTTCGGCCCGCGCGCCAATGCCGCCATCATCGAGGGGAGCAAGGTCTTTTCCAAAAACCTGATGAAGAAATACGGCATTCCCACCGCGGCATACGAGGTGTTTGACGAGCTTGACGCCGCGCTGGCCTATCTCGAGAATGCCCCCGTCCCCACCGTGGTCAAGGCCGACGGGCTGGCGCTGGGCAAGGGCGTGATCATCGCGCAGACCCGGCAGGAGGCCCGCGATGCGGTCATCTCCATGATGCGGGACGGCAAATTCGGCAAGAGCGGCAGCCGGGTGGTGATTGAGGAGTTCCTCACAGGCCCCGAGGTCTCGGTGCTTTCGTTTACCGACGGCAAAACCGTGGTACCGATGGTCTCCTCGATGGACCACAAAAGAGTCGGAGAGGGGGACACCGGCCTGAACACCGGCGGCATGGGCACGGTTGCGCCCAATCCCTATTACACCGACGCGGTGGCAGCCGAGTGCATGGAGCGCATTTTCCTGCCCACCGTGCGCGCGATGGCGGCCGAGGGCAGACCCTTCAAGGGCTGTCTCTATTTCGGTCTGATGCTCACGCCGGACGGCCCCCGTGTGATCGAATACAACTGCCGCTTCGGCGACCCTGAAACGCAGGTGGTGCTGCCTCTGCTCGAGAGCGATCTGCTCACGGTCATGCAGGCGGCCACCGAGGAGCGCCTCGGCGAGGTGGAGGTGAAATTCCGCCCGGGCTGCGCGGCCTGCGTGATCATGGCCTCGGGCGGCTACCCGGAGCACTACGCGAAGGGCTATGAAATCAGCATTCCTGATGATCTGGACGCGCAGGTCTATGTGGCCGGCGCCGAGAGACGGGACGGAAAGCTGGTCACCAGCGGCGGCCGGGTGCTGGGTGTGACCGCTGTGCGGGATACCCTGAGGGAGGCACTGGACGCCTCCTATGCGGCTGTCCGTCGCATTTCGTTCCGGGATGCGTATTACCGCCGCGACATCGGCGCGCGGGCGCTACGGGCAAAGGAGGATTGAGGCTTTGGTATACAGAGTGTTTGTGGAAAAGAAAAAGGAGCTGGCCAACGAGGCGAGGGCGCTGCTTGCCGACGCGCGCGGGCTGCTCGGCATCCGGAGCCTGCGCGACGTGCGCGTCATCAACCGCTACGACGCCGAAAACATCGCTCCCGAGCTGTTCGAGTACGCCAAGCGCACGGTATTCTCCGAGCCGCAGCTGGATCTGGTGTCGGACAGCCCCGACCTGACCGGTGCCGCGGTGTTTGCCGTGGAGTATCTTCCCGGGCAGTTCGATCAGCGCGCCGATTCGGCGGCCCAGTGCATTCAGATCATCTCAACCGGCGAGCGCCCGCTGGTGCGCACCGCCAAGCTCTATGCGCTCTACGGTGAGCTGACCGACGCCGAGCTGGCAGAAATCAAAAAGTATGTGATCAACCCGGTGGAGGCGCGGGAGGCCAGCCTCGCGCTGCCCGAAACGCTGCGGATGACGTATGAGATCCCCACCCGCGTCAAAACCGTAGAGGGCTTTCTCGGCTTTGACCGCGCCGCGCTCGAGCGGATGCTCGAGAGCTACGGGCTGGCGATGGACATCGACGACCTCGCCTTCTGCCAGGACTATTTCCGCCGGGAGGGAAGGGACCCGACCGTCACCGAGATCCGTATGATCGATACCTACTGGTCGGATCACTGCCGGCACACCACCTTTGGCACGGTCATTGACCGCGTGGAATTTGAGGACGAGCTGCTTCAGCAGACCTATGAGGAGTATCTGGAGCTGCGCCGGCGCCTCGGGCGCACCAAGCCGGTCTGCCTGATGGACATCGCCACGCTGGCGGTGAAGCATCTGCGGGCAGCCGGAAAGCTGGACAAGCTGGACGAATCCGAGGAGATCAACGCCTGCACGGTCAAAATCAGCGTGGAGGTGGACGGCGAGAAACAGCCCTGGCTGCTGCTCTTCAAGAACGAAACCCACAACCACCCCACCGAAATCGAGCCGTTCGGCGGTGCGGCAACCTGCATCGGGGGCGCCATCCGCGACCCGCTCTCGGGCCGTTCCTATGTGTACGGAGCCATGCGCGTGACCGGCGCGGCCGACCCGCTCCTCCCGGTTTCCGAGACGCTCAAGGGCAAGCTGCCCCAGCGCAAAATCGTCACCACCGCCGCGGCGGGCTATTCCTCCTACGGCAACCAGATCGGCCTTGCCACCGGCATTGTGGATGAAATCTATCATCCCGGCTATGCGGCCAAGCGCATGGAGATCGGCGCGGTGATTGCCGCGGCGCCGGCCGCAAATGTCCGCCGCGAGCGTCCCGCGCCCGGCGACGTGGTCATTCTGCTGGGGGGCAGCACCGGTCGGGACGGCTGCGGGGGAGCGACCGGCTCCTCCAAGTCGCACAACGCCCACTCGCTCGAGAGCTGCGGCGCCGAGGTGCAGAAGGGCAACGCCCCCGAGGAGCGCAAGCTCCAGCGGCTGTTCCGCAATCCCGCGGCCTGCCGCATGATCAAGCGCTGCAACGATTTCGGCGCGGGCGGCGTGTCGGTTGCCATCGGCGAGCTGGCCGACGGGCTGGACATTGACCTCAACGCGGTTCCCAAAAAGTACGAGGGGCTGGACGGCACCGAGCTTGCCATCAGCGAGTCGCAGGAGCGCATGGCCGTGGTGGTGGAGGCACAGGATGTGGAGGGCTTTCTTGCTCTGGCCGACGCCGAGAACCTGCAGGCCTGCCCGGTTGCAACCGTCACCGAGCAGGCGCGGCTGGTCATGCACTGGAACGGCCAGACCATTGTGGACGTGAGCCGCGAGTTCCTCGGCTCCAACGGGGCGGAGAAGCACATTTCGGTGCGTGCCGCAAAGCCGCAGAGCTACGAGCGGGAGATTTCCGGCTCCTTCGGGGAGAACTACCGCCGGCTGGCAGGCGACCTGAATATCTGCTCCAAGCGCGGGCTTTCCGAGCGCTTTGATTCGACCATCGGCGCGGGAACCGTGCTGATGCCGTTCGGCGGCAAATATCAGCTCACCCCGATTCAGAGCATGGTGCAGAAAATTTCGGTGGAGAAGCAGCACACCGACGACTGCTCACTGATGTCCTGGGGCTTCAACCCCTTCATCACCGAAAAAAGCCCCTACCACGGGGCGTACCTTGCGGTGGTCGAGTCGGTGTGCAAGCTGATTGCCACCGGCGCGGACTTCCGCGACGTTTACCTGACCTTCCAGGAGTATTTTGAAAAGCTGGGCAAGGATCCCGCGCGCTGGGGCAAGCCGCTTTCGGCGCTGCTGGGGGCCTTCAAGGCACAGCTGGAGCTGGGTGTGGGCGCCATCGGCGGCAAGGACTCGATGAGCGGCTCGTTTGAGCAGCTCGACGTTCCCCCCACGCTGGTTTCGTTCGCCGTGACCACCCAGAAAACCGCCGACATTGTCTCTCCCGAATTCAAGAGGGCGGGGGATCGGGTGATTCTGCTCACTCCGGCATATCAGGAAAGCGGTCTGCCCGAGACGGCTTCGCTGCTCGCGGTGATGAACCGTGTGACGGCTCTGCTGCGTTCGGGCAAGGCGGTCGCCTGCTATACCCCCGGGCTGGGGGGTGTGGCCGAGGCCGTGATGAAGATGGCCTTCGGCAATATGCTGGGCTTTCGCTATGAGGCGGAGCTCTGCGACCGGCAGATCTTCGGCTACGCCTACGGCTCCTTCCTGCTCGAGCTGACCGACCGTGCCGCCGACGCGGATACGGCCGGCGCACTGACCGTCGGAGTCGTGACCGACGAGGGCGCGATCTCCCGCGGCGGCGAATCGCTGCCGCTGCCGGCTCTGCTCGGCGTTTATGAGGACAAGCTCGAGAGCGTGTACAGCTGCAACATCCCGGACCGCAGAACCCCGATGGAGACCTTCTCGGCTCCGGCGGCTGTGCGCCCGGCTCCGGCCGTTCGCGTGGCAAAGCCGAAGGTGCTGATTCCGGCCTTCCCGGGCACCAACTGTGAGTACGACAGCGCCAAGGCCGTGCGCGATGCGGGAGCCGAGGCCGAAATCATGGTCATCAACAACCGCACGCCGGCCGGTATTCAGCGCAGCGTTGAGGCCTTTGCCGAGGCGCTGAAAACCGCGCAGATCGTCTTTATCCCGGGCGGCTTTTCGGGCGGCGACGAGCCGGACGGCAGCGGCAAGTTCATCACCGCTTTCTTCCGCAATCCCGCCGTCAAGGAGGGAGTCACCGAGCTGCTCGAGCGCCGGGACGGCCTGATGTGCGGCATCTGCAACGGGTTCCAGGCGCTGATCAAGCTGGGACTGGTGCCCTATGGCAGAATCATCGACACCGACGAGCACTGCCCGACCCTGACCTACAATACCATTGCCCGCCATCAGTCCCGCATCGTGCGCACCCGCGTGGCCTCCAACCGCTCGCCATGGCTGGCGCTGACGCAGGTCGGGGACATTTACAGCGTGCCGATCTCGCACGGGGAGGGGCGGTTCCTCGCGGATGAGGCGCTCATCCGGCAGCTTGCCGCAAACGGGCAGATCGCCACGCAGTATGTCGATTTCGCCGGCAATGCCACCAGCGAGGTGCACTTCAATCCCAACGATTCGATGTATGCCATTGAGGGCATCACCTCGCCCGACGGCCGTGTGTTCGGCAAAATGGGGCACAGCGAGCGCGTGGGCGACGGGCTTTACAAAAACGTTCCGGGAGAATACCGCATCCGGATGTTCGAGGCGGCGGTTCAATATTTTCACTGACGGAGGGTTCCCATGCAGACCGATCTTGAAATTGCGCAGGCATGCCGGCTCAGGCCGATCTCGGAGATTGCCGCGGCGGCGCACATTGACGAACAGTATGTAGAGCAGTACGGGAGATATAAGGCCAAAATCGACCTCTCACTCCTCCAGGAAACCAAGCGCGGGGATGGCAAACTGATTCTGGTTACCGCCATTACCCCCACGCCGGCCGGGGAGGGCAAAACCACCACCACCATCGGTCTTGCCGACGGCCTGCGCCGCATCGGCAAGAATGCGACGCTGGCGCTGCGCGAGCCCTCGCTCGGACCGGTGTTCGGCATCAAGGGCGGGGCCGCCGGAGGCGGGTACGCACAGGTGGTGCCGATGGAGGACATCAACCTGCATTTCACCGGTGATTTTCACGCGATCGGCGCGGCCAACAATCTGCTGGCAGCCATGCTCGACAATCACATTCATCAGGGCAACGCGCTGGGCATCGACCCCCGCCGCATCACCTGGCGGCGGTGTGTGGACATGAACGACCGTCAGCTCCGCTTTGTGGTGGACGGTCTGGGCGGAAAAGTCAACGGCGTGCCCCGGGAGGACGGTTTTGACATCACGGTCGCTTCCGAAATCATGGCCGTGCTCTGCCTCGCCTCCTCGCTTTCCGACCTGCGCGAGCGGCTCTCCCGCATCATTGTGGGGTACACGTATGACGACAGGCCGGTTACGGCCGGCCAGCTCCGGGCGGCGGGCGCCATGACCGCGCTGCTGCGGGACGCGCTCAAGCCCAATCTTGTGCAGACCCTCGAGGGCACACCGGCCCTTGTGCACGGCGGACCCTTTGCCAACATTGCGCACGGCTGCAACTCGGTTGTTGCCACACGCATGGCGCTGAAGCTCGGAGACTACACCGTGACCGAGGCGGGATTTGGGGCCGATCTCGGGGCCGAGAAGTTTCTGGACATCAAATGCCGCATGGCGGGGCTGACGCCCGCCGCCGTGGTGATGGTTGCCACGGTCCGTGCGCTCAAAATGCACGGCGGGCTGGCCAAGAGCGAGCTGGCCGAGGAAAACCTTGCGGCGCTCGGAGCCGGTATTCCCAATCTGCTGCGCCATGTCTCCAACATCCGGGAGGTCTACCGTCTGCCCTGCGTGGTGGCGGTCAACCGCTTCCCGACAGACACCGACGCCGAGATTGATTTCATCATCCGGGAGTGCCGCAAGCTGGGCGTGAATACCGTGCTCTCCACTGTCTGGGCCGAGGGCGGACGGGGCGGAGAGGCTCTCGCCCGCGAGGTGGTGCGCCTGTGCGAGCAGGAAAGGGGCGACTTCGCCTTCAGCTATGCCGACGGGCTGCCGATTGCCGAAAAGATTGAGGCCGTTGTGCGCAGGGTTTACCGCGGCGCCGGCGTCAGCATTCTGCCGGCGGCGCAAAAGCAGATTGCCGCGCTGGAGGCGTTGGGCTTCGGGCGCTGCCCGGTCTGCATTGCCAAAACCCAGTACAGCTTTTCGGACGACCCGACCAAACTCGGCGCGCCCGAGGATTTCACGGTCACTGTGCGGAATGTGAAAATCTGCGCGGGAGCCGGATTTGTGGTGGCACTGACCGGTGATATCATGACCATGCCGGGGCTGCCCAAAAAGCCTGCCGCTGAAAACATCGACGTAGACCCCTCCGGCCGCATCGTCGGTTTGTTCTGACCGGGAAAAGAGCTTCGCCAGAGGGAAAGACCTTGGAGGGACCCGCCTCTTAAGGAGAGGCCGGTCCCTCCAAGCCTCCCCCGGCGAGACCTTCCCCGG
>CALWQR010000003.1 GCA_944383705.1 uncultured Clostridia bacterium
TTTCTGCTTCTGCGCGGGTAACAGTATCGGATTCGGAGAGGTATCGAAGCGGTCATAACGGGGCTGACTCGAAATCAGTTTGTGGGAAACCACACGAGGGTTCGAATCCCTCCCTCTCCGCCAGTGCAAGGGCACCTTCTGGTGTCCTTTTTTCGTTGACATTTGAAAAACCCGTACAGAGGCGGCAGGGAATGACAGTCCGGTGAACTGTCGGGGTTGCCGGCGGCCAAAGCGGCGCCGGGCTGCTGCGTCCGAATCCATCCTGCTCCGCCGGCATCTTTGACAAAGGCCACATCTGATCTCGTGCGTTAGGAAGCGCGTTTTTCTTCGGCATGAAGTCCTCGGCGCCGCTCTCTGAAAAAGATTCGTGCTTTTTTGAGTGCAGCGGTTTTTGTCTGCTGTCAGAATTCTGTGGAAAAACAGAATTTACTAAAATAGAATTGTCGCCTCGATTTTTAAAAAAACGCTTTACAAAGTCGGTTTTTTGTGGTACAATATTGAAGTATATCATTTGAAGTGGATCCAGATGGAAAGAACAGAGGAGAGGGGGAGGTTCCGGATGCCGTATTCCGCCAACGAAGCATATTACCGCAGGGTTATGGTTTCTACCGGCCTTGCGCTGCTGGTTTTCCTGCTGCTGCTCAACCTCACCGGGCTGGCCCAGAGCGGCGCCGGAGTGCTGCTGGGGCTGCTGTCTCTTTCCCCTGTTGCTGCGGACATCTGCTACCAGCTGTTTTACGCCGTGTGCTATCTGCTCTCCTTTATGCTGCCTGTGGCGGTGCTCCGCTGGAGCATCCGGCGGGCGGGATACCGGTATCTGCCCATGAAAACCGAGCTCCGGCTCACGCCGCTGCTGTTCCCGATTGTGCTCGGGGGAATTGTGCTGATCTGGGCGCAGTCCTATCTCAATTCGGCTCTGGTCAGCATTTTTGATTACGCCAGCTTTTCGGCCGAGGTCATCTGGCAGAGCAGCGGCGCGCCAGAGGGCTACCGGATTGTGCTGGAGTTCATTGTGATGTGTCTGGTTCCTGCCATCTGCGAAGAATTCCTGTTCCGCGGCGCCATTCTCACCAACTGTCTGCCGTTCGGCAGGATCAACGCCATTCTGATCAGCGCTCTGTTGTTCAGCCTGATGCATCAGAATGCCGGACAGATTCTGTATGCCTTTGCCGCCGGCGTTTTCCTTGGGGTGGTCTATGAACGCACCGGGAGCATCTGGGCCTGCTTTTTCCTGCATCTGATGAACAATTTTGCCTCCACGATGCAGTCGGTGCTGGGCTCCGCCGCCGGAAACGGCCTCTCCGGCGTGGCGGCAATGGCCCTGGAGGCGGCGCTTTGCGTGGGGGGCGTGCTGTGCCTTGCATATCTGGTGCTGCGCCTGGCTCCCGGACGCCCGGATTTCCGGGAGGGCGTTTTCGGCCGGTCGGTTCCGGCGTCCGACGCCTGGGCCGCCTGTCCGATTCCTGCCCGCCGCACGGTCCGTCTCTTCCTCAATTTTCCCATGACGCTGTTTCTCTCGCTCTGTGTGCTGCAAATTGCAACACTGCTTCTGCTTTCGCTGTCGTATGGCTGAGCGGCGCACGGACGAGGACTATATGCGGCTGGCGCTGGAGCAGGCAGTCCTGGCCGCGGGAGAGGGAGAGGTGCCCGTGGGCGCGGTGCTGGTATCCGCCGGCGGGGAGATACTGGCTATGGAGCACAACCGCTGCGAGGCCGAAAAACTGCCCACGGCACACGCCGAAATGCTGGCTGTTGCCGCCGCCTGCCGGGCACTTGGGGACTGGCGGCTGACCGGCTGCACCCTGTACGTCACGCTGGAGCCCTGCCCGATGTGCATGGGGGCGCTGATTCACGCCCGGGTGTCCCGGGTGGTCTATGGCGCGCCGGATGCCCGTGCGGGCGCATGCGGGAGCCTGCTGTGCCTGCAGGAATATCCGCTGGAGTGCCGGCCGCAGGTTACGCGGGACCTGCTGCGTACCGAGTGCCTGGAGCTGCTGCGCCGCTTTTTCGCCGGCCGGCGGGGAGGACGGCAAGGGGAGCGCGCGCGGACAGAGCAGGGAGCCGTGTCGCCGCAGCCCGGGGTTGCGCCGCCGGCAGCATCAGAATCCGATTGAATCGAAAGGAATTTTGCACGATTATGACAAACCTCATCATACCCGAAGGCTACTGCTCCTTCCTCACGCTCCGCCAGACCGAGTACGCCATCAAAAAGGTCAAGGATTTTTTTGAGCGGGATCTGGCAACCGAGCTCAATCTCATCCGGGTTTCCGCGCCTCTGTTCGTAGCGCCCGAGAGCGGACTGAACGACGATCTCAACGGGGTGGAGCGGCCGGTCGGCTTTGATCTGCGCTCGGGAGAGCGGCTGGAAATCGTCCACTCCCTGGCCAAATGGAAGCGCTATGCGCTGAAGATGTATGGCTTTGCGCCGGGCGAGGGGCTGTATACCGATATGAACGCCATCCGCCGGGATGAGGAGACCGACAATCTGCACTCCATGTTTGTGGACCAGTGGGACTGGGAAAAAATCATCACCCGGGAGCAGCGCACCGAGCAGACCCTGCGCCGCACCGTGCGCAGCATTTATGACGCGCTGCGGCACACCGAGCAATACATCGTCAACGAGTACGATTTCATCGGCCGGCTGCTGCCCGAGGAGATTGTGTTTGTTTCCTCGCAGGAGCTGGAGGACCGCTGGCCGGACAAAACTCCCAAGGAACGCGAATATCTGGCCGCCCGGGAGCACGGGGCCATTTTCCTGACCCAGATCGGCGGGGCGCTGAAGAGCGGCCGCCCGCACGACGGCCGGGCGCCCGACTATGACGACTGGTCGCTCAACGGGGACATCATTGTCTATTACCCGGTGCTGGACACTGCGCTGGAGCTTTCCTCGATGGGCATCCGTGTGGATGAGGACGCCATGCGGCGGCAGCTGGCCGCCAGCGGCTGTGAGGAGCGCGCCGCGCGGCCCTTCCACAGGGCGCTGCTGCAGGGGGAACTGCCCTACACTGTCGGCGGCGGCATCGGGCAGTCCCGTATGTGCCTGTTTTTCCTGCGCAAGGCTCACATCGGCGAGGTGCAGGCGTCGTTCTGGCCGCAGGAGGTGATTGCCGAATGCAACGCGCACGGGGTGCATCTGCTCTGAGACGCCGCGCTTTGTCCGCTTCAAAGGAGGTCCTGTTTTTGTGATGCGCAATCTGTTTTTCCGGGCGGCGGCACTGTCTGTGGCGGTGCTGCTGCTCTGTATGTGCCTGCCCGGCTGCGTCCGGCAGGAGCAGGCCGAAGCCGTCAGCCCGCGGTCGCTGGTCTGGGCCGTTGGCACCAGCCTGCCCGAGGCGGCGGACTTTTTTGACGACCTGCCCGAGGGCTCCGCGGCGACGTATGCCGATGCGGCGGCGCTCTCCGCCCTGCACGAGGGAGACAACGAGCTGGAGCTGATTTATACGCCACCGCGCGGTCGGGAGCAGCGCTTCCGCGTGGGGCTGCGCCTGATTGAGGATACCGAGCCGCCGGTGATTTCCGGCGTGCAGGATCTGACGGTTTACATCGGCGAAGGGGTGTCCTATTTCTCGGGCGTCACGGTCACAGACAACTGCGGGGGGGATATCACCCTGACGGTGGATTCCTCTGCGGTGGATACCATGCTGGAAAGCGACGAGGAGGGCTACCTGGTGATCTACCGGGCCACCGACCACGCCGGCAACACGGCCACGGCCGAGGCGCGGGTGCATGTCTATGCCGAGCAGATCAGCCTCGAGCAGCTGTACGCCCTGATCGACCCGGTGATTGCCGAGCGGGGAATGTATGCCATGAGCAAGGTGGAGCAGGTGCGGGACATCTGGCAGTTCGTGCACACCGACCACGCCATCTCCTATGTGGACCATTCGGACAAAACCAGCTGGATACGGGCGGCCTATGCCGCTATGACCGAGCAGCAGGGCGACTGCTTCAGCTTCTTCGCGCTCTCCAAGGCCTTTTTCGAGCGGTTGGGAATCGAGAACATGGACATCCAGCGCACCCCCGGCTACACCGACGACACCCACTACTGGTCGCTGGTCAACGTGGCCGAGGCCGGCTCGCCGGCACAGTGGTATCACTACGATTCCACCCGGCTGGCCGACGTCTCCTACAGCGGCGCACTGCTGACCGATGCGCAGATAGACGCCTTCAACCGTCTCCGCCCCAATTTTTATCTGTATGACCGCAGCCAATATCCGGCCACCTCCACCGTGGAGCTGACGCCGCGCCCCGATCTGGATTGACGGGGAAATTGCCTGCAGAAAGGAAGCGAGCCTTGCAAACCAATCTTCTGGAATATCTGGAGGCCACCGCGCCGCGGCTGCCCCGGAAAACCGCCTATTCGGACGGGACCGATTCGGTCAGCTTTGCCGAGCTGCTGCGCGCCTCCCGCGCGGTGGGCAGCGCGCTGCTGCGCCTGGGCGCGCACCGGCAGCCGGTGGCCATCCTGATGGAAAAGCACCCCCGCGTTCCGTCGGCCTTTTACGGGGTGATTTACGCCGGCTGCTTTTATGTGCCGCTGGACCCCTCCATGCCGGCGGCGCGGATCGAAGCCATCCTGGAGCAGGTCGGCGCCCGGCTGCTGATTGCCGATGCGCGCTGCCTGCCGCTGGCCGGCAGCCTGCACTTCGCAGGCCGGGTGCTGCGCTATGACGAGCTGGCAGCCGCGCCGGAGGACGGACCGGCGCTGGCAGCCGTCCGGCAGACGCAGCTGGACGTTGACCCGGTCTACATCGTGTTTACCTCCGGCTCCACGGGGGTGCCCAAGGGGGTGGTGGCCTGCCACCGCTCGGTGATTGACTATGTCGAGGCGCTGTGCGAGGCGCTGGGCTTTGCGGAGGACAGCGTATTCGCCAACCAGACGCCGCTGTTTTTTGATGCGCCGCTCAAGGAGCTGATGCCGGTCATCAAGCTGGGCGCCACGGCCTATTTCGTTCCGAAACAGCTTTTCTCCTTCCCGGTCCCGCTTTGCGAGTTTCTCAACCGGCACCGCGTCAACACCGTCTGCTGGGTGGTTTCGGCCCTGACGCAGATCTCCTCGCTCGGCGCGCTGGACAGCAATCCGCCGCGCTATCTGCGCACGGTCGCCTTCGGCAGCGAGGTTTTCCCGCCCCGGCAATACCGGCTCTGGCGCAGGGCGCTGCCCGATGCCGCCTTCTTCAATCTCTACGGGCCGACCGAGGCCACCGGCATGTCCTGCTGGTGGCGGGCCGACCGGGAGCTGGAGGAGGACGAGCCGATTCCGGTCGGCCGTCCCTTCCGCAACACAGGCCTGCTGCTCATCCGTGAGGACGGCGCCGAGGCCGCGCCGGGGGAGACGGGAGAGATTTATCTGCGTGGAACCTGCGTGACGCTTGGGTACTTCAACAATCCCGCAAAAACCGCCGAGGCCTTCGTGCAGAATCCGCTGCAGTCCGCCTATCCCGAAATTGTCTACCGCACCGGCGACCTCGGTTATCTGAACCGCTACGGGGAGCTGGTGTTCCTGGGCCGCCGGGACAGGCAGATCAAGCACATGGGGCACCGGATTGAGCTGGGAGACATTGAGGCCGCCGCGCTGCGGCTGGAGAGCGTGCGCCAGGCCGCCTGCGTATACGATGCGGAGCACAAACGGATTCTGCTGGGCTACACCGGCAGCGCCGGGGAGGCGGAGCTTGGGAACTGGCTCAAAAACCAGCTCCCGCGGTATATGCTGCCGGCCCTGCTGCGGCGGCTCCCCGCCATGCCTCTGACCCCGAACGGCAAGCTGGACCGCCGCCGGCTGCCGCAGCTCATGCAGGCGGAAGCCCCCGGGCAGCACTGAGGGCGGACTCCGGGGGAAGGGAAGGCGCCCGCGGGCCGGTTTGCGCCCGCCGTGTAAATATTTGACGCGAAATGTGAAAAAGTGCTTGATTTTTTGCGCCAAATGGTTTATAATGTTAGGTGATGAAAATATTTTGTAAAGCGCAGGAGGTTGTTATGCTGGTATCCGCAAAAGAGATGCTGCAAAAGGCAAAGGCCGGGCACTATGCCGTCGGCCAGTTCAACATCAATAATCTGGAATGGACCAAGGCGATTCTGCTGACCTCGGAGGAGCTGCGCTCCCCCGTGATTCTCGGCGTTTCGGAGGGAGCAGGCAAGTATATGTGCGGCTACAAAACCGTGGCCGCAATGGTCAGCGCCATGCTGGAGGAGCTGAAAATCACGGTGCCGGTGGCCCTGCACCTGGACCACGGCAGCTATGAGGGCTGCTACCGCTGCATCGAGGCCGGCTTTTCGTCGGTCATGTTCGACGGCTCGCATTATCCCATCGGTGAGAACGTGGAAAAGACCCGCGAGCTGGTGCATGTCTGCGGCGAAAAGGGGCTTTCCCTGGAGGCCGAGGTCGGCTCGATCGGCGGCGAGGAGGACGGCGTGGTCGGCATGGGTGAGTGCGCTGACCCGAACGAATGCAAAATGATTGCCGACCTGGGCGTGACCATGCTGGCCGCCGGAATCGGCAACATCCACGGCAAATATCCGCCCAACTGGCCGGGGCTTTCCTTTGAAACGCTGGCTGCCGTTTCGGACAAGGTCGGCAATATGCCTCTGGTGCTGCACGGCGGCACCGGCATCCCGGCCGATATGATCAAAAAGGCCATCTCTCTGGGTGTCTGCAAAATCAACGTCAATACCGAATGCCAGCTGGCCTTTGCGGCCGCAACGCGCGCCTATATCGAGGCCGGCAAGGATCAGCAGGGCAAGGGCTACGACCCGAGAAAGCTGCTGGCTCCCGGCTTTGAGGCCATCAAGGCCACGGTCAAGGAGAAGATGGAGCTGTTCGGCTCGGTCGGAAAGGCCTGATATCACCAGCAAACCCAATCGGTTTGGGGCGGTCTCTGAAAAGAGGCCGCCCCTGCCGTCTTTCACGGAGATTTGCTGCTCCTTGACAAGTCTTCCGCGGGGGCACCCGACCGTGCCTGTCGGGTCCTCTGTGGGGGCTTCCTCCGGCTCGCGTCTGTCGCCCTCCGCACCTTCCGGCCGCCCACATCGTCCGCAGGGGTTCCCCCGCCGCGCACCCCTGCGCCCGGACGGCTGGTTTTGCGGCCGCGCCCGGCCAAAGTACGCAGCATGGTGCCGGATGGGTCCGGCTGGAGCCGGATGAAGCGCAATTGCAGGCCGTCGTACCGGAAGTCTGTACAAAAAAACAGCTAAAAACTGTTTAAATTGTGAAAAAACGATGCCAGTCTATTGACTTTTTGAAAGGTGTATGATATAATGGATACAGAATCTTGCCGATTCATGCATTGGCAGAGCGGGCAGGGCGCTACCCGATGATGTTCATGCGAAAAAATTTTTCAAACAAGGGAGATGGGCACATGAAAAAAACATTGTTGGTATTGTCGTTGCTGGGGTGCCTGCTGCTCTCGGCAGTGGCCTGCACCAATAACGAAAACGAATCCGATACCGGCACGCGGAGATGGGATGTTGACGGAAATGTCGTGCTTGGTCAGCCGGATAATAAGACCGAAGAGGAAGATACGCCCGGCAGCGTGGACGAGGAGGGCGGCATCGGCAACGCCGGCGCGAACACCGAGAACCAATGGGGCCCGATTCACCCGGTAAACTGAATGGCATAGCCTGATTATCCGTTTGTTTGCGCATCCGTCAGGGGACACCGATTGTGTCCCCTTTTTTGTTTGCCGGAGATGTATCAATTCGTGAAAGCCGGGAAATACTATCGGTAAACACAAAAAAAGGAGGATTTTCCAATGACAGCAAAAGAACTTTTATATGTGGAGGATGCGCTCGGGCACGAGCAGTATTTTCAGACCAAGTGCCGGGAAACGGCAAACCAGATTCAGGACGCGGAGCTGAAGGCCTGCGTGGAGCAGATGGCGCAGAAGCACCGCCAGATTTTTCAGAGCTTTTACGGCTTACTGTAAAGGGGGAACGAATGATGCAGGATAAAAATCTGATGGAAGACATTCTGCTGCTGGAAAAAGGTGTGTGCGATCTGTTTATGCACGGTACAATCGAATCCTCCACCGCCAATGTCCACCAGGTGTTCAGCAACGCATTGACTGAATCCCTGCAATTGCAGGACAGCATCTACAGCAAAATGGCCGCCAAGGGCTGGTATTCGGTCGAGCAGGTCGACCAGAATCAGGTCAACTCGGTCAAGCAAAAGTTCAGCGTGCAGTAACGATTTTGCCTGAGGAGAAGACCTTGGAGGGACCGGCCTCTCCGAAAGGCTTCACCGGGTGGGACGGACCGGGCAAATCCACAGCAGATTTTTCGTCAGGCGAGCAAACCGTTGATGGCAATAGTTACCCCTTATTGCAACAAGCTACGCTTGTAGACGGCTTGCGATGTATGACGGAAAAGATGCAAGAAGTTGCTCGGCCTGTACCGCCCGGGGGAGCCTTCCAAGGCGGGTCTCTCCAAGGTCTTTCCCGCCGAGTCCTTCTTGTACATAATTGCCAAAAAAAGGCTGGCGTTTTCTACATGCTGTAGGGGATAAACTGGGGGCAGGCACTTGAAAAAAAACGGCTGGTGTGATATAATGATAGAAAAGCAGAAAAAAGCCGCGTCTGACGCGCGACCTTCGGTATACCGGCTGCCTTTTTCTGCGCAAACTACAAGAAAGGTAACAAAGAGGTTATCACGATGGCAAAGATTGAGACCAAAAATATCAGAAACGTTGCATTGCTGGGTCACGGCGGATGCGGAAAGACTACACTTGCGGAGGCGATGCTGTACATTGCCGGGGAAACCGACCGGCTGGGGAGCGTTGCTGCCGGCAATACGGTCAGCGATTACGATCCCGAAGAAATCGCAAGAAAATTCTCCATTTCCGCTTCGATGGCGCCGCTGATGTGGAAGGATGTCAAAATCAATGTCATCGACACGCCGGGCTACCTGGATTTTCAGGGCGAGGTATTGCAGGCGCTGCGGGTTGCCGACAGCGCGGTGATTGTGGTGGACGGCAAGGCGGGCATTGAGGTGGGAACCGAGCTGGCCTGGGACGCCGCCGCCGAAGCGGGTCTGCCGCGCGCCTTTTTCATCAACAAATTCGACGACAATGAGGCGCGCTTCGGGCGCGTGCTGGACGCTCTGCACGACACCTTCGGCAAAAATGTCTGCCCGCTGACCATTCCCATGGTGCGCAGCGGAGAAGTGGTGGGAGCCATTGACCTGATCGACCGCAGCGCCCATGTTTTTGACACCAACGGCCGGCACAGCGTGGAGCTGATTCCCGAGGAATCCCGCGAGGCGGCCGAAAAGTACCGGGATATGCTGATGGAGGCAGTGGCCAGCACGGACGAGGACCTGATGATGAAGTACTTCGAGGGGGAGGAAATCACCCCGATGGAGGCCATCAACGCCGTGCACGAGGGCATCATTCACGGCGAAATCGTGCCGGTCTTCTGCGGCGCGGCCACCAAGCTCTGGGGCGTGTGGACGCTGCTGGACCGCATTACCGAGTCCTTCCCGCGGCACACGGCAAAAAAGACCGAGACACTGGCCGACGGCAGCAAGCTGGACATTGTCCCCGAGGGCGAGCCGGCGCTGTTTGTGTTCAAGACCGTGGCCGATCCGTTTGTCGGGAAAATGTCCTTCTTCAAGGTGATGAGCGGAACCGTCAAGCGCGACCTCAACATGCGCAACAACACGACGGGTGACACCGAAAAGCTGGCGCATATTTATGTGATGAAGGGCAAAAAGCAGACCGAAGTGGATGAGCTTGCCTGCGGGGATATCGGCATGGTTGCCAAGCTTTCGGCTACCAACACCAACGATACACTGACCTGGAACAAGGAGCTGCGCTACCGCGGCATCACCTTCCCAACGCCGTATCTGGCCAAGGCGATGGTGCCGGTTTCCAAAGGGGACGAGGGCAAAATCTCCCAGAGCATTGCCAAGATGGTGGAGGAGGACTACACCCTGCGCTTTGAAAACGACGCCGAGACCAAGCAGCTGCTGATTTACGGCCTGGGCGAGATGCACCTGGCGGTGCTGGCCGCCCGTCTCAAATCCCGCTTCGGGCTGAATATCCAATACGGCGTCCCCCGCATCGCCTACCGCGAAAAGATTACCAAGTCGGTGGACGTAGAGGGCAAGCACAAAAAGCAGAACGGCGGCTCGGGTCAGTATGGGCATGTCAAAATCCGCTTCTCTCCCGGGGAGGACGAGGGGCTGACCTTTACCGTATCGGTGGTGGGCGGAACCGTACCCAAAAACTTCTATCCCGCCGTGGAAAAGGGATTGCAGGAGGCGATGGAAAAGGGCGCTGCGGGCTTCCCGATGACGCACCTGGCCGCCGACCTGTACGACGGCTCCTATCACGCGGTGGATTCGGACGAAATCTCCTTCAAAACCGCCGCCTCGCTGGCCTATAAGAAATGCCTGGAGCTGGCCGCGCCGGTGATCCTGGAGCCGGTCGGGGATCTGCTCATTACGGTGCCGGAATCCCTGGTCGGCGATGTGATGGGAGACCTCAACAAGCGCCGGGGCAGCGTGATGGGCATGGAGCCTGCCGAGCATCATAAGGGCTATACCGTGGTGCAGGCCGTTGCGCCGAAGGCAGAGCTGCTGGATTATCCCACCGTGCTGCGCGCCATGACCCAGGGCAGGGGATCGTTCAGCTTCCGGGTTACCGGCTATGACGTGGTACCCGCCAACATCGCCGCAAAAATCAAAGAAGAATACAAGTAAAACCTCAACCGTCAGGGCGGCCCTGCCGCCCGACAAACCGGCAGCAGGAACGCGGAAGCCCGAGATGGCTCCGCGGTCCCACTGCCGGTTTTGCATCCCTCCCCGGCATTTTCCGGGGCTCCGGCCCGGCCGACCCACTCCGCACGTCGGATTTTGTCCGGAATGGGGCAAAATTCACAAATTCCGTGTCGCATTTTCGTGACCCCCTCCGGCGGGAAAGTCCCGTCCAGGGCTTGATTTTTGTCTCCGGATGCGCTATACTATTATATATCACAGAATCTGGAACAGCTGCCCGGAAAGGATTTGCCGGGCCGGAGACAGGGAAAGGGAGGTGCTGGAATGGAACCCGATGTGCGGCTGCTGGAATCTCCCGTATTCCGGGAATTTGCCGCAGAGGAAGTGACAAGACTGCTGGAGTGTGCCGGCGCCCGTCAGCTGCGGCTGGAAAAGGGCGGACAGCTGAGCGGCGGGCAGGCGCTGGGGGTACTGCTCTCGGGCAGTCTTTCCATGACCCGTTACGATGCGTTCGGCAACCGCTTTCTGCTGGAAAACATTGAGCCCGGGGAGGTCTTCGGTCTGGCCGCCGCGCTGACCGGCGCGCCGGAGGAGGAATTCACGCTGCTGGCCTGTTCCCCGTGCGAGCTGGTGCTGATGCATCCCGGCAAATTTCTGGGCGGGTGCGAGACCTGCTGCATTTCCCACCGCAAGCTGTATTTCAACCTGATGCGGATGCTGGCCGAAAAAAACCTCGGCATGATTCGCAAGCAGTATCACATGGCGCAGCGCACACTGCGGCGCAAGCTCTCCTCTTTCCTCAGCGAGCAGTCCGGGCTGGCCAAATCCCGCCGCTTTACGGTCCGCATGGACCGGCAGGAACTGGCCGACTACCTGGGCGTTGACCGCAGCGCCCTGTGCGCCGAGCTCTCCCGTATGAAAAAGGAAGGCCTGCTGGACTATTACCGGCATGATTTCTGCCTCAAGGACACCCTGCTGGAGGAGCCGTTTGAGCTCTGAGCGCGCTCCGGCTGCCTCCCGCCACGCCTTGCCCCGCTTTCCGTCCGCCATCCGCCGGGTGAGTGACGGCGCGGGGCGGCTTTTTTTGCGGAAACCTCTTGCATTCGGGCGCATTCTGTGATATAATATGGATGTTGAAATTTCATATCTTCTTATCAAGAGTAACGGAGTGACAGGCACGTCGATGTTACAGCAACCTGCGGCCCGCCGTAAGGTGCTAATTCCTGTTAGATGAGAGCTGCATTGCTCCGTCTGTACGGGGCTTTTTTTATGACCCCGTAAAACCCAACCGGAGAAAGGACAAACAAAAGCACAATGAGCAGAAAATTTTTCACCAGCGAATCGGTCACCGAGGGGCACCCCGATAAAATCAGCGACAAGATTTCCGACGCCATCCTGGACGAGCTGCTGCGGCAGGACCCGCTCTCCCGCGTGGCCTGCGAAACCTTCTGTACCACCGGGCTGATCTGCGTATTCGGCGAGATCACCACCCGTGCACAGGTGGACATCCAGGAAATTGTCCGCCGCACCGTGCGCGACATCGGTTATGACCGCGCCAAATACGGCTTTGACTGTGACAGCTGCGCCGTGGTGACCTCGATTCACAGGCAATCCCCCGACATTGCCCTGGGTGTGGACCGCTCGATGGAGGCCAAGAACGGAGGGGACGAGGAGGGGCTGGAGACCGGCGCCGGGGACCAGGGGCTGATGTTCGGCTATGCCTGCGACGAAACGCCTGAGCTGATGCCTCTGCCCATCTCGCTGGCGCACCGGCTGGCCCGCCGCCTGACCGAGGTGCGCAAAAGCGGCCTGCTGCCCTATCTGCGTCCGGACGGCAAAACCCAGGTGACCGTGGAATACGACGGAGACCGGCCGGTCCGGTTGGATACCGTTGTGGTTTCCTCCCAGCACAGCCCGGAGATCGAAAACACACAGATCCGCGCGGACCTCATCGACCAGGTCATCCGCCCGGTGGTGCCGCAGGGGATGATGGACGCCGGAACCAAAATTTACATCAATCCAACCGGCCGTTTTGTGATTGGGGGACCTGCCGGGGACACCGGACTGACCGGGCGCAAGATTATTGTGGATACCTACGGCGGATATGCCCGGCATGGCGGCGGAGCCTTTTCGGGCAAAGACCCGACCAAGGTGGACCGCTCTGCCAGCTACGCTGCCCGCTACATTGCCAAAAATGTGGTTTGTGCCGGGCTGGCCAAGCGATGCGAGGTGCAGCTTGCCTATGCCATCGGGGTTGCCCGGCCGGTCTCCCTGCGGGTGGACACCTTTGGCACGGCCTGCCTGCCCGAGGAGGAGATCGAGGCAGCGGTGCTGCGCCTGGTGGATCTGCGCCCGGCGGCCATCATCCGCCGCTTTGACCTGCGCCGCCCGATTTATTACCCGCTGGCCGCCTACGGACACATGGGCCGCGAGGATCTGGGCGCTCCCTGGGAGCAGCGGGATCTGGCGCCCGGACTGCGCGAGGCTCTGCTGACGGGCCGCAGGGGCTGAGCGGACCGGCGCCCCGCTGTCACCCGTGCATCCCTGCGCATATCCTGTCAGCAGGGAAGGGAGGGGAGTGCAATGCTCGGTCCCGTATGGATGGGATTGACGGCGGTGTTTGCCGTGTTCGGCCTGGTCTGCGCGGCGCGGCTGCTGGTGGAGCTGCTCTGCCCGCTGCGGCAGCTCCGGGTGGCGGTGGAGGTGTGCGACGACACGGACGCCGGGAATCTGGATCTGCTGCTGCATGAGGCGTGCGCGGCCTCCCGGCGAGGCGCCCGCCCGGTGGTGCTGCTGCCCGCGTCGCTGACGGCCGGCGGGGAAATTCCGCCGGACATCGCGGCGGTTCTGGACCGCTGGGGCGCGGACTGTTATCTGATCGGAGAATGAAAAAACGGCCGGCGGAAGCCGGCCGGGGAAGGAGAAACGCATGGCGCGCGAAGACGGCAGAAACGCTCTGCCCGGCCCGGAGACGGCCGCGCAGGGACCGGTGGTTTTATCGGGCAGCATCGAGCGGGTGATTTATGCGAACGAGGAGAACGGCTACGCCATCTGCGACCTGGGCACCGGGGACAACAGCATTGTCACCATTACCGGGACGCTGCCCTACATCGGCGAGGGGGACACCGTCACGGTCTCCGGCCGCTGGATACACAACCCGCGGTACGGCCGGCAGTTCCGGGTTGAGCGGTGTGAAAAGCAGCTCCCGGCCGACCGCGCCGCCATCCTGCGCTATCTGTCCTCCGGCACCGTCAAGGGCATCGGTCCCAAAACCGCCCAGCGCATTGTGGATGAGTTCGGGGAGGAGGCCTTTGAGGTCATCGAAAATCACGCCGAGTGGCTGACCGGTATTCCCGGCGTCAGTCTCAAGCGGGCAAAGGCCATCTCCGAGGACTTCCGCAACAAGGCCGGCATCCGCACGGCCATGCTGTTTTTCCGGGACTTTTTCGGGCCGGCCGCCACCGTGCGCATTTACAAGCGCTGGGGCAACCGTGCGGTAGAGCTGGCAAAGGAAAACCCGTATCTGCTTTGCGAGGAAATCGAGGGCATCGGCTTTGACCGCGCCGACCGTATGGCCATGCAGCTGGGCCTGGCGGCCGATTCCGAGGCCCGCCTGGCCAGCGGCGTCTGCTACCTGCTGTCTGTCAACGCCGCGCAGAACGGGCATGTCTGTCTGCCCCGGGACAAGGCCGTTGAGGCAGCCGCCAGCCTGCTGCGTGTGCCCCGGGAGCGGGTGGCGGAGGCAGTGGAGCTGCTGCTGCGCGCAGGAAGGGTGCGGGAGGCGGTCTTTTCTGACCTGCATTATCTGTACGGCCGCACACAGTTCCGGGAGGAGGAGTACATTGCCACCAAGCTGCTGCTGCTGGACAAGGTCTGCCCGGCCGCCGACACCGCAAACATCAGCGCCTTCATCGCGCGGGAGGAGCATGGCAGCGGAATGCAGTACGAAAAGCTGCAACGGCAGGCCATTGCCCTGGCGCTGGAAAACGGGGTGATGCTGCTGACCGGCGGCCCCGGGACCGGAAAAACCACGGTGGTACGGGCGCTGCTGCATATTTTTGACAGCATGGAGCTGCGTATTGCCCTTACTGCCCCCACCGGGCGGGCCGCCAAGCGTCTCTCCGAGGCGACCTCCTACGAGGCCAAAACCGTCCACCGGCTGCTGGAATACGGCGGGGAAGAGGAGGGGCGGCCGCACTTTCACCGGGACGAGAACAACCTGCTGGAGGAGGATGTGGTGATTGTGGATGAGGCCTCCATGGTGGACAACCAACTGATGAGCGCTCTGCTGCACGCGGTCAAGCCCGGCGCTCACCTCATTCTCATCGGGGACGCCGACCAGCTTCCGTCGGTGGGGGCGGGGAACGTCCTGCGCGACCTGATTGACAGCGGCCGGTTTGCCACAGTGCGTCTGACCGAAATTTTCCGGCAGGCCCGGTGCAGCCTGATTGTAACCAACGCGCACGCGATCAACCGCGGCGAGATGCCCCGGCTGGACAGCAGGGACGGGGATTTCTTCTTCCTGCCCCGCGCCGACGACGCCTCCCTGGTGGCCACGGTGGTGCAGCTCTGCGCTGCCCGCCTGCCCAAAACCTACGGCGAGATGGCCGTCACCGGCACGCAGGTCATCGCCCCCTCCCGCAAGGGAGAGGCCGGCACCGGGAATCTCAACCGGGTGCTGCAGGCCGCGCTCAATCCCCCCGCGCCCGGAAAAAAGGAGCACCTCTTCCGCGAGCAGATTTTCCGGGAAGGGGACCGCGTGATGCAGACCCGCAACAATTACGACATTGAATGGGAACGGGACGACGGCAGCACCGGCAGCGGTATTTTCAACGGCGATATCGGGGTGATCGAGGAGGTCAACCGGCGGAACGAGTGCCTGCGCATTCGCTTTGAGGACCGGTACGTCAGTTATGCCTTTCCCATGCTGGAGGAGCTGGAGCTGGCCTATGCCATTACGGTGCACAAAAGCCAGGGGAGCGAGTATCCCATTGTGGTCCTGCCGCTGGGCAATATTCCCTCCATGCTGCTCTCCCGTAATCTGCTGTATACGGCAGTCACGCGGGCGCAGAGCATGGTGGTGCTGGTCGGCCGCACCGAGGCCGTACAGGCCATGGTCGCCAATCATCGTCCCTCCATGCGCTACACCGGGCTTTGCTACCGGCTGCGGGAGCGGGACGGATGAGGGCCGGGCTGCTGAGCCTGCTGTTTCCCCCGCGCTGCGCCGCCTGCGGCGATCTGCTGCGCTTTGAGGGCTTTGGCGGCGGAGAGATCCCGGCGCTTTGCCCCGGCTGCGCAAAACAATGGGCCAGCGAAAAGCTGCAAAGCTGCGGCCGCTGCGGCAGGCCGGTCTGCGAGTGCCGCTGCCTGACCGAGGAGCTGAGCGGGGCCGGCTGTGCCGGACTTTGCAAGCTGGTGTATTACATCAACGGCCGGCAGCCGCCGGTGCAGAACCGGATGCTGTATCATATGAAAAACACGGCCGACCGCCGCCTTGCCGGATTTCTGGCCGCCGAGCTGGAAGCGCCGGTCCGAGCATTGCTGCGCGAGGCCGGCGCGGCGCCGGAACAAACCGTTCTGACCTTTGTGCCACGTTCCCGGCAGGCCGTGCTGCGGACCGGAACCGACCAGGCCCTGCAACTGGCCCGTGCACTGTCGGCGCGCCTCGGCCTGCCGCTGCAAACCGCCGTGCGCCGGCGCCGGAACGCCCGCAGGTCCCAGAAAACCATGCGGAAGCAGGAACGGCGGCAGAATGCCCGTCGGGCTTATCGCCTTTGCCGGAAAACCGACCTGCACGGAAAAACCGTGCTGCTGGTGGATGATATCGCAACCACCGGCGCCAGTATGGCCGCCGTGGCCCGGCTGCTGCGGCGGGCTGGCGCCTCCTCAATCTGCTGCGCCGCTGTCGCCTCGGATGACCGCAACCAAAGCCTCGGCCTCCGCCCACCCGGCGTCGTCCAATGAGGATAGATGCCGCTGGGGGGAAGACCTTGGAGGGACCCGCCTCTTAAGGAGAGGCCGGTCCCTCCAAGCCTCCCCCGGCGAGACCTTCCCCGGCGTGGGCCCCCTCATGATTGTATTCTGTATTGCAAATACGGTATGCCCGGGGGCCCGCGCCGGGGAATTTCTTTTGGGGGCGGATGGAACAATTAGCAATTAGCAGTGAGCAGTGGGCAGCGGCCAGTTAAAAGCAAGGGCAACAGTTGATATGTTACATAGGAATACACCAATATTATCAAAACCGGGTAACCCATGGCGGCTGTCCGGTTTTCGGATATGCAGGGCAAACCGCTTTGTATGGCGATATGCTCTTATTTTTCGCCTACCTCCCCTGAAAAAGGACTTCCCCAGCTGCCGCCAGTCACGGGGCATTGTCGTGTGCGCATTCCAGAAAAAGCAGAGCAACCCGTTTCGCTATTGAATTGCGCTCATTGACAAACTACAAAATCATATCCGACTACAAGAAAAATTCCCCGGCGCGGGCCCCCGGGCATACCGTATTTGTGATACAATATACAAGAATCGGGGGCTTGCGCCGGGGAAGGTCTCGCCGGGGGAGGCTTGGAGGGACCGGCCTCTCCTCAAGAGGCGGGTCCCTCCAAGGTCTTTCACAATGGTGAGAGCTCACTCCGTCCGCAAGGCTTCGACGGGGTTTTTCCGGGCGGCGTAGCCAGAGGGAACCAGACCGGCGATAAAGGTCAGGAACATGCTGATGGCCACAAGAATCACAGCGCCGCCGATCGGCAGCACGGCTTTGAGCGCAGCGATTCCGGTATAATGGAAGAGGATGATATTGACAACCTGATTGAGCAGCAGGGTTGCCAGAATACCGATCATGCCGGCAACAAAGCCGACGATGAGGGTTTCGGCATTGAACACACGTCCCACATCCCGGCGGGAGGCGCCAATGGCGCGCAGGATACCGATTTCCTTGGTGCGTTCCAGCACAGAGATATAGGTGATGATGCCAATCATTATCGAGGAGACCACCAGCGAGATGGCCACAAAGGCAATCAGCACATAGGAGATGGCGTTGATGATGGTGGTAATTGAGGACATCAGCAGCTCAACATAATCGGTATAGGAAATCTGCTGTGCTTCGTCCACGCTCTGATTGTATTCCACAATCAGGTTGCTCACCATATCCTTATCCTCAAAGCTGGGGGAATAAAGCGCGATTGAGGCGGGGCTGTCCTTATCTACATCTCCCAGCAGTGAGAGGTTTTTGGCATAGGTGGACTGCGAGAACTCCTTGGGGACCTCATCGCTGTCATACAGCTCGGCAAACTGCTCCTCGGTCAGCAGGGCGGCCAGTTCCTCAACGGTTTTGTCCCCATACATCGATTCGAACAGCTGCGACTGCACCACCGCCGTGGCAATGCTGCGGATGACCGCGTCCTTGGTTTCGCTGTTTTGCAGGATCTGGTCAACGGTAATCCCGTCCGGGAGATCCTCGGCCTCGGCCAGCGCCTGCTCCAGAATCAGTCGGAGCTGGTCGTCCGGCAAAGCCGAAAGGTAGGCAATCACAGGCTCCAGCTGCTCCTCGGCAGGAGTGGGAGCGAGCACCGGGAGCAGGAATTCCCGGGCCTCGGCCTCTTCCAGTGCGGCCAGGTAGGCCATCACGGCCTGCTTTTTCTGCTCGGCGGAAAGGCCCTCGCGGCTTTCAAAGGGCAGGCCGGTAATCACGTCGGTTTCGGGGTTCTGCTTTTGCAGCAGGATCAGCGCGCTGTTCACCGTGCGCTCCAGCGCCTCCTCGGCCAGGGCGGCGGTGTAGCCGATGTTGCCGGTCAGCGAGGTGGCGGTGGCCCCCTCTTTCGGGCGGATGATGCCAACCACCTTCAGGGTAAAGCCGATATTCTCATCGCTGTACAGCTTTTCACGTCCGGCGGCGGTCTTGCTCAGGTCCAGATATGTGCCGTCCTCCTGGAGCTCATAGCACTCGGAGGCCAGCAGCAGGCGGAATTCCATCTCCCGGATCTCATCATAGGTCCAGGATTTGCGGTCGGAGAGATCCACCTGTCCGCCGCCCATGCCGGCCATAAGACTCTCGTTCATCTCTTCCTCGGTACGCAGCCCCAGTGCAAACAGGGCCAGGTCGCTGATTTCGTTGTTTTCGTCCACCACCAGCACAACCTCATTGGCGGCTTCGGGCCAGCGGCTGTTCTCATCCACCAGCTCGTACTGATCCATCAACACCTGATTGACCAGCCCGGTGCTGTCCGTGCCAATCGGGGACAGCAGCTCCTGCCATACATCATAGCCGCTGCCCCCCATCATGCTCATCCCGCTTGCCATCGGGGAATCGGAGGAAACGCCGCCCAGCCCGGTCAGCCAGCCCATGACGTCGGATTTGACCACAGCGCCCGCACCGTCGCCGATTTCGTTGCCTTCGCGCACAAACACGCTCCAGTTGAAATTGTAGGAATACTGAACGGCCGACAGATAGGGGTCGAATTTGTCGGTGGATTCCAGATATTTTTTGAAGGATGCCAGATCGTTGGTGGTGGCGCTGGCAGAGCCCATCGCGTTCATCAGCTCGGCCAGGATCGCGCTTTCGTACACCTTATCCAGCTCGTGCGCGGGGCCGTCCTCGGTCTGTGAGCTCATCAGCGTGCTGACCAGCGCGGTCAGGTCTACCGACTCGGCCTGCAGCTGGATCGGGTAGCTGGAGAGCGTTTCGCGCTGCACCGTATTGATATAGTTGTTGACGCCGGAGGACACCGACAGAATCAGCGCGATGCCGATGATGCCGATCGACCCGGCAAAAGAGGTCATCAGGGTGCGCCCCTTTTTGGTCATCAGGTTGTTCAGGGAAAGCGAGAGGGCAGTGAAGAAGGACATCGAGCGCTTTCGCCCAAGCTGTGAGGCTTTTTTTCTGCGTCCAATGCCGCCGAACTGCGCCCGGCGCGCCTCCTCGCCCGAAATGTGAAAGGGATTGTCCACGCTTTTTTTCTTTTGCTTCCGTGCCGGCTGTGCCTGCGCGGCGGGCTGCACGGCTTCGGCCCGGTAGGGGCGGCTGTCGTCCACCACCCGGCCGTCTACCACCCGGATGATGCGGCTGGAGTAGCGCTGCGCCAGCTCGGGATTATGGGTGACCATAATAATCAGCTTGTTGCGTGAAATGCCGCGCAGAATCTCCATAATCTGGATACTGGTCTGGGTGTCCAGCGCGCCGGTCGGTTCATCGGCCAGCAGAATGTCGGGGTCGTTGACCAGTGCGCGCGCAATGGCCACGCGCTGCATCTGTCCGCCCGACATCTGGTTCGGCTTTTTGCGCAGCTGACTGCCAAGGCCCACGGTTTTCAGCGCCTCCACGGCCCGCCGGTGCCGTTCGGAGCGCGAAACGCCCGAGAGCGTGAGCGCCAGCTCCACGTTTGCCAGCACGGTCTGGTGCGGAATCAGATTGTAGCTCTGAAACACAAACCCGATGGAGTGGTTGCGGTAGGTATCCCAGTCCCCCTCGCTGAAGCGCTTGGTGGAGATGCCGTTGATGACCAGATCTCCGCTGGTATACTGATCCAGACCGCCGATGATGTTGAGCATGGTGGTCTTTCCGCAGCCCGACGGCCCGAGGATGGAAACAAACTCATGCGCACGGAAATCCAGAGAAATGCCGTCCAGCGCCCGCACCGTTGTATCTCCGGTCGGGTATTCCTTGACAATATTTTTGAGTGATAGCAAAGGGAACCTCCTTGTGTGTGCCGGCCGGCCGCGCGTATGCCCCATGCCTGCGCGGGCCGCCGACGGCACCGAACATATCTGAATGATATTGTAGCACTATACTTTGAATTCCATGTGAATGGTTCCCGGAAATATTCAGAATTTTTATCAAGTTCATGCAACAATCAGTCGGCCGGGTCAAACTGACTGTTATACAGGTGACAGTAAAAGCCCTGTCTGGCCAACAGTTCGGCGTGGCTGCCCTGCTCGACAATCTTCCCATCCCGCATGACCAGAATCACGTCGGCCGATTCAATGGTGGAGAGCCGGTGCGCCACCAGAAAACAGGTGCGCCCCTGCATCAGCTTGGCAAAGGCATTCTGAATTTTCAGCTCCATGCGCGTGTCGATCGAGGAGGTCGCCTCGTCCAGAATCAGCATCGGGGGAGGGCAGAGCATCACACGGGCAATGCACAGCAGCTGCTTCTGCCCCTGCGAGAGTGCGCCGCCGCCCTCGCCCAGCACGGTATCGTAGCCCTTTGGCAGCTGACAGATAAAGCTGTGCGCGTGCGCGGCCTTGGCAGCCGCAACAATCTCCTCGTCTGTGGCGTCGGGCTTGCCCATGCACAGGTTTTCGCGCACGGTAGCGGCCCGCAGCCAGGTTTCCTGCAGCACCATTCCCCAGTTGGCCCGCAGGCTGTCCCGGGTAATCCCGCGGATATCGGTGCCGCTGACCGCAATCAGACCGGAATTGACATCGTAAAAGCGCATCAGCAGGTTGATGACCGTGGTTTTGCCGCAGCCGGTCGGGCCGACGATGGCCACCCGCTGGCCGGGGCGCACGGTCAGATTCAGGTCGCGGATCAGCTCGCGGTCGGGAGAGTAGGAAAAGGCTACGTTCCGCAGCGCCACGTTTCCGTCGGCCTTCTCCAGCACCCGCGCGTCGGGCGCGTCGGGCGGGACGGTCGGCTCGTCGAGAATCTCAAACAGGCGGGCGGCGCAGGCCAGCGCGTTTTGCAGCTCGGCCAGCACGCCGGAAATTTCGTTGAAGGGCTTGGTGTACTGATTGGCGTAGGAGAGGAAGCTGGTCAGCCGCCCCACGGTGAAGGAGGAAACGCCGCCTACCGGAATGCAGAGCAGCGCACCCGTGACCGCCACGCCGGCATAAACCAGGTTATTGACAAACCGGGTGACCGGATTGGTGATGGAGGAGTAAAAGGTGGCGCGCAGCGAGCAGCGGGTAAGGCGGTTGTTGATTTCGTCAAACCGCGCCTGCGCCTCGTCCTCCTGCCCGAAGGCGGCAACCACCTTGTGATTGCCGATATATTCGTCTACCATGGCGGTCTGCTCGGCCCGGGTTTCGGACTGCCGGCGGAACATGGCGTAGGTCCGGCGGGCGATAAAGGAGGCGGCAAACAGCGAAAGCGGAGTGATGAGAATGACCACCAGCGCTATTTCCGGCTTGATGGTCAGCATAATCACCAGCGTACCGATAATGGTGAGCAGACCGGTGAAAAACTGGTTGAAGCCCAGCAGCAGACCGTCGGTGAACTGATCCACGTCGGTCATCATACGGCTGACCACATCCCCCACCGAATGGGAGTCGAGATAGGAAAGCGGCAGCTGCTGCAAATGCCCGAAGGCCTCCCGCCGCAGCCGATAAACAAGGCCGAAGGTCATGCGGTTGTTCAGCACGTTCATCAGCCACTGCGCCAGTGCGGCCGCCAGCGCACAGCCGCCGATGGCCAGGGCAATGCGCAGTACCCCCGGCAGGTCGGTTGCACCGGGGCCCAGCATCCGGTCAATCGCATTGCCAACCAGCAGCGGGATGGCGAGATTGAGCAGCGAGGCAACCGCCGCGCAGAACAGCGAGAGGACCAGCAGCGGGCGGTAGGAGCCCAGCAGTCGGAGCACCCGGCGCACGGTGGCCGCCTGGCCGCGCCGGTTCTTTTGATTCTGTTTTTTCTGCTTCTGTCGGCTCATGCGCTCTCACCGCCCTTCCGGAACTGGGATTCGTATATCTCGCGGTAGACCGGGCAGCCCTCCAGAAGCTCGGCATGACTGCCCAGGCCCACCGGCCGGCCTTCCTCCAGCACCAGAATCCGGTCGGCGTGCTGAATCGATGCCGTGCGCTGGGAAATCAGGAAGACGGTCGGCTTTCCCGGCAGATGTCGCAGCGCCGCGCGCAGCGCCGCGTCGGTTGCGTAGTCCAGCGCCGAGGAGCTGTCGTCCAGAATCAGAATATCGGCGCTGCTGCGCACCAGCGCGCGGGCAATGCACAGCCGCTGCCGCTGCCCGCCCGAGAAGTTGCGCCCGTTCTGGGAGACCGGCGCGTCCAGCCCGCCCGGCTTTTGCTGAATGAAATCCTTGGCCTGTGCCAGCTCCAGCGCCTGCCAGAGCTCCTCATCGGTCGCGTTTCCGTTGCCCCAGAGCAGATTGGAGCGCACGGTGCCGCGGAACAGCACGGCCTTTTGCGGCACCACGGCCACGCGGTCGCGCAGCTCGCCGGGCGGGTAGCTGCGCACGTCCCGGCCGTTGACCAGAACCGCGCCCTCGGTCGCGTCATAGAAGCGGGGAATCAGATTGACCACCGAGGTCTTGCCAGAGCCGGTGGAGCCGATGATGCCAACCGTCTCGCCCGGGCGCACCGTAAAATCGATGCCAGAAACCGAGGGGGCAGCATTGCCGGCGTAGGTCAGTCCCGCGTCACGGAAGCAGACCGCGCTGCCGGCAGCCGAGGGGTCGGCCGGAATGTCCAGCACCTCCATACCAACCGGCATGTCCAGCACGCTTTCCACGCGCGAGGCGCAGGCCAGCGCCTTGTTGACCGTGATGATGACGTCGGCAAACTTGACCAGCTCCACCAGAATCTGAGACATGTAGTTGGTCAGCGCAAAGACGTCGCCGGTGGTCATGCTGCCGCCCTCCACACGGACGGCGCCCGAGAGCAGCAGCGCGATCAGTCCGCCGTTGACAATCAGCATGGTAACGGGATTGAGCAGCGCCGAAATCCGGCCCACATGGTTCTGTATCCGGTTGTGCGCGGCATTGGCCTGCTCAAAGCGGTCGGTTTCCTCACGCTCTTTGCGGAAGGCGCGGATCACCCGCACCCCGTTGAGATTTTCCCGGGTGATGGAGGTGACCCGGTCCAGGTTCTGCTGCACGCGGCGGTAAAGCGGAATGCCGGCCAGCATGATGCCGAACACCACCGCCGCCAGCAGCGGAATCACCACCACAAACACCCATGCGCAGGAGGCGTTGACCGTAAACGCAAGAATCATGGCCCCGAAGACAATGATCGGGGACCGCAGCAGCAGACGCAGGGTCATATTCACGCCGGTTTGCATCTGGTTGATGTCGGCGGTCATGCGGGTGATCAGGGTAGATGTGCCGGCCTTGTCGGTCTGTTCGTAGGAAAAGCCCTGAATCTGCCGGAACAGCGCGCTGCGCAGTCCGGCTCCAAAGCCGACAGCCGCCCGTGCGGCAAAATACTGCGCCGTGAGCGAGCAGGCAATTCCAGCCAGCGCAAACAGCGCCAACACGCCGCACAGGCGCCAGATCTGCGCGCGGTCGCCGGCGGGAATGCCCTCGTCCATCATCCGTTTGACCACAATCGGCACCAGCAGGTCAAACCCCGCCTCAAACAGCTTGAACAGCGGGCTGATGATGGATTCCTTTGTGTAGGGCTTTAAAAAAGGGAGCAGCTTTTTCATGGATTTGTCAGTTTTCCTCCGTCCTGATGGCAGTGCAGGCAATATGCGATAACAAACATATTATTATACCAGATAATCCGGCCCCAGACAACCATTTTTCCAAAAATAATTTATGAACATTTGAGCGAAAAGATGGAATCTCAAAAAACAGGAGCAGATCTGGGTGTTGCAAAGGAAGATGGACGCGGTCATTCTTTGTTTTTTCGTCTGCCGATTTGAAATAAAAGACATTTGAAACTTGTTTTTTTTGAATATACAACAATGTCGAATCATGATATAATTATGTACAAAGGAATCAGTTGTTCAGCAGGGGGGTCCGATGATGTTTTGGAAACGTTTTTTTGCATTTTTTGTCTGTTTGCTGTTGCTGGCCGGCAGCTTTCTTTTCCAGGCTGGCGCTGCCGATGATCCTGTTTTATCGGCGGATTTTGAGGAGGCGTCCGGGTTCGATACGGTTGCCGGGACCTTCAGTTTGCCGGGGGGCTCGGTCCGCATCTTCAATGACGGATTTTATCGGGCAGAGACAGACGAAAATCACGGCAGATATATGATATGGGAATGTGAAACACCGGGAAAGAACACTTATGTTCCCGTGACCCTGACGGTTCGCCCGACCGTTGATTATGTCCTTTCATTGGATTTTCGGTATGAGGAGCTAGCGGAGGTCAAGGCCGGGCAATGTACGCTCAATCTGATACAGCTTTACAGCCTGTCACCGGCAAAGGAGTGGTATAATCTGATCAATATGGAAGCAGACGGAACGCTTTTTGCATACAGTGGCGGACGGAAAAGCGATGCGGAACGACTGGAGCTCGGCCGGCTTGAGAAGGATACCTGGTACACTCTGGAGGTGCTGATTGATGTTTCAACCGAGCAGTATGCGCTGCGCGTCAACGGCGGCCCACTCTCGCCGGTGATGCACATTGCCGCGTCTGCCACAACCGGAGATTATACAGGCATAACCGTGAGTGAATACCGCCTGGTCGGATTCAATGCCATTGTCGGCGGACGGAACAGCGTGGGATTTGACAATATCCGGATTGATCGGTGTGAGGACCTGAATTTCCCGTCTGATGAGCCGGAACGGGTGAATCTGTTTGCAGACGCCGCCTCACAGGACGGGCGGTATGATGCCGAAGGGAATTTTCATTCAGATTCCTCTTGGCAGACACGAGTACTCTCTGTCCAGCCCGGAAGCGTATTGACCGTGTCCGCCGTTTCACAGGAACAGGAGATCGTCGGCGCGCTGTTGGATGCCGACGGGAAGTGTATGCGGGTGCTCGGGCACGCAGATCTGGCCGACACCGAGGTACTGAACGGCGGATATCTGCTGGGTAATCTGACAGTTCCGCAGGATTGTACGGCGGTAGCGCTTACCGTGCCGGCAAGACGCGCCTATCTGACGCTGGTGACCGCAGACGATGCTTTTGATTCCTCCGCCTATTATCGGTTTTTTGGCATATCAGCCATGACCGGACGTCCACAGGTGGTGCTGTGGCAAAAACGGGCACTGTTTGTCGGTGATTCGATTGCCGCGGGGCAATGCGACAACCCTGTGGGGAATGTCTGGCGAGCCTGGGCCGGGCGGGCCGCTTACAATTATGATATGACCTATGTCAACGCGGCGGTCGAAGGTGCAACGCTCTCAAGCGTTTCTGGTAACCGGGTGGTGGATCAGTTGGCCTCGGCTTCCGGAACATTCGATTATATCCTGCTGCAGGGAGGCTTTGCCGATGCGGCGGCAGACGTACCAATCGGCAGCGTCAGTGCGGACCGGCAGGGACCGTTTGATACCGCGACCTATGCCGGTGCACTTGAGGAACTGTTTTCCACTGCTGTCAGCATGTATCCCGATGCTGCAATCGGGTTCGTTACCACCTATAACGCCACGGCGAACGAAGCTGCCGAGGTTTACGGTACATATCAGGATGTCACGCAGGAAATCTGTCGCAAATGGAACATCCCGTTGTTGGATTGGTATTCCGACCCCAACATCAATGTCATTATCCTTTCGGTGGATACCGATGCCTATCTCGAGGATGGACTGTATCCGAACAGCCAGGGATACGACAGACTGACGCCTTATGTGGAGCGTTTTCTGGCCGACCTGATCCCATACAGCAGCACTCAGCAGCCCGGGCCGGAGCAGGAGGAGACCACTGCGGGAGCGGACACCGACACGCAGCCCGTTCCGGTGCCATCCGGGGAGTCCACCGATGACGCATCGGCAGATCCCGTGGATTCCGACGGATGTGCTTCAGCGGCCGGTGTGCTGTGGCTGTTTCCTGCCGTGGCAGTGGCAGCGCCCCTGCTGTTCTTCCGCAGATCATACCACCGCTGTGGAGGCCACAGGCGGATGGTCTGTCTGCTGTTACTCTCAGGACTGGTTGTCCTTCCCTCATGTGCCGGAGCACAGAACGGACAAACCAACACACGGCCGCCGGAAAATTTCACCGATGGACAGTCAGAAGGATCGCAAAAAACGGAAGAGCCGGCAGAGCCGGACGGAGGAATCATGTTGAGTGAAGAAATTGTGGACGGAGATCTGCGGATTTATCCGGTACCGGACAGCTACCGCCGCTCCGATACAGCCGTGATTACGGTCAACGGTCATGCAGCGCCACTGGTTTATATCGGTTCCGTCTATGACCCGCTTTCCAATTACGATACCTGCAGCTTTGCTGCGGGAATCGATGCCCCTGTGATACTGGAAATTACGGTTCAGGCCGACATTCAGGAATATGAAATCAGCTGCCAGAGCACCGAGCCTCGGGCGGAAATCGACGGGAGAACACTTACCATTGTTACCGATGGTCCGCACGATATGATTGTCCGGATTGGCAATCTGCGGGAAATTGTCATATGCGCCGATCCGCCCGAAACCGATGTTCCGCCGCCGGAGGGCGACGGCATCTATAATGTGGCAACGCAGTATGGGGCGGATACCCGGGGGCGGGAGTTGGCCACAGCCGCATTTTACAAGGCGATCCGGGATGCTGCCGGTGCGGGAGGTGGAATTGTGTATGTGCCGGATGGGGTATACCTGCTTTCCAATCTGATTCTGCAAAGCAATGTCAGTCTGTATCTGGAATCCGGCGCGTACCTGATGTGTACCGAGGATACTGCCGTGCTGACCGAGAGCGAGCGCAAAACCACCGAGCACGGGCACACCGTGGATTATCCCATCAGCTGGATGTTCACCACCGCCAGCGGATCGGAAAACATCCGCATCTTCGGCCGGGGTACCATTGACGGGCAGGGGGCGCTGATGAAGCTCAAGCACGGCTGGTTGATCAATCTGATTCGCACCAATATCACCTCGGATTTTACCCTGGAGGGAGTAACGCTGCGGGACAGCAGCCATTGGGGCTGTATCATTTATCAGAGCACACGGGTGGATATCCGGGGGACCAAACACCTCAACCTGGTGAAAAATCTCAATGAGGATGACGGCATTGACGTCTGTTCCTCCAGAGAGGTGGAGGTGCTGGATACCGTGGTGATTGCGCAGGACGACCCCTATTCGGTCAAAAGCTATGCCATTGCCGAGACCTCTGATGTACGGTTTGAGGACGGCCTGACCTGGACCCGCTGCGCTGCCGCCAAGGTCGGATACGGACATGTGACAAACGTCAGCAACATTGTCTTCCGGGGAATTACCGCTCACCGCTGTATGTTTGGCGTCAACATCACGCAGTATCAGGGCAGGGCAGACACCACCGGCGTAACCTTTGAGGATATCACCATCAATGGCTTCACACGCCTCTCGGATCACGATCCGGCAAGCTGGATCTTCATTGATTACAAGGATTCCAGCGTAGGCGGCAATGTGCGGGATGTCACGGTGTCCGATATTCATATCCGTTCGCTGGAACTGATGGACGGCTACAGCGGACTGGCCGACAACAATGTCATCAACAGCCTTTCAGAATCGGCATGTATCGACGGGGTGGTGCTGCGCAATATTTTCATTGGCGGCCGGCTTTGCCGGACGTTGGAAGAAATGGGGGTGACGCTGGGCGGTCCGTGCGGGAGCGTGGTGGTGGAAGCCACAGCAAAAGACGCACACGTCACCGTGTGCGTCGGAGCATAATCAGTGTCCATTCCCGTAAAGCTTGAAGGCACTGGGGACAACGCTTTTCAATCCACCAGATACGGGGTTTTCGCATATTGCGCAGGGGGGATCCCCACCATGTTTTTGAAGGCCGTCATAAAGTAGCTGACGTTGTCAAATCCGCACAGCTCAGCAGTGTCTTTGACGCTTTTCCCGTCCAGCAAATGGCACTTGGCCTGTGCAATGCGGGTTTCCATCACAAACTGATGCACCGTGATGTTCAGATATTTGCGGAAGTCCCCGTTGAGCTTATCCCGGTTCACATAAAAGCGGGCAGCCAGATCGGCCAGTGAGTTTTTTTCGGCCGCGTGCTCCACAATATACTGCACCACACTGGGAATATAGGAGCTTTCGGTAGCGGTCACAATGGTATTCTCCGGGTTGGCCTTTTGCGCAATCCGGCCGATCAGCATAGCCAGAATCAACGCCTTTTCGTTTGCTGGCGTGGCATCGGACTCCAGCGAGGTTAGCAGAGGCGTCAGCTGCTCCAACTCCTGGTCGATGAAGCGGATAACCGTTGTGGCGCAGGGGGAAAACCGGTCCAGCGGAAACAGACAGGGGTCAAACAGCTCCACGGTCTTCTTTCCGAAGTAGACGATATGCCGGTCATACTCCTGGTACGGCTCGGCAAAAATGCGGTGCAGGGTATAGGGGGGATGAATCAGGATACAGGGGCCGGCGATTTCACGCGGTTCGTTCAGCGAGCAGAACGTCAGGCGGGATTGCCCGTGCTTGATCAGAATTTCCGTGTTCGGGTGCAGGTGTGGGGAAAACCGGTCGTGTCCCATTGTGAGCTTGTGAAAGCAAAAGACACCCTGTGCAAAATTTTCATAGAATTTGATTTTCCTCACCTCCTGTTGGCCGAATAAAAGCTGCCTGTTGTTATATTATACATCCAAACTTCAAAAAAGTCAATACAAACAATCTAAATTTGCCATCGATGAGAAAGGAGAAATCAACATGAAACAAAAGCTGCAATTGCTCTGTGGTTGCATGACAATGTGCCTGCTGCTGTGCCATTTGGCCGCCTGTGCCGGAAAGGGGCCGGGGGAGGATACCGGCACAATCGGCGGCACAGGCGGCCAACAGCAAACCACAACACCGGTGGACACCCGGCCGGATGATTTGCCGGACGACCTGGACTTTGACAATGAGACCATTACCATTGCCTGCCGGGGCGGGCTGCGTTGGGAGGCGGAACTGATTGCCGCCGAGGACAGCTCCTCCACTGTAGACGTTGCCGTTTACACCCGCAACAAGGCAGTGGAAGACCGACTGCATGTGCTGCTGAACGTCATTCCCGGGGATACCTCTCAGGATACCTTCATGCAGAATGTTTCCATACAGATCCGCTCCGGTATCGATGAATATGACATCGTAGCCGGCGCCCAGTTCCTGGCGGTACAGGGCGTTCTCGAAAGCCTGTACCTGGATATGTCGCAGGCCCCGTACCTGGATTTTGATAAACCGTACTGGAACAATTCCTACATGGACAACCTGAGCATGAAAAGCGGAAAACGCTACTGTCTTGCCGGCGATCTGGCTCTGTCGATGATCGGGTGGACAACCTGCGTGTATTTCAACAAGCCTCTTTACAACAATGCACGCGGGGACGGCGGTGCTGCGGATGCCCTGTACCAGACGGTTCTGGACGGAAACTGGACCTTTGAAATGTTCTCTGAGCTGGTGAAATCCTGTGCCCAGCTGAATGATACCGGTACAGACGGCATCTGGGGCCTGTATGTGGACACCAACTCTACTACCGACCGGATTACACTCTCGGCAGGCATGAAATTTTCGGAGGTGAAGGGGACCGGAGAGGTTGAGGTCACGATGTACAACGATACCATGCTCCAATTTGTGGATGATATCAAGGAGCTGTATTTTGAAAACGAGGGAACGCTGGTTTATCCCTCCGACATTCAGTATGAACCCTTCATCGGCGGTGAATCGGTATTTGTGGTGGGTACGCTGAACGCAGCGGTCTATTATTTTTCGAGCATGACGGATGATTACGGCATCATTCCGTTCCCGAAATATCAAGCGGAAATGGAGTACAGCGCATCGGTCCAGGATAATGTAGCGCTTTATATGGTCCCCCGCACGGTAGCCGAGGACAGGCGGGAGGCGGTTTCCGCAACGCTGGAGTGCATGGCCTCCGAAAGCAGCATCACTGTTTTGCCGGCCTTTTATGAATCAGCTCTGAAGGGGCGGTACACAAAAGACCCGGTTTCGGCCCAGATGGTGGATATCATTCACGATGCTGCCTGCACCGATTTTGTCTATGTGTACACCTACAACCTGAGCAAACTGGGTACCATTATGCGCGCCATTATGTCGGATCCGTCTTCCAACTTTACATCGCTCTATCAGGAGCGTGTGAATAATGCTTCCGAAATGCTGCGTCAGATCGCGGACTTCTATCTGCAATAACACAATTGACAGGAGGAATAACAAATGAAAATCTGTAAACATCTGGTTGCCATGCTGGTGTCTGTTGCCTGCCTTGTTACATGCATCTGTCTGCCAGCAACAGCAGAATCCGCCGGTACTGGCTTTTTCGCCGACATTGAGGCGTGGGACGGCACCTCCGGGCAGGGAAAACCGGCGCAGGGGGGCTCGTTCCGGATTTTTGGAGATGGGGGCTATTCGCTTGCCACCACCGAGGACGGCGGAAATTACATCCGTCGTTCCTTGGATGCCAGCACCTATATTCCGCTTACGCTGACCCAACTGCCGGGAAAAACCTTTGTGTTTTCGGTGGATTTCATGTATGAAACCCTTGGCGAAATTGAAAAAGCATCTGATGCGACCATTACGTTGATGCAGTTGATTGGCAACGTAGTCTCCGGCAGTACCGGGGAGAGTAGCAAGGATTGGCTGAATGTGATGAATATTGACGCAGATGGTTCGCTGTATGCCTACTCCGGCGAGAATCGCGGATCGGCGCAAAAGGAAGACCTGTATGCCATGGAGCCCGGTCAATGGTACACCGTTGCATTGTATCTGGATATACAATCCGGCAATTATCTGGTATCGGTCAATGGAGAATTTCTGCCGGTTTTGCTGAATGTGTTTGCATCCGCAACGGTTACATTAGACGCTGTCAATGCAGAAGTAAATGAGTTTCGGTTGGCAGATGCCAAGGCAGCCGTCAACGGCACCGTTCACACATATGGGCTGGACAACATCCGGATTCAGGATACCAATGTAACCGAGCTGACAGACAGCCGCATCCACACCCTTCCGGAAGCCTCTGTGCGCCTGAAAGAGGAAAGCGGCCTGCGTTTTCATACCGAGGTTGAAGACGGGTTTTATAATGCCTTTGCGGAGGCGTTCGGAGCCGGGAATATCCGTTTCGGCACCGTTATTGCCCCTGAGGCTTATACCAAAGCCGCCGGCGGCTCTATGATGCACCTGCTGGACACGCTGGGACATCCGGTCAATTATCTCAATGTTCAGACCTCCGCATGGTATATGGAAGGGAGTGGGAGCAATCTCTTTGCCGGATCGGTTGCCGGAATCCTTGAGCAGAACTATCCGTTGGACTATTGTGCGGTCGGGTACTGTGAGGTGACTGTTGGCGAAACGGTTTACCGCTTTTATTCAACCGCCACTGCTGTGGCCAATGTGCGGGAAATTGCCGGGATGGCTATTGCAGATCGTTCACCTGTCCAAATCGAAGGATACGAAAATCGCATAGATGATGGAAATCCGAACGGCGCCTACAGCCCATACACCCAAGAGCAGATCGACGTCCTGAAGCAATATACAGCAGAATAAGGAGGAACGCACAATGAAAGCAAAAAAGCAATATCACCCCCCTGTCGGTATACTGGTAGGGCTGGAGATGACCGATATTTTAACCGCATCGCCTACGGATTTGGAGAAAGACCCATTTGCGCTTGATCGCGTGTGGGAAGGAATCTGAACCTGTCCCCGGGCCTGTGTCGGATACTTCCGCGGAAGCATCCGACACAGGCCCATATCTGCTTGCCAGAAGGGTTACTGAATACGCAGGAGGAAATGTATGGAGCTTTATGAAGTGATGTTCCGGCGGCGGTTTTCGATCAATCTTTTCCGCAGCTTGGAGCTTAGAGTGGGGGAGATGAGCCTGCACAAGGATTGGGTGCAAACCAATCGCGGAGATCCTTACCCATTGCTGGAGCGTACCGGAGCCCCGGAAGAGCAGGTCGCGGGAAATTGCTATATCCTGCAATCCGCATCCGGGCAGCAGGGAAGTGTACGCCGACTGCTTGGCAGTTACTTTCCGTGGAACAACTATGCACTGCAATTGCAGGAATTCCGGGATGCCCACATCGGACTGGTGATTGAAAGCCGCGCCGGGCGATTTGCCGTAACCATTGATTCAGCCGGGACGGTATGTGTGGAGGAAAACGGAATCCGGAATGCCGAGGTAAATGCAGCGCCTGCATTGAACTGGATCGTTGCCTTTCACGGTACAGCGGTCAGCATCTATCGGCAGACGGATAACGGGTGCGTGGAAGTGGTGTTGGATATCGAATCTGAGCTGTTGGCTGCTCTCCGACGGGAGGATTGCTTCCTAACCGCCAAGGCTTCCCTATGGGCGGAGGTTCGTCCGGGCGGAATTTGCTGCTTGCGGAGCCTGCGATGGTTTCTCTCGGTCGGCATCAGTCAGGCAGATCCCAAGCCCATCCGGTATGAGGACGGTACTCCCATGCTGGAAAACGGACGGCTGTATCTGACGATGTCTTCCCGCTGTGAGACGGGTTGCTATCAGTCGATTCTCTCATGGTCGCCGACACTCTGCGATTTCCGCATGGAGGGCGCATTGTTCTTCGACAGCGGAGACGGCATGTGGTGCGGGGATGTGGCTTCCTCGATTCTGTACGATCGTACCCGCGGGAAGTGGCTGCTTTGGGTCTGTGCGTTTTCACACGGACATGTTTTGGGATACGCGGAGCTGCCATCCGATCCGCGCTTCGGGATACAGGTGGTGGATATCCGGCTGATGTCGGCTCAGGCACCCCCGGATGACACGGTTTTTGCCTCTATGACCAACGATGAAGATCCGGATCTGATTCTGGTAGACGGCATTTGGCATCTGGCCATCTGCCGCATCGGGGAGGATGGCAAATATCATTATTTTCATTTCATATCGGAAAGAGGGCCCTTTTCCGGCTTCCGTTTTGTGGACAAAACCCCGGGCGGAGAAAAAACCGGTGGCATGTTTGTCCGGTTCGGCAATCAGGTCAGCTTTGTCTGTGGTTCGGATTTCAAACGCCGGGCCGTGTACGACGTTTACCCTCTCTTGGATTTCACACGCTGCAATCACTTACAATGCGATTACGATGACGGCGGTTTTCGCGGATGGGGAACCGTAATGGAGATTCCCTGCGGTACTCGCCACCGGCTGGTGTGGCTGACCTTTGACCGCCACAACGGCAGTGCATGGAACTGGAGCTACGGCAATCTGTACGTTTACGACTCCGGGACTTATCCGCCGATAGGAAAATGAAGCTGTTCTCCACTCCGAGCGCCTGATATGCGTTTGATGGGAAAGATGCCAAATCAAACCATCTGGGAATGAAATCCGGCGTATTGCCGTACAATCCCCGATGGTTGAGAGCGGGCACCGCCAACAGTCCCTGATAGCTGCATAGACGGCATAAAACGATTCCACCTCAAGAAAAATTCCCCGGCGCGGGGCTCCGGGCGTACCGTATTTGCAATACAGTATGCAGAACCGGGGGCCTGCGCCAGGGAAGTTCTCTCCGTGGAAGGTTGGCTCCTCCAAGATCTTTCCCTGCGGATGTTTATGTCAACAGGAAGTGCGCGGCGGTGAGGGGGAGGAGGTCGTAGGTTTCCATCCAGATCGACGGGAATTGTGAAATCGGCAGCAGCAGGGAATTGCTTCCGATTTCGACCGTAATGGCGGGGATGCCTCGTTCCAGTTCGGCCCAATCGCTCAGCGAGGCGTCGTTGTTCTGCTCGTCCAGCAGCTCATATCCGGTGCGCTCGGCAACGGCCTCGGCGTAGTCCCGGGTTTGTTCGGCGGCGTCGCTCTGCTGTCCGCAGTTCCAGTAAATCACCTCGCCCTGTGAGTGGACGCACAGCACGGCCACCACATCCGGCAGACTGTCAATCAGGGCCACCATGGCCTGGGTTTCCGGCTCGGATGCCGCACAGGGCCCCTTGTAGCGCTGGGACTGCGGCCCGGGAGCGCTGTCGTACTGTTCCCACAGCGCGTCATAGTTGCGGTTCAGGTCCACCCCGCGCGCGTTGGCCTTCCAATAGGAGAGGTAGGTGTCAAGGGTGACCGGATATTCGTGCTCCTCGGTTTCGTAGCACTCCTCAATCAGCGGGCGCATGTCCTCGGGCAGCGATTCCAGACCGTCCTGTGCAAGCATCACGCCGTCCGGGTTGGTCATGGGCACAATGTAAAAGCAGACCTGCTCGAACAGCGCTGCATAGGAGGTTCCGCCGTAGCTGCCCTCATCGTAATATTTCAGACAGAACTCCAGCTGCTTCATTGTCAGCTGAGCGGTCATATATTCCCGGCCGTGAATGGCGGCGCTGACCACCACCTGTCGCTGCGCGTCGGGGTTCCCGAGCACGCCCACATACAGCGTGCGCCCGGCAGCAGAGGTGCCGATGGACCGATAAGAGAAGTGCTCGCCGTATACCGCCGCCAGGGTCTGCAGGTCCTCGGTCATTTCCCCGTAGGAATAATCGGCGTGTGAGACATCCACAATTCCGCTGGTAGGCAGCGCTATCAGATCCGCGGCTGCGGCCTGCGTCCTGGCATCGTCCCATACCGGCAGAGCGGGGGATGAGGGCTCCCCGCTCCCGGATGATTGGGAGGCGGAGGAGGAACCGGCAGGACCGGGCGGGACAGGCTGCCGGATGCAGGAGCTGAGCAGCAGCGCGGCCAGCAGCAACGGCAGAAGCGGGCGATGATTCTTCATATGAGTGACTCCTTTTCGGGTGCTGTCTCACATTATAGCACATTCCGGCGGAAAAATCCAGTCCCGGCTGTCGTTTTTTTCGTTACTTTTTTGAAAAAGATTGGCCCGGCGCGCAAAAGCTGCCACCGGGTGCTTGACATTTCGGGTCAAACCCTGTATAATAGTATCAGATTGAGCAAAGGAGAATGGCCGGGTATGGAGTTGTATCCTTTTCAGCTGTCGTATGTCATCAAATCTCCCATCTGGGGCGGGACCAGACTGAAGCGGGAGTGGGGCAGGGCGTCCGAGACCGCGACCATCGGCGAGAGCTGGGAGCTGACGGTGCGTCGGGAAGAAAAAAGCCGCATTATAAACGGCGTGTATGCGGGAAGAACGCTGGAGAGCGTGATTGCCGAGGCGGGCCGGAACCTCATCGCGCCGGATTTTGCGGGCAGGGAATTCCCGCTGCTGGTCAAGCTGATTGACGCCGGCGACCGGCTTTCGGTGCAGGTGCACCCGGACGATGCATATGCCGCCCGCGTGGAGAACGACCGTGGCAAGACCGAGATGTGGTACATTGTGGAGGCCGACGAGGGGGCGGAGATTGTCTGCGGTCTGCGCGAGGGCGCAACAGGCGCGGACTTTGCCTCTGCGGTGGCCGACGGCGACCCCGAGCGGGTGCTCAGACACTGCCGGGTGCGGCCGGGAGAGTGTTATTTTATTCCGGCGGGACTCCCGCACGCAATCGGCAAGGGGATTCTGATTGCCGAAATCCAGCAGAACTGTGATCTTACCTACCGGGTGTACGATTACAACCGGCGGCAGCCGGACGGCTCGCTGCGGCCGCTCCACATCCAAAAGGCGTTGGATGTAGTGCGTCCGTTTACCGCAGAGGAGATTTCCGCCCTGCGCTATGCCCGCCGCTCGGATACGCTTGCAAACGGCGAGATTCTGGCCGACTGCCAGTACTTCCGCGTGGAGCGCCTGCGTCTGCGCGGCAGCTGCCGGCTGCCTGCCTGCGCCTCGATGCGGCATGTCCTGTGCCTGGGGGGCGAGGCTGCTCTGCTGTGCGGCGGGCAGACCTACCGGCTGCGCAGGGGGGACAGCTGGTTTCTGCCTCCCATGCCCGAGGTGCGGCTGGAGGGCGAGCTGCTGGCATTGGTATCCGGGGTATAGCTCCCGGCAAAAGGCCCCGGAGGGCGTCATCCCTCCGGGGCCTTTGTCAAACCGGTTTTACAATTCCGCCGCACAGGCGGTAACCCTTGCCATATACGTTTTCAATCAGCGGCAGGCCTGCCACTTCTCTGGCGCGGCGGTTGATGTTGCCGATCTGTACCGCAAGATTGGCGGCCCGCTGGGTGTTCTCGGGGAAGCAGACCGACAGCAGCTCGAATGCGGACACGGTCCCCGGCGCGCGGAAAAAGAGAAACCGCAGGATGCAGAGCTCCCGGGGCGCCAGGCGCAGCGGGTAGCCCAGGTAGCGCGTTTCCTCCGGCGTTTCGCCAACGGTCAGCGCATAGGTGCTCATCCGTGCCCGCCAGCCGCAGACCTCGGTGCAGAAGGCGATGGTTTCCCGCAGGATATCCGCGTCTGCGCACTGCCGGATCAGCCGGTCGGGCGCACCGGCGGCAACGGCGCCGTCCGGCAGCAGCAGGGCAATCGGCATGTCGGGGTTTTCCCGGCGCAGGGCCGCGCAGATCCGTTCGATCCGCGGCAGGCCGTTCCGGCCGTCCAGCATTGCCCCGCAGGTGTCGTGCTGCCGGCACAGCCAAAGGCCGGCGCCCGGTGCTGCCCACAGCGGCAGAATCCCGCGGCGCAGCAGATCCACGGACATCCGGATGCCAAACGCCCGGTTTGCGGTCAGAAGCAACAGCATTTCATCCTCCCATCCGCGTGCAGCGGGAAGCCCCTGTCACAGGCACATCCCGCTGCCGTTCCCTGATGCTCCGAACGATCGCCGTGCCTTTACATGCCAAGCACGGCCGCGCCGATGATGCCGGCATCGTTGCGGAGCTGCGCGATGCGGATGTCGGTCTGGGGAACCAGCCCGGTGCCGTACTGCTGCCGGCGCACCTCGGGAACCACCAGGTCCAGCAGATACTGCCCCTCGTTGGAGATGCCGCCGCCGATCGAGAGCACCTCGGGCTGGAAGATGTTGATCATGCTGGCCAGGCCGCTGGCCAGGTACCGGATGTATTCGTCCACCACCTCACAGGCGGCGGCGTCGCCCAGGCGCTTGCCGTCAAACGCGGTCCGGCCGTTGACCTTGCCCTTTTGCGCTACCAGCTCGGTCATTTTCGTTTCCCGGCCGATGGCCTTGCACTCGGCCAGCTTTTCCTCGGTGGTGCGGATGAGGCCGGTGGCCGAGGAATAGGCCTCCCAGCAGCCCCTGCGGCCGCAGGTGCAGGGCCGGCCGTCCACGGCAATGACAATGTGCCCCAGCTCGCCGGCCGCCGAGTTGAAGCCCTTGAAGACCTTGCCGTCCGAGATGATGCCGCCGCCTACGCCGGTGCCCAGCGTAATCATCACCGAGGATTTGCTGCCGCGTGCCGCGCCGGCAATCGCCTCGCCCCAGGCGGCGGCGTTGGCGTCGTTTTCAATGTGAATTTCGCCAACCTCCACCTGTTCCCGCAGCAGGGGGATGATGGGGAAGTTGCGGAAGCGCAGGTTGTTGGCATAAATGACATGTCCGCTCTCATCGTCCACAATGCCGGGCGAGGCAATGCCGATGGAGCACACCTGCTGCTGCGTGATGCCGGCCGCCGTGCACAGGCGCTTGCAAAGCGTTGCGATATCGGCCACAATGGCCTCTCCGGGCCGCTCGGCCAGTGTGGGGAGGCTGTCCTTTTCCACAATTTCAAACTGTTCGTTGACAAGACCGGCGGCAATGTTGGTTCCGCCCAGGTCAATTCCGATCCGGTACATATGGGTTCTCCTTTTTTCAAATCTGCCGTTCCCCGCAAGGCGCGGGAAGGGCTTCCTACAGATATTGTATAACTATAGTATAATCGATTTTCCCGCACACGTCAAGGGGTTTTCCGAATTTTCATGGAAAGATGGCCGTTTTTGAAGACCGCACACCCAGATTCTCAACGTCCGGCGGGCCCGCCGGCTCCGCAGAGAGGCAAAGCCGGCTCTTTTTTCATGTTTTTTCCCAAAGCCCTTGCATTTGCCGCCCGGGATATGCTATAATAAAAAAGGACGCCGCAGCCCCCCCGGCCGGCCGCTGGCCGGCTGCCGGGCGCCCCGGCAATCTGCCCGTTCCGAAAGGATTTCCGCATTCCCATGGATATGAATTTTACCATTCCGGTCAACGAGGCCTTCGAGGCCTCGGCTGCCGACCCGTCCTGCGGCTGCCCGCTCTGCGCACTCTACCGGAAGCTGGAAAACGACGAGCTGGAGCTGATTCTCGGCGCCTCGATGATGGAGCCCGACATCCGCATCCGGACCAACCGGCAGGGGTTCTGCCGCCTGCACTATGACCTGATGTTCGGACGCAAGAACCGCCTGGGTATGGCGCTGACGCTGGAGAGCCATCTTGCCGAGCTGAAAAAAGAGCTGCGCGACGGCGGCCTTGGAGGCGGGCAGGGCAGCAAACCGATCCGGCGCATTTCCGAGCTGGAGCAAAGCTGCTATGTCTGCGGGCGCATTGCGCCCAATTTCGAGAAGATGCTGGACACCGCGGTCTACCTCTGGGATACCGACGAGGATTTTCCGGTCAAGCTCCGGGCGCAGCCCTACTTCTGCCTGCCGCACTACCGCCGCCTGCTGGAGTACGGCCAGCGCCGCCTCGGCAAAAAGAAAAATCCCGCCTTTGCCGCCGCCCTCTCGGCCGTGGTGGAGGGCTATCTGGATACCTTGCAGACCGATATCAGCTGGTTCTGCCGCAAGTTTGATTACCGGTATCAGGACGAGCCCTGGAACAACTCCAAGGACGCGGTCGAGCGCGCCATCCGGTTTCTGCGCTCGGATCTGCACAACCAATCCTGAACAGAGGTGCGATATGATCGATCTGCTGGAGCTGCATAAGTATTTTATCGGACGGCACCTGCGCCCGGGCGACGTGGCCGTGGATTTTACCATGGGCAACGGACACGATACCGAGTTTCTTTCCAAAACCGTCGGCAAGTGCGGGCACGTCTACGCCTTTGATATTCAGGAGCAGGCCGTGGCCTCCACCGCCCGCCGCCTGCGGGAGGCCGGCTGCCCGGAAAATTATACACTGATACACGATTCGCATCAGTATGTAAAAAACTATGTCAAAACCCCTTTCCGGGCCGGAATGTTCAACCTGGGCTGGCTGCCGGGCGGGGACAAATCCATCACCACGCTGCGCGAAAGCACCATGCCGGCCGTGGAAGCGGCCGTTGATCTGATGGACCGGGACGCGATTCTCAACATCGCGGTCTATCCGGGACATGCCGAGGGAGACGCCGAAGGGCGGATGCTGTGCGACTATCTTTCCGGCGTCAGCCGGCACAAAATCTGCGCGACGCAGGTGAAAATTCTCAACTCTCCCACATCCCCCTATTTCATCGTAATTGAAACCAAGCCCTAAGAATATATGAAAGAGGAACCCATGACCAATCAACCAAACCATACCTGCCTGCCGCGCTCCCGGCGTCGGATGCGCCTGCTGCGCCGCGGCCTGTTTTTGTTGCTGGCCCTGCTGCTGGCACTGCAGGGCTGCATTCAGCCGGACTCCGTGGACGAGCCGCCGGACACCGGCGACGACACCGGAAAAACCTTTCTGTATCAGACCATGCAATATGAATATACTACAGATGTATCGGCCTGGCTGCAGTACATCGTAACCGGGATGGACCCGCAGTACCTGATTCTGGCCAACAAAACCAACCCGTTGAATGCGAATGATATTCCAGAAACCGTCCGCCTCACCTGCGCCACAAATCCTTACAACCAGCGGGATGAAACCCTCAATTCCTGCGCTGCGAACGCGCTGTACGCCATGCTGGCCGAAATGGCGGCCGACGGCGTTACCGACATCTTTGTCACCAGCAGCTATCGCTCCTACGACCGGCAGCAGAGCCTGTTTTACGGATATATCGATGAGGAAATGAGCAAAAACCCGGCGCTCACGCGCGAGCAGGCCGAGCAGCTTGTGCTGACCTATTCGGCCAGACCCGGCACCAGCGAGCACCAGACCGGGCTGTGCGTGGATTTTGGCACAAATGCAGAGTACAGCGAGGCCGGGGAGGTGCTGACCGAATATTTTGAAGAGACCGCCGCTTTCCGCTGGCTCATCGAAAACTGCTACCGCTTCGGCTTTATCCTGCGCTATCCGGAGGACAAGGTGGGCGTCACAGGCTACACCTACGAGCCCTGGCACTACCGCTTTGTGGGTCGCGAGGCCGCGACCGAGATCATGCTGCGCGGGCTTTGCCTGGAGGAATTTCTGAACGAGCTGAACTGAAATTCACTCCTGCTACATATCCGTATGGATCGGGGGGAATTGGATGAAATCTGTACTGTCAGGAATACTGCTCCTTTGCCTGCTGCTCACCGCCGGCTGCCAAAGCCAGAGCCGGGGGCGGGAATGCTCCCAGGACACAACCGCAACCGAACCCCGGCCGCCGGAGCCCGACGGGAGCCAGGCGGCCGGCGGGGGCGGATATCTGTATCAGGATATGGAATATTCCTACCATACCGACGTCGGCCAGGTGCTGGAATATCTTGTTACCGGTATGGCGCCCGAATATCTGCTGCTGGCAAACAAGGAGCATCCGCTGGGGGAGAGCTATTGCCCGGACCAGACCGTAACGCTGACCTGCCGGACCTATCTGGACAAGGAAATTCTGCTGGAAAGCCGCGCCGCCAATGCGCTGTATGCCATGCTGGCCGAAATGGCGGCCGACGGCATAACCGATATTATGGTGGCCAGCGGCTACCGGAATTACCGATATCAGACCAGCCTCTATCACCAGTATCTGGACAACGAATGCTCCACGCTCAGCCCCGATGCCTACGCCTATTTCGGGCAGGAATATATACAGTCGGTCTATCTGGACCGCGGCAGAACCGGACTCTCGCGCCGGGACGCCGAGCTGGTGGTGCGCTCTTATGCGGCTCTGCCAGGCACCAGCGAGCATCAGACCGGGCTGTGCGTGGACCTGCTGACCTCCGGCTCCCGGCTGGACCGGTCGTTTGAGAATACCAACGCCTTCCGCTGGCTCCGGGAGCACTGCCATCGCTTCGGCTTCATCCTGCGCTACCCGGAAGGGAAAACCGACCGGACCGGCTATAGCTACGAGCCCTGGCACTATCGCTTTGTCGGCCGTGAGGCCGCCACCGAAATCATGCTGCGCAGCCTGACCCTTGAGGAATTTCTCGCATGATGGAAGAAGACCTTGGAGGGAGCCTTTCAAGGCGGGGCCCTCCAAGGTCTTTCTCATCTGTGGGAACCTTACTGAAGCGCGTATCCGACAGGGTCGAGGTCATCGATGGCGGCGCGCAGAGCGGCGGCGGACCGGTTCAGACGTGCGGTTTCCTCTTCATCCAGCGGAATTTCCAGCACCTGGCGGATTCCCTCGCGGCTGATGACGCAGGGCAGGCTCATATACACATCCTCCAGGCCATAGTGGCCGTCCACCAGTGCCGAGACCGGCAGAATCGAGCTTTCGTCATGAACGATTGCCGACACAATGCGCTTGACCGATTCAGCAATTGCGTAAAAGGTTGCGCCCTTGGCCTCGATAATCCGGTACGCGCTGTTTTTTACCTCGTCAAACAGCCCGTCCAGCACGGCCTTGTCGTAGCCCTGTCCGCAGGTTTCGCAATAGCGGGGAAGGTCCACGCCGGAAATATTGGCCGAGCTCCACACCGGCAGCTCGCTGTCCCCGTGCTCACCGATGATAAAGGAGTGCACGTTGCGGCTGTCCACCCCCAGGTGGTTGCCCACCATCTGCTTCAGGCGTGCGGTGTCCAGCACCGTACCCGAGCCGATGACCCGGTGGGCAGGGAAGCCGGAGGCGCGGTAGGTGACATAGGAGAGTACGTCCACAGGGTTTGTGACCACCAGCAGGATGGCCTGCCGGTTATAGATGACAATGTTGTTGACAATCGAGCGGAATATTTTGGTGTTGGTGCGCAACAGATCCATTCGGGTTTCCCCTGGCTTTTGGTTGGCGCCGGCCGTGATGATGATGATACCGCAGTCAACCAGATCCTGATATCCCCCGGCGTGAATGTTCATCGGGGTGTGAAAGGGCAGCCCGTGGCGCAGGTCGGCCGCCTCGCCCTCGGCCTTTTTTGCGTTCAGGTCAATCAGCACCATCTCCGAGAACCACCCGGTCTGCATCAGGGTGTACGCCGTGGTGGCTCCCACATTCCCGCAGCCGATGATGCCGCATTTCCGGAAGCCGCAGGGCTTTTCCGCCGGGGTGTCCGCATATCGTTTGTCCATTTTGCAAAATCTTCCTTTCTTTTTGTTCGCTTTCCTATAGTATACGCAATCCCGGGACAAATATCAAGAGTTTTTTTGAAAAAAGACTTGACAAATGCGAAATTTCATGGTATACTTGTAAAGTCATTTGCTTTACACCTATTCCGTGGGTACCGGACAGAGGGGGGCGCCATGTTTGAAAAGGATCTCCGCATCGGCTTTTTACTGGATTTTTACGGCGATGTGCTCTCGGACCGCAAGCGGACGGTGTTGGACGCCTATTACAACCAGGACCTTTCGCTCTCCGAAATTGCCGGCGATGTGGGCATTTCCCGCCAGGGCGTGCGCGAGCTGATCAAAAAGGCCGAGGAGGAGCTGCGCTTCTACGAGGAGCGCCTGGGGCTGGCGGCGCGCTTCCGCGAGGCACAGCGGCAGGCCGAACGGCTGCTGCAGCTGCTGCGGGAAAAGGGCGCCGATGACGAAATTTTCCGTGCGGCGGAGTGCCTGGCAGCCTCCATCCGCTGAGCAGCGGCGCAGCGGACGGCACGGGGGAGAGGAGGGAACCGATGTTTGAAAGTTTAGGCGAAAAGCTGTCAAACGCCTTCAAAAAATTCCGCAGCAAGGGCAAGCTGACCGAGGCCGACGTCAAGGCCGGTATGCGCGAGATCAAGCTGGCGCTGCTGGAGGCCGACGTCAACTTCCGGGTGGTGCGCGACTTCATCAAAATCGTCTCGGAGCGCGCAGTGGGCAGCGAGGTGCTGGATTCGCTGCTCCCGGCGCAGCAGATTGTCAAAATCGTCAACGAGGAGCTGACCCGGCTGATGGGCAGCACGCAGTCCAAGCTGGTCATCGCACCAAAGCCCCCCACCATTATAATGATGGTGGGCCTGCAGGGCGCGGGTAAAACCACGCACGCGGGCAAGCTGGCGGGGCTTTACAAAAAGCAGGGCAAAAAGCCGTTGCTGGTTGCCTGCGATATCTACCGCCCGGCCGCCATCAAGCAGCTGCAGGTGGTGGGCGGACAGCTCGATATCCCGGTGTTCACAATGGGGGACAAGGTTTCTCCGGTAAAAATTGCCGAGGAGGGGGTGGCGTACGCCCGGCAGAAGGGCTACGACATGGTCTTTCTTGACACCGCGGGCCGGCTGCAGATTGACGAGGTCCTGATGGAAGAGCTGAAAAACATCAAGGACAAGGTCAACCCAACAGAGATTCTGCTGACGGTGGATGCGATGATCGGCCAGGAGTCGGTCAATGTGGCCGAAACCTTCAACAATCTGCTGGATATCACGGGTGTGATTGTCACCAAGCTGGACGGCGACACCCGGGGCGGTGCCGCGCTTTCGATCCGCTATGTAACCGGCAAGCCGATCAAGTTTGTCGGTACCGGCGAAAAGCTGGACGCCATCGAGCCGTTTTATCCCGACCGCATGGCTTCCCGCATTCTCGGAATGGGAGACGTGCTGACCCTGATTGACAAGGCACAGGCCGCATATGACGAGAAGCAGGCCGCCGCCATGGAGCAGAAGCTCCGGCAGCAGACCTTTACGCTGGACGATTATCTCGCCCAGCTGGCCCAGCTGCGCAACATGGGGAGCCTGGATCAGCTGCTGGGCATGATGCCCGGCGTCAACCGCGGCGCGCTGAAGGACGCCAAAATCGACGAAACCTTCCTGATTCATACCGAGGCCATCATCCATTCCATGACCCTTCCCGAGCGAACCCACCCCGAGATGATCAACGCTTCCCGCAAAAAGCGGATTGCGCAGGGCTCGGGCACCTCGGTGGAGGAGGTCAACAAGGTGCTGCGTCAGTTCGACCAGATGATGAAAATCATGAAGCAGTTCACCAATATGGGTAAAACCCGCAAAGGCAAGAAAATGCTCGGCCGAATGAAGATGCCATTCTGAATTCACCGTTCATTATAAATATTTTTCACTTTTTGGAGGAAAAAACCATGGCAGTAAAAATGAGATTGACCAGAATGGGCGCCAAGAAGGCTCCCTTTTACCGGGTGATTGTGGCCGACAGCCGCAGCCCCAGAGACGGCAGATTCATCGAGGAGCTGGGCTACTACAACCCGCTCACCGAGCCTGCCGAAATCAAGATTGACGCCGAAAAGGCCAAGAAATGGCTGGCGAACGGCGCGCAGCCGACCGATACCGTCAAGGCTCTGCTGAAGAAGAGCGGCATTGTGGACTGACCGGTCCGCAAGGGAGGACGATATGGCAGATCTGCAGGCAACACTGACCGACATTGCCAAGGCGATTGTGGGGTCACCGGATGCGGTGAAGGTGACGGTTGAGGAAACCGAAACCAATATCAACCTCACCCTGACGGTCGCGCCGGCGGATGTCGGGATGGTCATCGGGCGGCACGGCAAAATTGCCAATGCCATCCGCACGGTCATCCGCTCGGTCGCCGGAGGCGGCAAGCGGGTGAATGTGGACATCCGGTGAGCATTTGCCCTTGGGGCAGAAGCGGGGAGCGATCCGTGCGCGGAACGCTCCCCGGTTTGTATCTTCATTGACCGAAAGGAGTGAGAGCCATGCAGGAGAGACCGGTATGGTTCCCGGAGGAACGGGAGGCACTGGCGGACCTGCGACGGCAGCTGGCCGGGGAGCAGGGCGGCGCGCCCATGCTGCGGGACGCGGCCGCAGAGGTACGCGACCTGATGCAGGCTGCCGCCCGGCAGCTGGAGCGCTGCCGCGGGCGCTGCGTACAGCTGCTGCGCGGCCTGGCCGAGGAATCCCGGCGACTGCCCGCCATCCTGCAGAGGTGTGAGCCCGGGCCGGCCGGCTCGGCCTGCCGCACGCGGGGATATTATGCCTGGTGCATTCTGATGCGCGGGCTGGAAGCAGGGGAGCGGGAGCTGAACACCGCACTGCTGCATCTGGCCGGGGCAGCGCGGCAGGCGCAGGACAGCCGGGCCGCCTCTCTGCGCGCCGTGCGGCTCTGCCGGGCCGCGCTGTCGCCGCTTCCCGGGGAGGAGCCCTGTTCCCCCGAATGCCTGGCGGCCGCCCGGGAGGCGCTTGCCGGGCTGGAGGAAACCGCCCGGCAGAACGATGCCCTGCAGCGGCAGCTGGAGGAAATCCGGGAGACGGTCGGGCGGTTCTGCCGGGAGGAAATGGCGCGCTTCCGTATCCGCTCGGCCGAACTGGCCGACGCGGCACATCAGGGCGCGGCCATGCGTCCGGCGGCGCTGTTCGCACTTTGCGGCGAATGGATCCATGCCGCCGCGTCACTGGCTGGACAGCTTGAGAGGTCCGCCGGGCCGGGGGAGGGCGCCGCGGAGGGCGCACAGGACAAAAAAATATGATATCCGGCTCCGTTTTTTGCGAAAAACCGATTGACAAAATGAATTTTATATAGTATAATATTTCATATCGGATGTGAGAAACACAAATTGCGGATAAAAACACACCTTTTTTTGAAACATTTGTGAATGTTCTTGCAAATTTGTGCCTACCATAGGAGGAAAACCAATGAGCATCAAAAATGCCTATCTCAAGCAGGTCATGGCAAACGTGGAAAAGCGGAATCCCGGCGAGCCCGAGTTCCATCAGGCGGTCCGGGAGGTGCTGGAATCTCTGGAGCCGGTGGTGGAAAAAAAGCCGGTTTATATCGAAAAAGGCATCATTGATATGCTGGTCGAGCCCGAGCGCATCATCAAGTTCCGTGTGCCGTGGGTGGATGACAACGGCAAGGTGCAGGTCAACCGCGGCTTCCGCGTACAGTTCAACAGTGCCATCGGTCCCTACAAGGGCGGCCTGCGATTCCATCCCTCGGTGTATGAGGGCATTATCAAATTCCTCGGATTTGAGCAGATTTTCAAGAACTCGCTGACCGGTCTGCCCATTGGCGGCGGCAAGGGCGGCTCCGACTTTGATCCGAAGGGCAAATCGGACGCCGAGGTCATGCGCTTCTGCCAGAGCTTTATGCTGGAGCTTTCCCGGCACATCGGTGCGGATACCGACGTTCCGGCCGGCGACATCGGCGTCGGAGCGCGCGAAATCGGCTATCTCTTTGGCATGTACAAGCGCGCGCGCAACGAATTTACCGGCGTGCTGACCGGCAAGGGCCTGACCTACGGCGGGAGCCTTGTGCGCACCGAGGCGACCGGATACGGCCTGTGCTATTTCACCGATGCGATGCTGGGGGACGCCGGCAGCTCCTTTGCGGGTAAGACCGTGGTGATTTCCGGCTCGGGCAACGTGGCCATTTACGCCTGCCAGAAGGCCACCGAGCTGGGCGGCAAGGTGGTTGCCATGTCGGATTCCAACGGGTATGTCTATGACCCGAACGGCATCGATCTGGCCACCGTCAAGCAGATCAAGGAGGTCCGCCGCGGCCGCATCAAGGAATATGTGGCCGATCATGCCTCGGCCGAGTATCACGAGGGCTGCAGCGGCATCTGGGGCATCCGGTGCGACATCGCGCTGCCCTGCGCGACCCAGAACGAAATTGACGAGGCCTCTGCCAAAAAGCTGATTGCCAACGGCGTGACCGCCGTTGCCGAGGGGGCCAACATGCCCTCCACGCCCGAAGCCATTGCCGCATTCCAGCAGGCCAAAGTGCTGTTTGCTCCCGCAAAGGCCGCCAACGCCGGCGGTGTTGCAACCTCCGCGCTGGAAATGAGCCAGAATTCCATGCGCTACAGCTGGACCTTTGACGAAGTGGACGCCAAGCTCAAGGGGATTATGGTGAACATCTACCACAACGCGGCAGCCGCCGCAAAGGAGTACGGTATGGAGGGCAACCTCGTTGCCGGCGCCAACATCGCCGGGTTCCTCAAGGTCGCCGATTCCATGCTCGCTTACGGAGTCGTCTGAGCAGGAGGGGTTCTACCATAGGAGAAGACCTTGGAGAGACCCGCCTCCCCCGGAGAGGCCGGTCCCTCGGGGGCCTCCCCCGCCCAGACCTCCCCGGCGCAGGCCCCCATCCATGCATACGGTATTGCAAATACAGTATGCCCGGGGCCTGCGCCGGGGAATTTCTTTTGGAGGTGGCAGGAGATTTAAAGCTCGCGTATCGCCATACAAAGCGATTTGCCCTGCATATACAGAAAACCGGACAGCCGCCATAGGTTGTCCGGTTTTTGATGATATTTTGCTGGTCATTGGCTTATACCTGTTTCCTGATATTCCCTGCACATTGTAAATGGTTCCGTTCAAGCATTCCGCCGAACGCACAAAAATCCCGTATTCCGGAGTTTTGCCGGCCAACCGCACCCATCCGCAATCCCCCAAAAAATTCATCCTACCCAAAAAGAAATTCCCCGGCACAGGCCCCCATCCATGCATACCGTATTTGCAATACAGGATACAAAAATCGGGGGCTTGCGCCGGGGAGGTCTGGGCGGGGGAGCCCCCTGAGGGACCGGCCTCTCCGGGGGAGGCGGGTCTCTCCAAGGTCTTTCCCAACGGTAGGTCTTCTTATTTCAGATTTTGAATCACGCGGTCGACCCAATCGAACACCATGTTCTTTTCCATGGGCTTGGGGTTGCCACCGATAATCGGCAAGCCGCCCTTGATGTAGAGGACCTCGTCCACCACATTGGTACCGGCCTCGTTCAGAATTTCCTTGAGGCGGTTGGCCACTTTTTCGTCACCGTCAATCATCAAAGCCACATTCTGTGCGCGTGCTTTGGTCAGCTCTTTGCAGAACAGGCGCAGCGAATCACTGATATCACCCTTGGCCGAGACCGCCAGAATGACAATGCGCTCTTTGTCGCAGGAGTAGGCGGGAGGGATGACATCCACCGAGTTGAATGCCAGCTCGTACTTGTCCTTGATTGCGTTTGCCAACGCGTGAATTTTCCGTTTTCCGGATGCGTACAGAATTCTCATTTTAATTGCCATGGTTATTTCCTCCCAGATATGGATGCCGCCGTCGGCCATTGCCCATGCGGCCGCAGATTTGTGTTTATTATACCACACTGTATCGGAAATTGGAATATCTTTTGAGAAAATTTAAAAAAATTCACAAAAAATTCATTCTTCTGGCTTTGGGATTGTGAAAAAACAGGGGAAACCGGGCAGAGTAAGGGGGAGCGGGCAGAGCAGGGAAGCCCGGCGCCCCGCCGTTGGCGGTTGCCTGCCGATGGCGGGGTGCGCGGAGCGCCGGAGAGCCGGTTACATCTGTTTGCGCATTTTTTCCAGCGCGGCCTTTTCCAGCCGGGAGACCTGGGCCTGCGAAATGCCGATTTCCCCGGCAATTTCCATCTGGGTTTTGTTGCGGTAGAAGCGGAGCTGAATGATCTTCCGCTCCCGCTCGGAGAGCTGGTTCATGGCCTCCCGCAGCACAATGTTTTCCAGCCAGCCCTCGTCTCCGCAGGAGGTATCCGACAGCTGGTCCATCAGGTACAGCGCGTCGCCGTTGTCGTTGTACACCGGCTCATACAGCGAAATGGGTTCCACAATGGCGTCCATTGCGTGAACCACCGCCTCCTTTTTTTCGCCCAGACGCGCGGCGATTTCCTCCACGGTCGGCTCGCCCTGCTTGATGGCGATCAGCTCCTCCCGTGCCTGCAGCGAGCGGTAGGCCAGATCCCGCACCGAGCGGCTGATGCGGATGGCATTGTTGTCCCGCAGGTAGCGCCGGATCTCCCCGATGATCATCGGAACCGCGTAGGTGGAAAATTTGACGTCCAGATCGAGGTTGAAGTTATCCACTGCCTTGACCAGCCCAATGCAGCCGACCTGAAAGAGATCGTCCATGTTCTCGCGCCGGCCGGAAAAGCGCTGCACAATGGAAAGCACCAGCCGCAGGTTCCCGTAAATCAGCTCCCCGCGCGCCTTTTCGTCTCCGGCCTTGGTTTTTTGCAGCAGGTCGCGTTTTTCCTCGTCGGTCAGTATCTTCAGGTGCGACGTGTTCATGCCGCAGATTTCCACTTTGTTGTGATACATTCCGTTTTGTAACCCCGTTTCTGTTTTCCAGAAAAAAGTATTGCCGCCGGGGCACGGGGTTTATTCAGGCCAGATTCTGGCAGAGGCGGGAGTCGTACCCGAATTTTCGGTAAAACGATCGGATGCGCCGGTACCGGCCGGATACCGCTTTTCCGGTCTGTGCATGCGTTTTCTGTAATCGGGGAAATATGGGAATTGACAAATTGCTTCCGGCGTGTTATACTATTGAAAAAGCAAACCGGGGGAGGGATGACAGGATGTTCCGGGAAATGAGGAGATACCGGCAGCGTATACCCGAAGAGGAAGCGATACGGATACTGGAGCAGGGCTCCGGCGGCGTGCTTGCCGTGCTGGGCGATGACGGATATCCCTACGCCGTTCCGCTCAGTTACGTGTATGCCGACCGCACCGTTTATTTTCACTGCGCCGCTTCGGGTCATAAGCTGGACGCGCTGCGGAGGTATGAAAAGGTATCCTTCTGTGTAATCGCCCGTGACGATGTGATGCCGCAGGAATACACGACCGATTACCGCAGCGTCATTGTCTTCGGGCGGGCACGGGAGCTTACCGACGAAGCCGAACGGCACCGGGCGCTTCTGCTGCTGGCGCGCAAATATCACCCGACCGACACGGAGGAAGGGCGTTCCCGCGCGATTGCGGCGGACGGCGCCCGTGTATGTGTGGTGGCCGTTTCTGTCGAGCACCTGACCGGAAAAGAGGGGCTGGGGCTGTCCCAGCGCCGTCGGCGGCAGATGTCTGCGGCTTCGGCGGTGGAGAGCGGAGATACCGGGCCCGGTGCGGCACGGACGGAATCTGGGGGCGGAGCCACCCGGCCGTAGTCCGGGAGGCTGCTGTTGCTGTTTGCATTGGAAAAGAATCGCGCACCGGCCGGGAGAGGCGGCCTGTGCGACGGAGGGAGGAGAAGCTATGTGGATTCTGTATGCGTTCGGGTCGGCTTTTTTTGCAGGCGTCACGGCCATTCTGGCCAAAATCGGCATCCGGCACACCGCATCCAATCTGGCCACCGCAGTGCGTACCGTTGTGGTGCTGCTGATGTCCTGCGGGATGGTGCTGATAGTCGGGTCACAGGAAAGTCTTGCCGCCATAGCGCCCAAGACCTGGCTGTTTCTTGTGCTCTCGGGGCTGGCCACCGGAGCCTCGTGGCTCTGCTATTTCCGGGCGCTGCAGGTCGGGGACGTCAACCGCATTGTGCCAATTGACAAATCCAGCACGGTGCTGACCATTGTGCTGGCCTGGCTGCTGTTGGGGGAGCCGGTTGCATGGACAGGGGCGCTGGGAGCTGCGGTGATTCTGGTCGGAACCTATCTGATGATAGAGCGCAGGCAGCCCTCCGACCGGACGGCGAGCCGCAGGGGGATTGTGCCCGCGCTGTTTTCGGCCTTGTTTGCATCCCTGACCGCCATCCTCGGCAAAATCGGCATTGATGGGGTGGAATCCAATCTCGGTACCGCGATCCGCACGGCCGTGGTGCTGGTCATGGCCTGGCTGGTGGTGCTGGTGAGCGGACAAATCCGCGAGACGGTCGCCATCCCGCGCCGGGATCTGCTGTTCATCTGCCTCTCGGGCCTGGCCACCGGTGCCTCCTGGCTGTGCTACTACCGCGCATTGCAGCAGGGGCCGGCCGCCGTGGTGGTGCCGATTGACAAGCTTGGCATTGTGGTCACGGTTGTTTTTTCCTGTGTGGTACTGAAGGAGAGGCTGTCCGGGAAAGCCTGGCTCGGCCTGGCCCTGATTGTGGCGGGGACGCTTGCCATGCTGCTCTGAGCGGCCCGGGAGGGCCCGGGAACACATGACTCAGAGCGACAGCTCGTGCCAGACGCGGCCGTCCAGCTCCCTCCAGCTCCATGTCCTCTGTTCCAATATCAGATAGCCGCGCGGCGACTGCTCCTTGGGCAGCGAAACCGAGCCGGGGTTGAGGTAGAGAAAACCGTTCTGCTGCCTCCATGCCGGCACATGCGTATGCCCGCACAGCAGGATATCCCCCTCGGCCACCGGGGGCGGGTTGTCCTCACCGTACAGATGCCCGTGCGTGGCGAAAATGCGCAGACCGTTCACATCCAGCCAGGCGTAATCGGCCAGGACCGGAAAATTGAGCACCATCTGGTCCACCTCCGCCTCGCAGTTGCCCCGGACGCACAGGGGCGCGGGAGAGAGCGCGTTCAGCATGGCAATCACCTCCTTCGGCGCGTAGCCGTCGGGCAGGTCGTTCCGGGGGCCGTGATACAGCAGGTCGCCCAGCAGCAGCAGCCGGTCGGGCGCCTCGCGCCGCCAGGCTTCGGTCAGCTCTCTGCAAAAACTTGCCGAGCCGTGAATGTCGGATGCAACCATCAGTTTCATTTCTGTTCTCCTTGTTTTGGTTTTTCTGTGTCCATTATACCCGCCAGGACGGTTTTTGTCAAGATTTTTTTGCAAAGCTCTTGACAAATGCGCGGTATTCGTGTATAATTGTATACATGGGTGCAGAAAGGAGGGGAGTCTCATGCTGGAGATCTCACCAAAAACCAATTTACTCGAGCAAAAGACCTACAAATACACACTGCAGGATGTGGAGGAGCCCAATCTCTACCGCGACGTATACCCCTACACCGAGGTGCCGCGCATTGCCTTTAACCACCGGCGGGTGCCGATTGGAATGCCGGAGGACATCTGGATTACCGATACATCCTTCCGAGATGGGCAGCAATCGGTGGAGCCCTATACGGTGCAGCAGATTGTGGATCTTTACCGTCTGATGTCCCGGCTGGGCGGCCCCTTTGGCATCATCCGTCAGACCGAATTTTTCGTTTACAGCAAAAAGGACCGCGAGGCGGTGGAGCGCTGCATGGAGCTGGGGCTGAAGTTCCCCGAAATCACGACCTGGATCCGTGCCAGCCGGGAGGACTTCAAGCTGGTGCGGGATCTGGGCATCCGGGAGACCGGGATTCTGGTTTCCTGCAGCGATTACCACATCTTCAAAAAGATGAAGATGAACCGCCGGGAATGCATGAACCACTATCTGGCTACGGTGGCAGATGCGTTTGAGGCAGGGGTTATGCCGCGCTGCCACCTAGAGGACATCACGCGCGCCGATTTTTACGGCTTTGTCGTGCCGTTTGTCAACGAGCTGATGAAGATGTCGGCCGACGCGAAAATTCCGGTGCGCATCCGCGCCTGCGACACCATGGGCTACGGCGTGCCTTACCCGGAGGTGGCCATTCCGCGCAGCGTGCCCGGCATCATCTACGGCCTGCAGCACTACTCCGACGTGCCCAGCGAAATGCTGGAGTGGCACGGGCACAACGATTTTTACAAGGCGGTCACCAATGCCACCACGGCATGGCTGTACGGCGCCTCGGGGGTCAACTGCTCGCTGCTCGGCATCGGAGAGCGCACCGGAAACATCCCCTTGGAGGCCATGATTATGGAATACGCCTCGCTGCGCGGGTCGTTTGACGGGATGGACCCCACGGTCATTACCGAAATTGCCGATTATTTCCGGCAGGAAATCGGATACGAGATCCCGCCCATGACCCCGTTTGTCGGCAAGAGCTTCAACGTCACGCGCGCCGGCATTCATGCCGACGGGCTGCTCAAGGACGAGGAGATCTACAACATCTTTGATACCCGCAGGATTCTCGGGCGCGCTGCCTCGGTGATGCTGGGCAAGGCCTCGGGGCTGGCCGGCATTGCCTACTGGATCAACGAAAATTACCGCCTGGACGAGGGCGAACGGGTTGACAAGCGCGACCCGCTGGTGGTCGGCCTGAAGGAATGGATTGACCGGGAATACGAGGACGGCCGCCAGACCTCGCTTTCGACCGACGAGCTGGAAGAGAAAATTGAGGAGCTGTCCGCCGGGCGCTTCCGGCGGCTGTAAGGAGGATCTGATATGTGGGAGCATCGCACACTGTCGCTTGCCGAGCAGGTGTTTGACCGGCTTGAGCGGGAGATTCTGACCGGAAAATACCAGCGCGGGGAATGCCTGACCGAGATGAAGCTGGTCAGCGACCTCGGCGTCAGCCGCACCCCGGTGCGGGAGGCGCTCCACCGGCTGGAGCAGGAGCACCTGGTGGATATTTCCCCCAAGGGCATTCTGGTGCTGGGGGTGACCCAGCAGGATCTGGAGGACATTTTTGCCATCCGCCTGCGCATTGAGGGCCTGGCCTCGGCGGCCGCCGCCAGACGCATCACCGAGGAGGAACTGGCCGAGCTGCGCGAGGCGCTGGAGTTGCAGGAGTTTTACGTCCCGCGCGGGGACGCCGACCGCATCAAGGGGATGGACAGCAAGTTCCATCAGCTCATCTACCGCTTCAGCGGCAGCGCCATCCTGGCCGAAACCCTGCTGCCCCTGCACAAAAAGGTGCAGAAGTTCCGCAAGGCGTCGGTGGAAAACGAGAGCCGCGCCGTCCTCTCGGCCAAGGAGCACCGCGCCATTTACGAGGCCATCGCCGCGCACGACCCGGAGCAGGCCGACCGCCGCACCTATGAGCACATCGCAAACGCGGCCGAACACATCCGGTTCAAGCTGTAAGGCCGATATCCGCAATGGAACCGACAAACAACCGATACCGAATGGAAAAGGAGAAACCGATATGGGATTGACCATCGCACAAAAAATCATCCGCGCGCACCTGGTGGAGGGGGACATGACGCCGGGCAGCGAAATTGCCCTGCGCATTGACCAGACCCTGACCCAGGATGCAACCGGCACCATGGCTTATCTGGAATTTGAGGCCATGGGCATCGACCGCGTCCGGACCGAGCGCAGCGTGGCCTACATCGACCACAACACCCTGCAGTCCGGCTTTGAAAACGCCGACGACCACCGCTACATTCAGTCGGTCTGCCGCAAGCACGGCATCTATTTCTCGCGTCCGGGCAACGGCATCTGCCATCAGGTGCACCTGGAGCGCTTCGGCATTCCGGGAAAGACCCTGATCGGCTCGGACAGCCACACCCCCACCGGCGGCGGCATCGGGATGCTGGCCTTCGGCGCGGGCGGGCTGGATGTGGCCGTGGCGATGGGGGGCGGCGCCTATTACATCACAATGCCCAGGATGATCCGCGTCAACCTCACCGGCCGGCTGCACCCCTTTGTCACGGCAAAAGATGTGAGCCTGGAAATTCTGCGCATCCTCTCGGTCAAGGGGGGCGTCGGCTCGATCATTGAATGGGGCGGCGAGGGCGTTGCCACGCTGTCGGTGCCCGAGCGCGCGACGATTACCAACATGGGCACCGAGCTGGGGGCCACCACCTCCATTTTCCCGTCGGATGAGGTCACCCGCGCCTTTCTGCGGGCCGAGGGAAGGGAGAGCGACTATGCGCCGCTGGCCTCCGACCCCGACGCGGTATATGACCGCGTGATTGAAATCGACCTCTCCTCTCTCAAGCCCCTGATTGCCTGCCCGCATATGCCGGACAATGTGGTGACCGTGGAAAGCCTGAAGGGGACAAAGGTCGATCAGGTCTGCATCGGCTCCTGCACCAACTCCTCACTGCTTGACCTGCTCAAGGTAGCGGCGCTGCTCAAGGGCAAAACCGTCAGCCCGCAGGTCAGCGTGTCGGTCTCGCCCGGCTCGCGTCAGGTGCTTACGATGCTGTCCGACTGCGGCGCTCTCTCGGATATTCTCGCCAGCGGCGCGCGGCTTCTGGAGTGCGCCTGCGGCCCCTGCATCGGCATGGGCTTTTCGCCCAATTCGGGCGGCGTGAGCCTGCGCACCTTCAACCGCAATTTTGAGGGGAGAAGCGGCACCGCCGACGCAAAGGTCTATCTGGTGTCCCCCGAGACTGCGGTTGCCGCGGCGCTGACCGGCGAGATCACCGACCCGACGCTGCTGGGCGAGATGCCATCGATCAGGCTGCCCGAGCGCTTCCGCATCGACGACAGCGCCGTGCTGTCGCCGGCTCCGGCCGAGGAAGCGAAGTCGCTTGAGGTGCTGCGCGGGCCGAACATCAAAAAATTCCCCGAGAGCCGGCCGCAGGAGGATACCCTCTCCGCCGAGCTGGTGCTCAAGGTCGGGGACAACATCACCACCGACCACATCATGCCGGCGGGGGCCAAAATTCTGCCCTACCGCTCCAACATTCCTTATCTCTCCCGCTTCTGCTTCGGGGTCTGCGACCAGACCTTCCCGGAGCGCGCGCAGGCCGCGGGGCAGAGCATTGTGGTGGGCGGCATGAACTACGGGCAGGGCTCGTCGCGCGAGCATGCGGCGCTGGTGCCGCTCTACCTCGGGGTGCGTGCCGTGATTGCCAAAAGCTTTGCCCGCATTCACGCGGCCAACCTCATCAATGCCGGCATCATGCCGCTGACCTTCCGGAATCCTGCCGATTACGACCGGCTGAACCAGGGCGACCGCCTGACCCTCCGGGATGTGTGGCAGGGAATGGAGACCGGCGAGATGACTCTGCTGGACGAGACCACGGGCGAGCGCATTCCGCTGACCTGCGCGTTCACCGCACGCCAGCGCGACATGCTGCGGGCCGGCGGACTGCTCGCCTATACCAAGGCAAACGGAAACTGAAGGAGGATCGCCATGCTGGAACAGGAAATCAACACCGCGGTGGAGCAGTTCCGCCGCTTGATGGAGGAGCAGCTTGCGCGGCAGCTGCGCATGGAGCAGGCCGCCCCGGCAAAGAATTTTTCCAAACAGGAGAAGATTGTCATCGGCATCTGCGCCGGCGACGGCATCGGGCCGATTCTGATGTGCGAGGCGCGCCGTCTGATGGAAAAGCTGCTGGCGGATGAGCTGGCCTCCGGCCGGATTGAGCTGCGCGAAATTGAGGGGCTGACCATCGAGCGCCGCCTTGCCTGCGGGCAGGCGGTGCCGGACGACACGCTTGCGGCCATCAAGGCCTGCGACGTGCTGCTCAAGGGGCCGACCACCACCCCGAAGGGGGGCAGTATGGAGAGCGCCAACGTCGCGCTGCGACGCGAGCTGGACCTGTATGCCAACGTCCGCCCAGTCTCGGTTCCGGAAGAGGGAATCGACTGGATTTTTTACCGCGAGAACACCGAGGGCGAGTATGTGCTGGGCAGTCGGGGCGTGGAGCTGCCCGGCAAGCTGGCCATGGATTTCAAGGTGACCACCGACGCCGGCACCCGCCGCATTGCCCGCGCGGCCTTTGAATACGCCAAAAACAACGGCAAAACCAATGTCGCCATCGTAACCAAGGCCAATATCATGAAAAAGACCGACGGCGCTTTTTCGGCCGTCTGCCATGAGGTGGCGGATGAATACCCGGGCATTGCCGCCGAGGATTGGTATATCGACATCATGGCCGCCAATCTGGTCAACAAGGATGTCCGCAGCCGGTTTCAGGTCTTTGTGCTGCCGAATCTGTACGGCGACATCATCACCGACGAGGCCGCGCAGATTCAGGGCGGCGTGGGGACCGCCGGCAGCGCCAACATCGGCGACCGCTACGCCATGTTCGAGGCCATCCACGGCTCGGCCCCCCGCATGATCGAGGAGGGGCTCGGGGAATACGCCAACCCGTCCAGCCTGTTCCGTGCGGTGGAAATGATGCTGCGCCATATCGCCCTGCCGCAAAAGGCCGACCGTCTGGCGCACGCCATGCAGATCTGCACGGTGGAGGAGTGCCGCGTGGCGGTCACCGGCAACCGGGACGGCGCCACCTGCCGCGACTTTGCCGACTACGTCCTGGAGCAGCTCTGAGCCAATCCGAAAGACACCGGGGGAGGGAATGCCGGCAGCGGCGTTCTCCCCCCCCTCTTTTTTTGCCTTGGGTATTGCAAAATGCGTCCGGATATGGTATACTGATGGGGCCGGAGCCCCCCTCGTCATGCTCCGGCCGCCCGCCTATGGGGCGCTATCCCGTCATACCAGGAGTGCTGTCAGATGTTTTCCTTCCGTATCGGTCATATCACTGTGGATGTTACGCTGCTCATCGCCATCCTGTTGGCCGCGCTGCTTGTTGCCTGTTTCCGGGCCGTGCTGCTGCGGCGGAACAGCCGGGCGCTTGTTGCGTCCTGCCAGACCGGGGATTACCGGCGCGCAATTGCAATTGCCGGACAGCTGCTGAAGGCATACCAACGCAGTGCCCGGCTGTTCCGCACCCGGGGTGTCAGAGAGACAATCGACCGCCTCCGGGTTCTCCTTGCGGTTTCTTATCTGGGGCTGTCCGACGTCGGGCGCTTCTGGAGTACCATCCGGCACGCCGGTGAGCTGCCCGAAAAGCAGTTCTGGATTGCGGTCTGCGCCTGCCTTCAGGGCGATACGGAAACGGCCAGGGAAGCGAAAGCAGGCATACCGGTCGGTTCGCTGACACAGACGTCTGTCCGGTTTCTCGAGGGCGTTCTGATGGCGAAGGAGGGGAGGAACCCCACGGGTGCAAAGGAGCTTCTGCGTCCGATTCTGCCGGAGCTGAAATTCGTCCTGCTCAGAGATATTGCCCGGGAAATTGTAGCGGAATCAGGGGGCAGCGGGGGTGTGCAGCAACCATGCATATGAAAGAAAAAGCGAAGCATCTGATTTATCTCAGCCCGCAATCCTATCTTTCCTATCGACAGCTCAAGAGCCAGCTCTGGATATTCGGCTTTCTGAGTCTGCTTGCCGCGATTTTCGGTATCGCCGCGGGAAAACCGTTTTTTCCGGTATCGGCAGGCTTTTTGTTGGCGGCTTACGCCATATGCTTTGCATTTTTACGCAGCAGACGCGTCCGGAAAACCTTTCCCCTGCGGTTCCTGGTCAACGGCATTGCCGCACTGTTCCTGTCGGCGTATGCCGCAGTCCTGTTTTTGTGCACTGCGGTGGCCATCCGTCCGGCCCTGTCCGGCCTCGTGGGCGCAATTCTGGCGCTGTACCTGTTGTTTGTAGCGGTTTATCTGCTGGCCGTTGTCATCGGAACACACCGGAACGTCTTCCGGAGCATCCGGCAGTGGAACAGGCTGCCCCTGGTCCGTGCCTTCGCCGCGCTTTTTTCCGCTATGCTGCCGGTCGCAGTGGCGCTTGGAATAAACAGGGGCAGCATCCTGAGCGATGGCCGTTCCGAAGAAGCGCTTGCGTTTGATCTGCTGCTTTGCGGCGCGGCGCTGATGTTCATGTGTGCGCTCGGGTACATCAATTTCATTCAGTATGATTGTTGTCGGAGGTACTCGTTTTCCTGTGACGAAGACGGGAATCCCGCCTCTCCCGGGCTGGAGCGACCGCCGGGCAGAAGGCCGGCAAAGGAAGGGCACAGAGGGGAGCGGAGCAGGAAGAAAATTCCCGTTCCGGTCAGAATTCTGGCGGCAGTCGTATGCGTTCCGCTCGGGCTTTTTCTGGTTCTGTTCGCCGTGTTTTTGATCAAAGCCCTGATTGCCTAATGCAAGCCAGACACGAAAACGGCCGCCGCGGATGCCAAGACATCCGCGGCGGCCGTATTGTCACATGCTGCTTTCCGGCGCGCTCCCCAGCAGCTGCCCGACCGCGGCCGGAATCTGGCGCACGGTATCCGAGGAGGTCATGCTGACGGGGTTGCTCTCGCGCTCGGCCAGCTCGCCGGCCAGACCGTTGATATACGCGCCGCAGGCGGCGGTCAACGGGGAGAGCGGCACCCAGCCCAGCAGGCCGGCAAGAATCCCAGAGAGCACGTCCCCGCTGCCGGCGGTTGCCATCCCGGCACAGCCCCGGTCCACCAGATATGTCGTCTGTCCGTCGGTCACCACGGTACAGGGGCCCTTGAGCAGCAGACAGGCCCCGGTGCGGGCGGCGTAATTCCTGGCCGAGCCCACCGGGTCGGCCGCAATCTGTTCCGGCGGATATCCGCTGATGCGCTCAAATTCCCTGCAGTGCGGGGTCAGCAGCACCCGTCCGGCTGCCGGGCGCAGCGCGTCCGGTCCCAGCTCGGCCAGGGTGTTCAGCCCGTCCGCATCGATGACCAGTGTGCCGGCATAATGCGCAAGCAGGTGGGCCAGAATCGCCCGGTTGTCGCCCGCGCGGCCCCAGCCCATGCCAACGGCCAGTGCGCGCAGCCGTCCGGTGCAGGCGTCCAGCAGGTCGGGCTCGTAGCGCATGTGCCCGTCGCGGTCGGGCAGCAGGGTTAGGGTGCTCTCCAGCAGGTACGGGGCAACGGCGGCCTGTAGCGAGCGCGGCACCATCAGGGTTGCCACCCCACAGCCGGACCGCAGCGCCGCACAGCTCAGGTTGGCCAGCTTGACAGCCCCGGCATATTCGGCGCAGCCGCCGAGTATGCCGACATATCCGTAGGTCCCCTTGTGCGAGAGCTGGCTGCGCGGACGCAGCACCGTGTGGAAATCCCCGGCCTCGGTCAGCCAGAAGCACTCCCCGGGCGGGACCGGAATGCCGACGTCGATGGTTTGCAGACGGCCGATGGTGTCCTTGGCCGCGCCAAGGAAGTGGCCGGTCTTCCGGGCGCCGACCGAAACCGTCAGCGTTGCGCGCACGGCGGGGGAGCCCAGACCGCTGTCCCCGTTCAGGCCGCTGTTGATGTCTGCCGAGATTACGGGCAGCCCCGAGCGGTTGACAGCCGCAATCACCTCGGCGGCAATCCCCTCGGCGCGGCCGTGAAAGCCGGTGCCGAAGATACAGTCGGCAATTTCCGCATCGCCTGAAAAATCCGGAGCGCCGGCGCACAGGCTCCAGGGAATCCCCTGGCGCAGGCATTCCTCAAAATAGAACCGGCCGTCGGACGAAAAGCGCTCCTCGGTCAGCAGCAGCCGGCAGCGAATGCCGGCCCGGCGCAGGCAGAGCGCCAGCACGTAGCCGTCCCCGGCGTTGTTGCCCGTTCCGCAGACAATCGCGGTCGGTCCGCGCCAGGGGTAGCTGCGATAAATCCCCTCGCCGGCCCGGCGCATCAGCTCGCGCGCCGGCGTGCCGGCGGCAATGGCGGCCGCATCACAGCTTCGCATGACCGCCGTGGATACCACCGGCTTCATCTGTCTCCTCCCAGCGCGTCCGCCGCAAAGCTGTCGGGCAGCAGCCCGGCCAGCGTCCGGCGGCGGATTTCTCTGCCGTCTGTGGTCAGAACCGTGAAATCCCCGCGGCAGAATTCCCGCATCACCTGCCGGCAGACGCCGCAGGGCATACAAAAGCGTGAGACGGGCGCCCCGGCCGGTCCACCGACCACCGCGATTTTGAGAAAATCCCGCGCCCCCTCGCTGACCGCGCGGGAAAAAGCCGCCCGTTCGGCACAGCAGGTGGCGGAATATGCGGCGTTTTCCAGATTGCAGCCGGGGAATACACGGCCGTCCGCCGCCAGCAGTGCCGCCCCCACCGCAAAGCCGGAGTAGGGCGCATAGGCGTTTGCGCGGCATTCCTCGGCCGCGGCAAGCAGTTCTTCATCGGTCATTCCGGTCACTTCCTTTCATTTTTTCCCTGGGCCGCCGCGGGAGGCTCCCGCCCTGTGCAGCAAGCCAAAAAATCGTCGCCAGGGAAGGGGGAGGGAACCCCCAGCCAGCGGCAGACGCTGACCGCCACGTCGGCAAAGCAGCCGCGCACCCCCAGCGCCACCGGAGCCACCGCCTTGCCGTATACCAGCAGCGGGACGTATTCCCGCGTGTGGTCGGTGCTGGCGTCCCCGGGGTCACAGCCGTGGTCAGCGGTCAGAATCAGCAGGTCCTCCTCCCCCAGCAGCGGGAGAAAGGAGGGCAGCCAGCGGTCAAATTCACTCAGCGCGGCCGCATAGCCGGGGACGTCGTTGCGGTGGCCGTACAGCATGTCAAAATCCACCAGATTGACAAAGCACAGCCCGTCAAAGGCCCGCCCGGCCAGTGCGCGGGTGACCTCCATCCCCTCCCGGTTGCCGTGCGTGCGGACCGACTCGGTAAAGCCCCGCCCTGCAAAAATATCCGAGATTTTGCCCACGGCAATCACATCCCGTCCCGCCTCACACAGCAGGTCGGGCAGGGCTTTTGCCGGAGCGGCGAGCGAAAAATCCCGTCGGTTGGCCGTGCGGGTGAAGTCGGCGGCGCTGCTGCCGACAAACGGCCGCGCAATCACACGCCCCACCGCGTGCTCTCCGGTCAGCAGCTCCCGCGCCATGCGGCAGATGCCGTACAGCTCCTCGGGCGGGATCAGCCCCTCGTGCGCGGCAATCTGAAAAACGCTGTCGGCCGAGGTGTAAACAATCAGCCGCCCGGTACGCAGGTGCTCCTCGCAGTAGTCCTTGATGACCTGTGTGCCGGAATAGGGGCGATTGCACAGCACGCCCCGGCCGCAACGGGCCGAAAAAGCGGCAAGCAGGTCGGCAGGGAAGCCCTGCGGATAGGTTGGCAGCGGACGGGGCGAGATGACGCCGGCCAGCTCCCAGTGCCCGATGGTGGTGTCCTTTCCGCGCGAGCGCTCCCGCATTTTCCCGTATGCAGCCGTGGGCTGCGCGGCACGGCCGAGAAAATTCAGCCCGTCAATGTTGCCAAGCCCCATTGCAAGCAGGTTTGGAATGTCGAAGCCGGGCGCCCCGGAGATGCTGCGCAGGGTGTTGGCTCCCGCATCGCCAAAGTCGGCCGCGTCCGGCGCGGCCCCGGCGCCCAGGCTGTCCAGCACAATCAGAAAGACCCGCCTCATGCCTCTCTCTCCTGCCGCAGGAAGCGCACGGCAGTCTCCAGCGCCACCGCAATCATCTCGTCAAAACCGGTCTGGCGCTCCTGCGGCGTCAGCGATTCATGCCGGAAGAGCTGATCCGACACGGTACAGATGGTCAGCGCCTTTTTGCCGGCCCGCGCGGCGTTGAGATACAGCCCGGCGCTCTCCATTTCCACCCCCAGCAGCCCCATGTCCCGGCAGCGGAGGTTGACGTCCGGGTTGTCGCTGTAAAAGCTGTCGGACGAGAACAGATTGCCCACGTGAAAGCGGGCCCCGCGCTCGCGGCAGACCTGCACGGCCAGCTCCAGCAGGCCAAAGTCGGCCAGCGGCGCCAGCTGCCCTGGGAAGCGGAACTGTTCCGCATAGGCCGAGTCGGTGGAGGCGCCCATGCCCAGCAGCAGGTCCATCAGGCGCACATGGTCCTGCAGCGCGCCGATGCTGCCCACCCGCAGGATCGCCTCCACGCCGTAGCAGTGGTACAGCTCATAGCTGTAAATGCCGATGGAGGGGATGCCCATTCCGCTGGCCATGACCGAGATGGTCTCGCCCCGGTAGCTGCCGGTGTAGCCGTTGATGCCGCGCACCTCGTTGACCAGGCGCGGGCTTTCCAGATACGTCTGGGCAATGAACCGGGCGCGCATCGGGTCACCCGGCATCAGAACCACCCGGCCGAAATCGCCGGGCCTTGCGTGGATGTGTACGGTGCCGTATGTCTGTTCGGCCATATCAGTATCCTCCCTGTTTGGTTTCGTTTGCTGCCGGACGGTTGTCCGCTCCGGCCCAGTGCGCCGCCCCGCTGGTGCCCAGCCGGTCGGCTCCCAGGCTCAGGTATTCCCGCGCCTGGTCCGGTGTGCGGATGCCGCCGGACGCCTTGACCTTCAGTCCCTGCGGCGCGTGCGCAACCAGCAGGCGCACGTCATGCGGGGTTGCTCCTCCGGTCGAAAAGCCGGTGGACGTCTTGATGTAATCCGCGCCGCCCTCGTGCGCAAGCCTGCACATGCGGATTTTTTCGCTGTCGGTCAGCAGGCAGGTCTCAACAATTACCTTCAGCACCCGGCCGGAGCAGGCCCGGCGCACCATACGGATCTCGCGCAGCACCTCGTCGTATCTCCCTTCCTTCAACAGCCCGATGGCAATGACCATATCCAGCTCTGCCGCGCCATCCTTTACCGCTCTGCGTGCTTCGGCCGCCTTTGCCGCCGCGGTTGTGTAGCCGTTGGGAAAGCCGATGACCGTGCAGACCGGCAGCCGCCCCCCGAGATACGCGCTTGCCGGCGCGACAAACAGCGGCGGAATGCAGACCGACGCAGTATGCAGCGCCAGCCCTTCGTCGCACAGAGCGCGGATTTCCGGCCAGGTTGCGTCCGGGCGGAGCAGGGTATGATCCACATGTGAGAGAATCTCCTGAATTTCCATGCAGCACCTCCTGATACGGATTTACCGGCTTTTGCATCCGGTTGTTCTCTACGGATATATTATACCATGCCGGAGCCGGTTTTGCAATGCCCCGGCGCAACAAAACAGCAAAACCGACGCCCCGACCGCCAAAAAAAGGGCTCTGCTTGTTCTTTGCACCGTCGGTCATCTGTTTTTTGTTCAAAAAATATCCGATATGTATTGACAAACTGCCCGTATTCTGTTATAATATGTTCACAATACATCCGGAGGTATCCAATATGAACACATCGCCCATCCCGTCCGCCACCGCCATGAAGTACAAAAACGCGCGCTACTCGCTGCTGTTTATCGTTGCGCTGTCGGTTATCAATCTGTTTACCATTGTGCTTGGGGAATTTTATTTCCTGTTTTCGGCCTGGGTTCCCCAGCAGCTGATGGTGGCCGGCTATCTGCTTGCCGAAGAGACCGGTCTCCAGAGCTGGATCTGGATATTCGGCTTTATCGGACTCCTGACCATCCTCCCGTATTTTCTCTGCTGGCTTTTTTCGGGCAAGCACGTCGGGTGGATGATCGGTGCGCTGGCCATTTTTGCGGTTGACTCCCTGATTTTCCTGTTCGATTTCATTCTTTACATCATAGACGGGGATTTCACCCTGCTGACCAATCTGGTGTTCCGCATTGCGGCGGTTGTGCTGCTGATTCTCGGCGTCCGCTACGGGCTGCAGCTGAAAAAGGAGCGGCAGGCCGAAGCAATCCCCACCGCCGCGCAGGCGGACGCCGTCTTCGGTGCGGCAGATGCCGCGGCTGATATGGCCGCCAACGGCATGTACGCCCCCACCGATGATGCCGTGACCCGCCGGATTACCGTATCGCGCAGCAAGTCCTTTGTGGGTATGGCGGTTGCTATGCGGATTTATGTGAACGATACCGAGGTCTGCCGACTGAAAAACGGCGAAACGCAGACCTTTTCCGCCCCCTGCGCACCGTTTGTGCTGGGCGCAATGTTCACCGGCGGCGGCGCAGCCGGAAAAGCAGAAATTCAGGCCGGCAGCGCCGATCTGCACTATCAGGCAAGCATCAGCCCCGGCCTGACTGTCAACTCGATTCTTCTGACCCCGGTAAACGATTCGCCGAATAAATGATTTCCGCCAGAGAAGAAGACCTTGGAGGAACCCGCCTAAGAAGGCTCCCCCGGGCGGTACAGACCGGGCAACTTCTTGCATCTTTTCCGTCATGCATCGCATCCCGCCTCGGCAATAGGGTCAACTATTGCCATCAACGGTTTGCTCGCCTGACGAAAAATCTGCTTCGGATTTACCCGGCCCGTCCCACCCGGTGAAGCCTTAAGGAGAGGCCGGTCCCT
>CALWQR010000004.1 GCA_944383705.1 uncultured Clostridia bacterium
GACGGAAAAGATGCAAGAAGTTGCCCGGTCTGTACCGCCCGGGGGAGCCTTCCAAGGCGGGTCCCTCCAAGGTCTTTGCGTCCAGCGGTATCTATATCCCCCGCCGGGGTCAGCGGAAGTAATACAGGAAGCTGAAGTCTGTTTGGGAGTATTCCTGGCGGGAGAGCCATTTGTCGTCGGGGTCGAGAAATTCGCCGAGCAGCTCATTGAAATCCGAAACGGAGAGGCAATAAATGTCATCGGCCGAGTAATAGGTCAGGGAGATGCGGCGGTAGGGGGCGAGGGTACCGTCCTTCCAGACATAGCCGGTGGTGGTATCGGTAGTGATATAGGATTCCGGATAATCGCCCACGGCGTCCTCGTGCTGGTAGCTCTGGGTAAAGGAGAACACGGCCTGTTCTTCGGGGTTGGTGCCCAGGGTATACAGACCGGCGAAGAGGTCGGATTCCTCGTAGGAGCCGTCCTCGGTCTGCAAAAACACCCGTTCGGTGCGCTGGTCGCCGGCGGCGGCCACTGCAATTTTCAGGTCATTGCGGCCGTCAAAATTGAGGTCAAGCACCGCAAAGCCGTAGTCGCCGCCCAGGGCGCCCAACGATTTTTCCACCTTGACCTTGGTTTCCCATATCTGCGTGCTGCCCTGGCAGACCGCAATGCGCCCGGGGCGGCCGTTTTTGCCGTAGACCTGGCAGGTACGGTCCCCATCGGCAACGCTGTACAGCAGCTGCTGCCCGGAGGAGCAGGAGGCCAGGGGCAGCAGGCAGGCCAGCAGCAGGGCCAGGCCCGCGAGCAATGCCGCGGGGCGCAGGGCGCCCGGGCGGCGGGGCGGGGGCAACATGAATTTCATGGCAATTCTCCTTTTGCATTTGGGGGTACGGACAGGGAAGGGGAAAGGAAAACGGTTTTTCCTTTCCCCTGTGTACAGCTCCGTCTGTAAGCCGGGTTCTGTCTTGAACGGTCATCAATCTGCGCATCCCGTTGCCGGGAATGCTTCGGGAGAATCTCCCGTGCCACCCCGGGGCATATGCCGGACCGGCGCCCGGTGGGGTGTTGCTTCGGATAGGGTTTACAGCGGACCCATGTTACCATGGGAACGGGTGAGCTCTTACCTCGCCTTTCCATCCTTACCGCAGAGCGGCGGTTTATTTCTGTTGCACTTTCCCGGCGGTTACCCGCGGCCGACGTTATCGGCTATCCTGTCCTGTGAAGCCCGGACTTTCCTCACGGTAATACCTTACGGCGCCATACCGCGCGACCGTCCGGCGGGGCTGTACTGATATTATACCGGATTTGTCCGCATTTGTCAAGCGTTTGGGAAAAATTCGGGAAAATGCCGGTGCTTGCCGCCCGGCTCAGAAATAGTAGTTGGAGCCGATGCGCTTGATGTCGGTAGCCGAGGCCAGCACCTTGGCGTCCAGCTCGATTTCGGGGGAGAGGGTGTAGCATTCGTCCAGGAACAGCTTTTCCACGAGCGAGGAGTTGAAGTTCTGGAACCAGGGCTCGTTGATTTCCTCGTCATAGGCGCCGGGCGTGGGGGCGTACTTCATAATGATGTGGTAGCCGGCCGCATCGGAGGTGATTTTGACGATGTCGCCGTCCTCCATCGCGTCCATGGCCGTGATGATGTCGGCGAAATAGGCGAAATCCGAACCGACGGCGGCATAGTCCACATTCTTTTGCAGATAGTAGCCGTCGGTGTAAATCTCCTCGTTGTCGTACTCCTCGTTGTGCTTGGCCATTGCGGCCTCAAACTCTGCTGCCGTGCAGTTCTGCAGCTCCAGGTACAGCGCGTCGGCCTCCTTGTTCAGCGCCTCGCGCTCCTCCTCGGTCAGCTCCTCGGTTTTGGCCACGCCGTCGTCGTCCAGCACATAGCTGGGGACGCCGTTGACTGTGTCGTAGGCGATGCGGGGGGATTCCTCCTCGTTGTAGTTCGGGGTTGCGTAGTAGATGGTGTCGCCGTTCGCGTCAGTAATCGGCGCGCCGTTTTCGTCGGTTCCCTCGTAGCCGTTGACCGTATCGTAGGCGATGGTTTTGAGCTGGGATTCCTCCACGTAGTAAACCGTGTCGCCGTTGGCGTCGGTCACATAGATATAGCGGTAGTAGGGGAAGAAGATCTGCTTGAAGTGTACGTAGTTTTCGGCCAGGAAATCCTCCTTGAGGTTGTGGCCGACCAGCGAGGCGTTGGCGCCGTATTTGGCGGTCTGCACGGTGTTTACCATTTCCTCCAGGGTGTAGACCTCCCGGAGCATGCTGTAATTGATGCCGTAGCCAGAGAGCACCGAGTTGAGCTTGGTTTTGGAGCCGTCGCCGTGCTCCTGCAGCACATCGTCCAGCCGGTCCTCAATGCTTTGCTGCTGGCTTTCCGACAGGGTCAGCCCCATGCTTTCAAAATACCACATGGCGGCCAGATACGTGCGGCAGTTTTCCAGAATCAGGTCGCCGTAGTATTCGCCCAGGGTCTGGATATCGGCGCCGTTGAAGGTGTCCTGATACTCCCAGAAGGCGTCCTGCTCGGGGGTGTAGCCCCCCACGGTATAGCCTCCCGAGACCAGCGCGCCCTTCATGCGGCTGAGCATAAACTCATAGAGGTTGACCGAAAAGGTGACCTTGACCCCGTCCTTGTCCAGGGTGAGCAGGGTTTTGCCCCGGGAGGAGCAGGAGGCCAGCGGCAGGGCCAGCAGCGCAAGCGCCAGCAGCAGGGTGCACAGACGAATGGTGCGGTGTTTCATGTTCAGCAATCCTTTCTTTTATGGGGTGGTGCGTTTTCGGCCGGGGCCTGCGGCCCGCCGGCGCGGTAGCGCGAGAGGCAGGCCTGCAGGCGCTCCAGCCCCTGCGCGGGCTTTTGCAGGCGCAGGCAGACGTGCGGCTCGCCCGACATCAGAATGCGGAGCTGCCCCGGGAAGGCGTCGGAGACGTCGCTCCAGCGGTCAATGTCCAGCGTTTGCGGGTAGATGTGAATTTCCCGGCCGTTCTGCCGGACCGAGGTGACGCCGCAGGCCACCGCGGTGGCGTGTATCAGCGCAATGCGCAGCAGGTTGCGCGCCGCCGCCGGGGGCTCGCCGAAGCGGTCCAGCAGCTCGTCTGTGACGTCGGCCAGGTCGGCCTCGTTGGCAATCAGGGCGATTTTTTTGTAAAGCGCCATGCGCTGGGCAGGGTAGGGGACGTATTTTTCGGGCAGGTAGGCGTCAAAGTCCAGCGAAACCGTGCACTCGGCCTCGGGCGGGGGAGCCTCTCCTTTTTCCTCCAGCACGGCCTGGTTGAGCAGCCGGATATACAGGTCGTAGCCCACGGCGTCCATATGCCCGTGCTGCTCGGCCCCCAGCAGGTTGCCCGCGCCCCGGATTTCCATATCCCGCAGCGCAATCTGGAAGCCGGCGCCGAACTCGGCGTATTCCCGGATGGCCTCCAGACGCTTGAGCGCTACGTCCGAGAGCGCCATACCGGCGGGGTAGGTGAAATAGGCGTAGGCCCGGCGGGCCGAGCGCCCCACGCGGCCCCGGATCTGGTGCAGCTGCGAGAGCCCCAGCCGGTGCGCGTCCGAAACGATCAGAGTGTTGGCGTTGGGAATGTCCACGCCGGTCTCGATGATGGTGGTGCAGACCAGGATGTCAATTTCCCCCGAGAGCATCTGCTCCCAGATCTGCTCCAGCTCCTCCTTTTCCATCTTGCCGTGCGCCACCGTAATGCGGGCCTCGGGAATGGCCTGCGCCAGCCGCGCGGCCACCGAGTGGATGCTTTCCACCCGGTTATGCAGGTAAAACACCTGCCCGCCCCGCCGCAGCTCGCGCCGGATGGCCTCCTCCAGAATCAGGGGGTCCTCCTCCAGCACATAGGTCTGCACCGGCAGGCGGTCCACCGGGGCGTCGTCCAGAATCGAGATGTCCCGGATGCCTCCCATTGCCATGTTCAGCGTGCGGGGAATCGGTGTGGCCGAGAGCGAGAGCACATCCACGCCGGCGGTGACCTGCTTGAGCTTTTCCTTCTGCGCCACGCCAAAGCGCTGCTCCTCGTCCACAATCACCAGCCCCAGGTCATGGAATTCCACGTCCCGCGAGAGCAGCCGGTGGGTGCCGACCAGAATGTCCAGCTCCCCCCGGCGGAGGCTGCGCAGGGTCTGCGCCTGCTGCCGCGAGGTGCGGAAGCGGGAAATCATGTCCACGTTGACCGCAAAGCTGCGCATCCGGCTGACGATGGTCTGGTAATGCTGCAGTGCCAGGAGAGTGGTGGGGACCAGCAGCGCCACCTGCTTGCCGCCCAGCACGGCCTTGTAGGCGGCGCGCAGCGCCACCTCGGTTTTTCCGTAGCCCACATCCCCGCACAGCAGGCGGTCCATGGGCACGGCGCGCATCATGTCCTCCTTGATTTCGTCCGAGGCGGTGAGCTGGCTCTCGGTTTCCTCGTATTCAAAGGCGTCCTCAAAGGCCTTCTGGTAGTGGTCGTCGGCAGGGAAGGCGTACCCCGGGCGGCGCATCCGCTCGGCGTACAGGCGGATGAGCTCCTTGGCCATCTCCCGGACCGCTGCCTTGGCACGGGCCTTGCTTTTTTTCCAGGAATCGCCTCCCATTTTGGAGAGCTTGACCAGCCCGTCGTCCGAGTGCGCCCCGATATATTTGGAGACCTTATCCAGCTTTTCCACCGGCAGAAAGAGCCGGTCGCTGCCGGCGTACTGGATGCCGATATAGTCGCGGGTGATCCCGTTGCAGGTCATGGTTTCAATGCCGGTGTAACGGCCGATGCCGTAGGTTTCGTGCACCACGTAGTCCCCCACCTCCAGCTCGGCGTAGGAAAGCAGGCTTTTGGTGTCCTTCCGGCGCTTTTTGCGCAGGGGGCTGCGGGCGGCGCGCAGACCGCCCTCGCGGCCGTCGGGCAGCAGCGAGAGCAGCACCACGCGGGGCACCGGCAGCTCAAAGCCGGGCAGCGCATCCTGCCAGAGCACCGTCACGCTGCCGCCCGGCATCTGCCCGACGTCCCCGGGCGGGGGCAGCAGCTCATACCCTTCCTCACGCAGCCGCTCGGCCAGGCGCTCGGCCTCGGTCCGGTTTTCGGCCAGCAGCAGGCAGCGGTAGCCGTTTTGCACATAGCCCCGCAGGTCCTCGTCAAACAGCATTCGGTTGTTGGCATAGGAAACCGTATGCCGGGAGCGGAAGCCGAACAGCCCGGCCAGCCGCCGGTCCGAGATGCGGGGAGCGATGGAATCGATGTGCAGCGTCACACCGCCGTCGCAGAACAGCCCGAAGGCCGAGGCCGGCCGGGCATATTCGGCGTAGCGGGAGGCGATGGTGCCCCCCTCCATCAGTTCGGTAATCACCTGGTTCATGTGCCATTCCGACGCCCGCAGGCGGTCGTTGACCGCGTTGGTCCCCCGCACCAGCACCAGGGGCCGGCCGGGCAGGTAATCCAGCAGGCAGGCGCGTTCCTCGTATACCAGTGTGATATATTTGTCCAGGAACGGGATTTCCCCGCCCCCGTCCCCGGCGGCGTCCGCAGCGGCGCACTCCCGCGCGAGCTCCTCGGCGGCCCGCTCCTCCTTCGCGCTCCGGCGCTGGGCGGCCAGAGCTTTTTTCAGACGCTCCAGCGCCGGCGGGTCGCAAAGCAGCTCCCGCGCGGGGGGCAGCTCTGCCGACACTACGGTCTGTGTCATGCGCTGGGAATCGGGGTCGAACAGCCCCATGCGGTCAATCTCGTCCCCGAACAGCTCGATGCGCAGGGCATATGCGCCGCTGTGCAGGCCGCCGTCGGCGTCCAGAAAGCTCCCGCGCGGGGGGTAGATGTCAAGGATCCCGCCGCGCACCGCAAACTGCCCCGCGCCGTCGGTCATGTCGGTCCGCACATAGCCTGCGGCCAGCAGCCGGGCCGACAGCGCGGGCAGGTCAACGCGGTCCTCGGCCTGCACCGAGATTGTGGCGCCGCGCAGCCGCGCGGGCGGAATGGTGTAGCCCAGCGCCGCGTCGGGCGTGGTGAGCACCGCGTCAAACTCCCGGTTGAGGATGCCGGAGAGCACCCGCAGCCGCTCGTGCTCGTATTCGTGCGAGGCAATCATGTTGTAAAAGGTCAGGTCGCGCGCCATATAAAAGCCGGCCCGCAGGCCGAAGCGCTCCAGCAGTCCCTGCAGGCGCACGCAGTCCTTTTCCTCGGGGCATACAATCAGCGCGCAGCCCTCGCGCAGGCGGGCGGTGTCCTCCAGCAACGCAAGAATCAGCGCGTCGGACGCGCCCTCGCAAAGCCCGCTGGCCAGGATGGGCAGGGGATTGGCGCGGAAATCCTGCTCGACGGTGCGCAGCAGCTGGCGGTATTCGGGGTCCAGGCGGATCCCGGAGGTGAAAATGCTCATGTCTGGCCTTTCTGTTTCGGAATGGAATCCATCGGAATGGGATCAAAGAGAAGGAACGACAGGGGGCGGCAGAGGGCGGCGGATGTGCGCCTCCTCTGCCGCGGGACGGACCGCGGCGCGCCCGCCGCCCCGGCCCTTTGCCGGTACGCCTGCCGGGCGGCGTGCCCCGGTTTTCCCGGATGCCCGGGAGCGACGGCCGGCAGTCCGGCCCTGCGGGCTCCCGCTTCCGGCAGCCCTGCCGCAGCAGGGCTGCCGGGGCTTTTACGGGGGGCCCACTCTGTCGCGGTGGGGCAGGCGGCCGGGCCTTTGCAGCAAGCCCTTCTCTGGTGCCGGCCTCAGCCGGGCCGGTGGGAGTTGCAGAGCTGTGCGGCGTCGTCAAACCTCCCCTGCAGAATCAGAGGGACGCCCTGCAGGGCGCAGCCGATGGCTGCGTCCAGCGCCCGGCGGTCGGCCGGGGGCAGGGCAGAGAGCACCCAGTCGGCCAGGTCATACTCCGGGGTCGGCTTGGCGCCAACGCCCAGGCGGATGCGGGGGAACTCCTCGGTTCCCAGCTGCCGGATGATGCTCCGCAGGCCGTTGTGCCCGCCGGCGCTGCCCTGCCGCCGCACGCGCAGCCGGCCCGGGGGGAGGCTGATGTCGTCCGACAGCACCAGCACCTGCCCGGGCGGAATGCGGTAAAAGGCGGCGGCCTCGCGCACGGCCAGTCCGGATTCGTTCATATAGGTCATGGGCTTGAGCAGCAGCACCCGGGTGCCTGCCAGCGTGGCCTCGGCGGTCAGCGCATGAAAGCGCATCCGGTCGATGTGCAGCCCCTGCTGCCCGGCCAGGGCGTCCAGCGCCAGAAAGCCGGCATTGTGCCGGGTGTTCCGGTACTCCTCCCCCGGGTTGCCCAGCCCCGCAATCAGCCAGCTCACCGGCCCGGCCGGGGCGGCGGGCTTGCCCGAGAGCTTGCGGAACAGCTCAAAAATATCGGTCATGGTTGCGTGATTCCTTTCGTGTCAGACGCCAAAAGGCGCCGGCCCCCGTGGGAACCCGCTGCCGTCCGCCTGAACATGCTGCGCGCCGGGACCGCGGCGTTGGCCGCGGACGTTTTTCGGCGTCACCGCAATATTATACTATAAAAATATGAACCTGTCAAATCGTTTTTGTGGAAAGGCACCGCCGTTCACAAAATATTTACATGTGAAACGCCGAATCCGGAATGAAAGGACTGGACAAACAGGCAAAAAATATGGTATAATAACACGGTACTGTGAATGTCGGGAGGCAAGAGCAGCTTTTTGCTGCGCCTGCGGTTCGACCATGCCAGAATTTACAATAAATGTATGGAGGATTACCTTTTATGGCAAAGAAGTATTGCTACCTGTTTACCGAAGGCAACGCGGGAATGCGGGAGCTGCTGGGCGGTAAGGGTGCCAACCTTGCGGAGATGACCAACATCGGTCTTCCCGTGCCGCAGGGCTTCACCATTTCCACCGAGGCCTGCACCCAGTATTACGAGGACGGCAAGCAGATCAACGATGAGATCATGGCTGAAATCATGGAGTACATTTCCAAGATGGAGAGCATTACCGGCAAGAAGTTCGGCGATCTCGAGAATCCGCTGCTGGTGTCTGTCCGGTCCGGCGCGCGCGCCTCGATGCCCGGTATGATGGATACCATCCTTAACCTCGGCCTGAACGAGCAGGTGGTGGAGGTCATGGCCAAGAAGTCCGGAAACGAGAGATGGGCATGGGACTGCTACCGCAGATTCATTCAGATGTATTCCGACGTGGTGATGGAGGTCGGAAAGAAGTATTTCGAGCAGCTGATTGACAAGATGAAGGAGGAGAAGGGCGTGAAGGTCGACGTGGACCTCACCGCCGCCGATCTCAAAACCCTTGCAAACCAGTTCAAGGCCGAGTACAAGTCCAAGATCGGTTCGGACTTCCCGTCCGACCCCAAGGAGCAGCTCATCGGCGCCATCAAGGCCGTGTTCCGCTCCTGGGACAACCCCCGCGCCAACGTCTACCGGCGCGACAACGACATTCCCTATTCCTGGGGCACTGCCGTCAACGTGCAGATGATGGCCTTCGGCAACATGGGTGACGACTGCGGCACCGGCGTGGCCTTCACGCGCGACCCCGCCACCGGCGAGAAGAAGCTGATGGGCGAGTTCCTGGTCAACGCACAGGGCGAGGACGTGGTGGCCGGCGTGCGCACACCGATGCCGATTGCCGAGATGGCAGAGAAGTTCCCCGAGGCCTTTGCGCAGTTCCAGCAGGTCTGCCAGACGCTGGAGAACCACTACCGCGACATGCAGGATATGGAGTTCACGGTGGAGGGCGGCAAGCTCTACATGCTGCAGACCCGTAACGGCAAGCGGACCGCGCAGGCCGCGCTGAAGATTGCCTGCGACCTGGTGGACGAGGGCATGATTGACGAGAAGAAGGCCGTGCTGATGATTGACCCGCGGAACCTGGATACCCTGCTGCACCCGCAGTTTGACGCCAAGGCTCTCAAGGCCGCCAAGCCGATCGGCCGGGGTCTGGGCGCCTCTCCCGGGGCTGCCTGCGGGCAGATCGTCTTCACCGCCGAGGACGCCGAGGCCTGGAAGAACGCCGGCAAGAAGGTGATTCTGGTGCGGCTGGAGACCTCTCCCGAGGATATCACCGGCATGAAGGCTGCGCAGGGCATTCTGACCGTGCGCGGCGGTATGACCTCCCACGCGGCCGTGGTCGCGCGCGGCATGGGCGCCTGCTGTGTCTCGGGCTGCGGCGACATCGCGATGGACGAGGAGAACAAGCGCTTCACCCTGGGCGGCAAGACCTACCGCGAGGGCGATGTGATTTCGATCGACGGCTCCACCGGTAACATTTACGGCGAGGCCATTCCGACCGTGGACGCCACCATCAGCGGCTACTTCGGCCGCATCATGGAGTGGGCCGACAAGTACCGCAAGCTCAAGGTGCGCACCAATGCCGACACCCCGCGCGACGCCAAGAAGGCCCGCGAGCTGGGCGCCGAGGGCATCGGTCTCTGCCGCACCGAGCACATGTTCTTTGAGGCCGACAGAATCGCCGCCTTCCGCGAGATGATCTGCTCGGATACCGCCGAGGAGAGAGAGGCCGCGCTGGCCAAGATTCTGCCGATGCAGCAGAGCGACTTTGAAAAGCTGTACGAGGCGCTGGAGGGCTACCCGGTGGTCATCCGCTTCCTCGACCCGCCGCTGCATGAGTTTGTCCCCACCACCGAGGAGGACATCAAGGCGCTGGCCAAGGCGCAGGGCAAGACCGTGGAGCAGATCAAGAACATCATCGCGTCGCTGCATGAGTTCAACCCGATGATGGGTCACCGCGGCTGCCGTCTGGCCGTCACCTATCCCGAAATTGCCGCCATGCAGACCCGCGCCGTCATCCGCGCCGCCATCAACACCAAGAAGGCGCATCCCGACTGGAACGTGGTTCCCGAGATTATGATCCCGCTGGTGGGCGATGTCAAGGAGCTGAAGTTTGTCAAGAAGACGGTTGTCAGCGTTGCCGACGAGGAAATTGCCAACGCCAAGAGCGACCTGAAGTACGAGGTGGGCACGATGATCGAGATTCCGCGCGCCTGCCTGACCGCCGACGAGATTGCCAAGGAGGCTGACTTCTTCTGCTTCGGTACCAATGACCTGACTCAGATGACCTTCGGCTTCAGCCGCGACGACGCCGGCAAGTTCCTCGGCGCGTACTATGACAACAAGATTTATGAGAACGATCCGTTTGCCAAGCTCGACCAGATCGGCGTGGGCAAGCTGATGAAGATGGCCGTGACCATGGGCCGCGAGGCGCGCAAAGATCTTTCCTGCGGCATCTGCGGTGAGCACGGCGGAGACCCGTCCTCGGTGGAGTTCTGCCACCAGATCGGGCTGGACTATGTCTCCTGCTCGCCCTACCGGGTGCCGATCGCGCGCCTGGCAGCCGCGCAGGCCGCGCTGAAGTAATCCGGAGCAGCCGGAGCTTGCAGCAATGGTTCCGCCGCCAGGGGAAGGCCGAAGCCCGGCCTTCCCCTGGCGTTTTTGTGTGCGCCGTCCCCCGGCCGGGGGACGGCGCTTTGCTGTCCGGCGCGCCGACAGCCGTCCCGCGCTGCGGCGCGGTCTTCAAAAACGGCCCGACATCATGAAAAAATGTCACATTTTTCTTTTGTGTCTTGACTTTTGCCTGGCTCTTTGCTATAATGGTGCTGAAACTTTATCCGACAAGGAGATATGCACATGAGCTATCAGGTGCCGGACCGGAATCTGGCCATCGAAACCTCCATCGGCGAGGCTGACGTGCGGTTTTACGACGTGCGGCAGGAGCCCTTTGCGGTCTACGGGCTGTACAATCCCCGCACCGAGCCCGATTTCAAGCGGATGCCCGATGCGGTCGCCGCCGCGGTCAGCGCGGGCGTGGCCAAGCTGGCCCGCAACACCGCGGGCGGGCGGGTGCGCTTCTGCACCGATTCCAGGTATGTCGCCATCAGGGCCGAGATGCCCCTGATGTGCCTGATGTCCCACATGGCCTTTACCGGCAGCGCGGGCTTTGACCTGTACGTCGATTCACCAGAGACCGGTATGAGCCGCTTCTGGCGGGCCTTCCGCCCGGCCGCCGACGCCAAGGGCGGGTTTGAGTCCAAGGTCGTCTTTGCCGACCGCAAGCGGCGCTGGTTCACCGTCAACTTCCCCAGCTACAGCAATGTGCGCAATCTGTACATCGGGCTGCAGCAGGACGCGGAGGTCGGGGCGGGAATGCCCTACCGCAGCCCGCTGCCGGTGGTGTATTACGGCAGCTCCATCACGCAGGGGGCCTGCGCTACCCGGCCGGGCAACGCCTACCAGAACATCATCAGCCGGGAGCTGGGGCTGGACTTTCTCAACTTCGGCTTTTCGGGCAACGGCAGGGGGGAGGATGCGATGATCGATTATCTTGCCGGCCTGCCCATGCTGGCCTTTGTGTCGGATTACGACCACAATGCGCCGGGCACGGCCCACCTGGCGCAAACCCACCGGCGGCTGTATCAGGCGGTGCGCGCGGCGCACCCGGACATCCCCTATCTGATGGTGAGCCGCACCGACGACTACAGCTCGAATTACGGGCTGCGGCTGGACAACCGGCAGGCCGTGCTGGCCAACTTTGAGCAGGCCCGCGCACAGGGCGACGGCAATGTCTACTATATCGACGGCGGGGAGATCTTCCGCGGTCCGCACGAGGACCAGTGCACCGTGGACGGCACGCATCCCACCGATATCGGCTTTTCGCTGATGGCCGACGCCATCGGCTGCGCGCTCCGCCAGGCGCTGATGAAAAACAGTATCTGACCAGAGGAGGAACAACCAAATGAGACAGGTTCAATTCAATGGGCTGGAGGAGGCGCTGCTGGCGCCCACCTCCGAATTCTGCCGGGAGCTGGGACTGGAGGTCTGCGTGGGGAAGGGTGCCCGCGTGCGCGCCGCCCGCGGGGACTGCCTTTCGCTTTCGCGCAGCGGGGACGAGGTGCTGGTTACCTACCGGGCGCGCAGCGAGTGGTTCCGGGCGCTGACCTTCCTGCCCGGCGTGCTGGAGGGGGGCGAGGGCGTCCGCCAGACCGGCAGATACCGGCTGCTGTGCTATATGGCCGACAATTCCCGCAACGCGGTTTACAACATTCCCACGGCCAAACAGATGATCCGCTGGCTGGCCGGCATGGGCTATACTTCGATGATGCTGTACACCGAGGATACCTACGAGCTGCCGGATTACCCGTATTTCGGCTATATGCGGGGCCGGTTTACGGCGCAGGAGCTCCGGGAGCTGGACGACTACGCCGACAGCTACGGCATCGAGCTGATTCCCTGCATCCAGACCCTGGCGCACCTGAGCACCGCGCTGCGCTGGCCGGATTTTGACGGCTACAAGGACACCGGCGACATCCTGATGGTGGGGGACGCGCGCACCTACCGCTTCATTGAGGCCTGCGTGCGCCAGTGCGCCGCCTGCTTCCGCTCCCGCCAGATCAACATCGGGATGGACGAGGCGCATATGATTGCCTGCGGGGAATACCTGAAAAAGAACGGCTACCGCAAGCCCTCGGACGTGATGCTGGAGCACCTGGGACGGGTTGTGGAGATCTGCCACGGCGCCGGCTTCCACCCCATGATGTGGAGCGATATGTTCTTCCGCATGGCCTCGGGCGGCGCGTATTACCTCCGGCAGGGCAGTGTGCCGGCCGATGTGATTGCAAAGGTGCCGGACGGGCTGGATCTGATTTACTGGGATTACTACACAATGGACCGCGCGCTGTTCACCCACATGGTGGAGTGCCACAAGCAGTTCCGCAACGCCACGGTGTTTGCCGGGGGCGCATGGAAGTGGTATGGCTTTGGCGCGCACAACGCCTTTTCGCTCAAGTCCACCCAAATGCAGCTGGACGTCTGCGCCGAGTACGGCATCGACCGCGTGATTGTCACCTCGTGGGGGGACAACGGCGGCGAGGCCTCGCAGTTCTCGGCTCTGGCCAGTATGCTGTACTTTGCCGAGCGCTGCTACTGCGACGCGGCGGACGAGGCCTGGCTGGATGCCCGCGCCCGGCAGTGCTTCGGCACGGACTTTGAGACCCTGATGGCGTTTGACCTGCCCGACAGCCTGCCCGGCACCACGGCAGAGGAGGTGGACAAGCCCAAAAACCCCAGCAAGTATCTGCTGTACAACGACCTGCTGGAGCGCTTTCTGGATTGCCACCTCGACCGCGCCACCGCGTCCCAGACCTACGCGGCCCACGCTGCGCGCCTGATGCGGCTTGCCAAGGAGCCCCGCTTCGGATATGCAATGGAGACGCTGGGACGGCTCTGCCTGGTGCTGTCGATGAAATGCGACATGGGCTGGAGGCTGTACGAGGCCTACCGGGACGGCGACCGGACCGCGCTCTCGACGCTGGCCAACGACGCCATCCCGCAGCTGCTCTCCGAGCTGGAGGCCTTTCTGGCCGCCTTCCGCCGGCAGTGGTACCGCGAGAACAAGAGCTTTGGCTTCATCACGCAGGAAATCCGCCTGGGAGGCCTGATGGAGCGCATCCGTGCGGTGCGCGCGCGACTGAACGATTATCTGAGCGGAGAGACCGCGCGCATCGAGGAGCTGGAGTCGGCCCCCCTGCCGATGTCCCCAGCCGCCAACGGCCAATACATCAACTACAACAACTGGAACGGCAACGTCGCGGCAGGAATCCTCTGACGAAAGTCCGGGCGGAGGCGCTCCGCACAGGTCAGGTCAGAGGGACCCCGAGGCGGCGCGCCGGGGGCCGGCATATGGCGCCGGGGGAGCAGGACCGGCCGCGGGCCGGCCCTGCTCCCCGGCGAGGGTGTTTCCCCCGGCAAAACCGAATGAGAATTTCCAGGGGAAGAGCAGAAACAGGCCGGAGGCCGGCACGCAGGTTCGCGTGCCGGCCTCCGGCCTGTCTGGCTTGGCGTCAGGCCTTTTTCTGGTCGGCCTTGACTTCCATCACCTTTTTGCCTCTGTAAAAGCCGCAGACTTTGCAGACGCAGCCGCTCCGCACAAACTCGTTGCAGGCCGGGTTGGAGCATTTCACCATTCCGGGCAGCGAGAGCTTGCTGTTGTTGGAGCGCCGTTTGTCTCTGCGCGCCTTTGATACCTTTTTCTTCGGTACTGCCATCTCTACACCTCCTCAATTGCGCGCCCGCCCGCCATGGGGGGCGCATAGATTTTTACTGATGCCGTTCCGTACTCTCCGATTGCTCCAGCAGCTTGCCCAGCACGGCCAGGCGTGGGTCCGGCTCGCGTTTGGGACAGCCGCAGTCGCCCAGACGCAGCGGTTTGCCGCACTTGGGGCAAAGCCCGGGACAGTCGGGGGAGCAGAGAAAGCGCGTGGGAAAGCAGAGCAGCAGCTCCTCGCGCACCAGCTCGTCCAGGGCAAGCCCGCCGTTTTCAATCACCGCGTACTCGTCCACGTTTTCCTCGAGCTGCTTTGCGCTCAGGGTTTCCTTCGCCGCTACCGTGCGTTCCAGCGTGACCGGAAAGCTGCCGGTAACGGGCGTCAGGCAGCGTGCGCAGACGGCGCGGTAATCCACCGAGGCGGTCAGCTGCAGATGCATATATCCCGCCTGGTCGGTCACCCTGCCCGTTACATGCGTTTCCCCTGTGATTTCCGCACCAACCGGAAGCGATAGGGGCAGGGAAAAATCAAAATCCATCCGTTTGATTTCGCCGCGCAGCATTGGCCGCATATCCAGAACCATTGCGTCACCCCACTTTCGGCTGGCATCAGATACAACACCCATTATTATACCTGAAAAAACATGATTTGTCAAGTGTTTTTCGGATTTTCTTTATCCGGAACCGCTTTTTCCTCTGCAAAAATCCGCCCCGGCAGCCCCATCCCGTTACTCTACCGATTTGAGCGATTCGGCCATCGGCACCCGGTCCAGGCGGATGCGCATGAACAGATTTGCCAGCACGGCAAACGCCACAGTCATGCCGAAGGAAATCAGATAGCTCCACACCGTAATGCGCTCGTCAAAGGCCATGGCGTCCACGTGGATCTGCGCCATCACGTACCAGTGCAGCAGCTTGCCCAGCCCCAGCCCCAGCAGCCCGCCTGTGACCGCAAGGAAGAGATTTTCCCGCAGCACGTAGGAGGCGGTCTCGCGCGGGTAGAAGCCCAGGACCTTTACGGTTGCCACCTCCCGGATGCGCTCCATGATGTTGATGTTGGTCAGGTTGCAGAGCACAATAAAGGCAAGCACGCCGGCGCAGAGCAGCGCCACCAGCACAATGTAGTTCATGCTGGCCATGGAGGTTTCCATCATAGCCCGCTCCTCGCTGACCACCGTGACATAGCTGACCCCAGCCACGCCGCGCAGCTCGGCTGCCAGCGCTCCGGCGTCGGTCTGCTCACCGGTCCGCACAAAGGCGGTATTGGACGCCTCCGGCAGGGAGTCGGCGGACAGGTAGACATAGTGATTGACATAATTGTCGCAGATGCCGCTGACGGTCACCGTCACGGTCCCGCCCGGCAGGGGCAGGGTGACGCTGCCCCCCACTTTCAGCTCCAGCAGCTCGGCCAGCTTGGCCGAGAGCACGGCCTCCCCGGCGCCGGGGTAGGCAATGGCGTCGCCGCCGTCGTGCAGGTCAAAGTAATCGGCCGCTTCCCCGGGCGGCAGGGCCACCGCGTAGGCCTCGTGCGCGTTCTCTCCGGCCTCTGCCCGCACGCTGTCCATATATCCGAAGACGTGCTGCCCGTCCTTGCCCTGCAGAGCCTGCGAGAGGGCGGCCTGCGTTTCCTCGCCGGCCTCAAAGCTGACCGAGAGGTCGTAGGTCTGGATTTCGTCGTACTGATAATCGAGGATGTTGGCCACCGAATCCTTCAGGCCGAAGCCGGTGACAATCAGCGCCGTGCAGCCGCCGATGCCCAGCAGCATCATGCATACCCGTTTTTTGTAGCGGAAGGCATTGCGGACCGTCACCTTGTTGAGGAAGGAGAACCGCCGCCAGACCGGCGTCAGCCGCTCCAGCAGGATGTGCTTGCCTGCGGCCGGGGCCTTGGGGCGGATCAGCTCCGCGGGCCTGCCCGCCAGCTCTGCCCGGCAGGCAAACAGCGTTGCCGCCACCGAGCCCGCCGCGGCCACCGCCAGGCAGCCAACGTACATCACCGTGCTGAAATGGTAGTCCAGCGGGGCAAAATCATAGTTGATGCGGTAAACCGTCCACACCACCTGCGGGATGACGCCGGTGCCCAGGAAATAGCCGATGACGCAGCCCATCAGCGCCGAGCTGACGGCGTACAGCAGATACTTGGCCGAAATGGCGGCGTCCCCGTAGCCCAGCGCCTTCAGCGTGCCGATCTGTGTGCGCTCCTCGTTGACCATGCGGGTCATGGTGGTGATGCACACCAGCGCGGCAATGATGACAAAGAAGACCGGGAAGACGTCGGCAATGCCGTTGACCACGGCAATGTCGTTGCCGAAGGATGCGTAGCCGGCGTTGCTGTCCGGCCCCAGCACATAGGTAACCGGGGCGGTCAGTGCCGCCAGTTGGGATTCGCCCTGTGCCAGCAGGGCTTCGCCCTCGGCAATTGCCTGCTGCAATGCCTCCAGCGTTGCCTGTGGGGCCCCGGCGGCCTGCATTTGCCCGTACAGTTCACGCGCCTCCTCCAGCCCGGCGCGGGCGTCGGCCAGCTCCTGCTCGGCGTCGGCGCGCAACTCCTCGTAGCGCAGCCCGGCGCGCTCGCGCAGCAGCGCTTCCACGGCCGGCTTGATTTCGGCCACCGCGTCCTCATAGGTATCGGAAAAGGCCATGCCGGGCAGGTCGAAGCGCAGCAGCGCCTCGTGGTAGACCTCCGAGTCGAAGGCGCCGGCCGGCAGATAGAGGAAGCCCTCCAGGCTGCCGCTGCCCAGCGCGGTGCTGCCGCGGTCCAGGCTGAGATAGCGGGGGGACTGCACCAGACCGACGATGGTGTAGCTCTGGCCGCTGAGGCAGTCGGCGGTATCGCCGCCGTCCAGCGTCAGGGTTTTGCCAAGATCCTCCTCGCCGAAGGCCTTGGAGTCGGCCAGGCATTCGGAGTCGTTCTCGGGCATCCGGCCGCCTGTCAGCCGGGGCAGGGCGACCTGTGAGGGCAGCGAGAGCAGCAGGAAGGCCGCCTCCTCGCCGTCCGCCAGACGGATCAGCGCCTCGGTGCGGTACCCGCCCTCGGCGGCCGACACCCCCTCCATACCGGCCAGGGCGGCCAGGTCCCCGGCGGTCAGCCCCAGGGTGGAGACCAGCTGAAAATCATACATCAGCTGCTCGTCGTAATACCGGTCGGCCGTTTGCTGCATGGAGGGCTGCGCGTTGCGCAGTCCGGTGAAAAAGCCCACGCCCAGCGCCACGATGGCCAGGATTGCAAAATAGCGCCCCAGCGACCCCCGGATGCTGCGCAGCAGGGTTTTCAGCGTAAAATTCTTTTTGCGTTTCATAGGGGTTACCACTCAATATCCTGCACCGGCGTGACGGTCTCGTTGACGCCCGCGCTTTCAATCTGGCCGCTGCGGACGTGTATCACCCGGTCGGCCATGGCGCACAGCGCCTTGTTGTGCGTGATGATGACCACGGTCATGCCGGTTTCGCGGCAGGTGTCCTGCAACAGCCGCAGGATGTTTTTGCCGGTCTGGTAGTCCAGCGCGCCGGTCGGCTCGTCGCACAGCAGCAGCTTGGGGTTCTTGGCCAGCGCGCGGGCAATGGCCACCCGCTGCTGCTCCCCGCCCGAGAGCTGGGCAGGGAAGTTGTTCAGCCGGTCCCCCAGCCCCACCTTTTGCAGCACCTCGGCCGGGGGCAGGGCTCCGCGGGTGAGCTGCGCGGCAATTTCCACGTTTTCCAGCGCGGTCAGATTGGGAATCAGGTTGTAGAACTGGAAGACAAAGCCCACGTCATAGCGCCGGTACTCGGTCAGTTTGCGCTTGTTGTAGGCCGAAATCTCGGCGCCGTCCACCAGGACCCGCCCGGAGCTGAGGCTGTCCATGCCGCCCAGGATGTTCAGCAGCGTGGTTTTCCCGGCGCCGGATTCGCCCACAATCACGCAGATCTCCCCGCGCTCGATGAAAAAGGAGGCCTCCCGCAGCGCCAACACCGGCACCTCTCCCGACCGGTACTCCTTTGTCACGTTTTCAAATTCAATGAAATGCCCGCTCATCTGTACCTCCCCGGGGCCCGGCCCTGCGCGGCGGAAAGCTCTCCCGCGCAAATCTGCGGAGCCCCCTTGACAAACAAAAGTTTCTGTGATATTATTATAGCAACATTCTGTAGGATTTTCAACAATCAGTTTTTGCGAATGCGGTGCGTATCCGACACTATCCCGAAAAGTGTCGGTTCCGCAACGCCGGACAGGCTGAATTTTAGGTGAAAATTTTGTGTGGAAACCGGGAAGGAGCTTTTGATGAAGGATAACAGGCGGGTACGCATGACCAAAAAGCTGATGAAGGACGCGCTGCTGGAGCTGCTGGAGCAGCATCCGCTGAACCGGATTACCGTGACCGACGTCTGCCGGTCGGCCGACGTCAACCGCTCCACGTTTTATGCCTACTACACCGACGTGGAGACTCTGATGCTGGAGATTGAGGACGACGTGCTCTCGCAGCTGCCGGATTTTCCGGAGGGGCAGGACATCTATTCGGACGACAGCTTCCTGCACCGCCTCCAGGCGTTTTTCGACTATGTGCGGGCGAACGAGCGCCTCTTCCGCATCATGATTGTGGTGCGGGACAACGACAGCTTCAACCAGCGGCTGGTGCGCACGGTGACCGAGCACTATCTGCGGGGCAGTGGGGCCGGGGACAGCCTGGCGGCCCGCTATACCTACATTTACTGCGTCAGCGGCGTCATCGGCATGATCAAAACCTGGATTGTGGGGGGCTTCCCGATGGACGCCCATACCTTTGCGCAGATGGTGCTGCACCTCTCGGCCAAGGTAACCGGATAAGCCTCTGCCGCCGGAGCAATTTTTGACACGAATTTGGAATAGGAAATTGACATTTTGTGAAGTATGTGTTATAATAAAGAAAAACAGGCGTGCGGAGGGCTGCCGGGGTCGTGAGCCCGGGCACCGGTACGCCGCCGGCCAACGGGAGGGACAACCAATGGAAAAGCTTTTCAAACTGAAGCAGTACGGAACCACGCCCGGGCGCGAGGTGATTGCCGGGCTGACGACCTTTTTTGCAATGGCCTACATCATTGTCGTCAACCCCACGCTGCTGAGCCAGGCAGGCATGGAGTGGGGCGCGGTGTTCCTGGCAACCATCATCGCCTCGATTGCCGGGACACTGGTGATGGGGCTGTTTGCCAACGTGCCCTATGCGCAGGCGCCCGGCATGGGGCTGAACGCATTTTTTGTGTATACGGTCTGCTTTGCGCTGGAGTTTACCTGGCAGCAGGCGCTCTCCATGGTCTTTCTGTGCGGCCTTTTGAATATCCTGATTACGGTCACCAAAATCCGCAAATACATCATCGCCGCCATTCCGCGCAGCCTGCAAAACGCCATCGGCGGGGGCATCGGCATTTTTGTGGCCTATATCGGCCTGCTGAATGTCGGCATCATTGAGTTCGGCTCGGGTGTGCCGGCGCTGGCGGCCCTGAACCAGCCGGCCTTCTGGCTGTTTCTCATCGGGCTGGTCCTGACCGTTGTGCTGCTGGCCTGCCGGGTCAAGGGGGCCATTCTCATCGGCATTGTCGCCACCACGCTCATCGGCATTCCGATGAAGGTGACGGTCACGGCCGACACGGTCAGCTTTACCGAGGCCTGCCGCCAGCTGCCCCAGACGCTGGGCGTGATTTTTACCGGGGAGGGGCTGGGCTCGCTGTTTGCCGACGCCTCCCGCATCCCGCTGGTGCTGGTCACCATTTTCTCCTTCAGCCTTTCGGATACCTTTGAGACCATCGGGACGTTTATCGGCACCGGGCGGCGCACGGGCATTTTTGACGAGGAGGACGAGAAGGTGATGGAGTCGGCGCCCGGCTTCCGCTCGCGCATGGACCGCGCCCTGTTCGCCGACGCTACCGCCACCTCCATCGGCGCGGTGTTCGGCACCTCCAACACCACCACATATGTGGAGAGCGCAGCGGGCATCGGGGTAGGGGGACGCACCGGGCTGACCAGCGTGGTGGTGTCGGTCTGCTTCGCGCTCAGCGCGTTCCTTGCCGCCTTTGTCAGCGCCATTCCGTTTGCCGCCACCGCGCCGGCCCTGGTGGTGATTGGCGTGATGATGATGGAATCCTTCCGCGAAATCAAATGGGAGAGCTTCAACGAGGCGGTGCCTGCCTTTTTCGCCGGCATTTTCATGGCCATCAGCTACAGCATCTCGGACGGAATTGCGGCCGGATTCATCTTTTACTGTGTGATGAAGCTCTGTGAGCGCAAGCCGAAGGAGATTCATCCGATTATCTGGGTCTCCACCGGGCTGTTTGTCCTGAATTACATCATTTTCGCCCTGCTGTGACCGGCGGGCAAAGCCCCGGGCGGGCGTCTCGCATCAGAGACGCCCGCCCGGGGCTTTTTTCAGCGGTAATAGACGTAGAAGACAATGATGGTGCGCTCCCGGCCGCCGTGCTCGATATCGGGCGCGGTGAGCACCACGCCGTCCTTGGAGAGCAGCTCCCAGGCCTGCAGACGGTCCACCTCGCAGCGGAAGACCACCTCGGAGGAGGCGAATACAATGAACTCCCCGTTGCGGATGTCAATGCTGCCGTCCCGGCCGATGACCTCCTCCACCCCGTTGATTTTCTCGGTGACGTACCGGATGCGGTGCCCCGCAATCTGCCGGGCCATCTCCCGGCGGTAGCTCCGGCTATTCGGATTTTTGTTCCGCCGGAACAGGCGGGCAAAGAACGAGCTGGACACTGCCATTACCTCCTGTCAGAAAATCTCTTGCGGCCTGGTATTCGGCCCGGGCGCGCCGGGCGGCGGGGGAATTCCGGTCGGCGTCCGGACGGCGCAGCCCCCGCAGCATGATGTTCTTGGGCGTCTGCTCCGGGTCAATCAGCTCCAGCGCGCAGACCGCGTAGCCCTCGGACTCCAGATATTTCAGGCGCAGCGCGTCGGTGGCGGCGTCGCACAGCTTCTACCGCAGCATCGAGTGCTCGGCGACAAAGGCCAGCGGCGGACAGCACAGGCCGTGGTTCAGCTCATGGTGGCAGCAGGGGGTGGAGAGGATGACCTCGGCGCCCCAGTCCACCGCGCGGCGCAGCACCAGGTCGGTGGCCGTGTCGCAGGCGTGCAGCGACAGCACCAGGTGCACGTGCCCGCCGGCGTCATAGGCCGCAACGTCTCCGCATATAAACTCCAGACCGTCAAAGCCCAACGCGCCGGCCGCCGCGGCGCAGCGCGCGATGACGTCGGGTTTGCGGTCCACGCCGGTCATGCGCACCTGCCGCCCCAGGATGTTGGCAAAATAGTGGTAGGCGGCAAACGAGAGGTAGCTTTTGCCGCAGCACAGGTCGCAGATGCGCAGGGCGCCGGTGGCGGGCAGCGCGGGCAGGCAATCGCGGATGAGCTCCAGAAAGCGGTTGATCTGCCGGAATTTGGCCTGCTTTTTGTCCCTGACGCGGCCGGTTTCGTCGCTGACGTCCAGCAGCCGCAAAAAGGGCTCGGCGCCGCTCAGGATGCGGTTTTTGCGGTGGTCGTTGCCCTCGGGCTCGCACGCACAGGCCGCGTCGGCCCCCAGCAGCGCCTGCCGCAGCCGGCTCCCACCCAGCAGGGTTGCCTTGCCGGACCGCTCCGCGCGGCGCAGCTCGCAGTCGCCGGCCGCGGTCAGCAGATTGATCTGCCCGTGGGAGGTCAGCAGCTCCTCCAGCCGGGGGCTGGGCCCGGGCGGCAGGTTTTCGTGCAGCGCCTTGCCGTCGGTCAGAAAGCGCTCGGCCTGAAGCCGCTCGGCCTGCCCGACGCGCCGCAGGGTCAGCACGGTTTTCTTCTCTCCTGCCTGCCGGGGCTTGGAGAGCACCGCCCGGGTCAGCATATGCCGCCGGGCCGCCAGCAACAGCAGCTCCTGCAGCGCCGCGTCGGCGGGGGTCACCGGTCCTCCTCCTGGCTGCGGCGGCCTTTTTTCTTCCGGTCGGAGCCGTCGGACCCGCCGGGCGCGGCGTCGTCCCCGGCGATTTTTTTCTTTTCGGTTCTGGAGAAGCTGATCTGGGATTCGGTGCGGTTGGAGATGCGCTTGAGGTTATCCTTGTGCCGGTAAACCACAAAGCAGGCCGTCAGCACGGCCATGGCCACGCAGAGCCCGGCGTTCGGGCCCGAGAGCGAGCGCAGCAGCACCGGGTAGAGCAGCGCGCAGATGACCGAGGCCATGGAGACATACCGGGTGCCCACCAGCACCAGCACAAAGGCGGCCAGCAGAATGAGAAAGGCAAAGGGCACAAATGGCACCAGCCAGTTGTTGGTGAAGATACTGGTAATCAGCGCCACAACGGTCAGGCAGGCCACGCCCTTGCCGCCCCGGAATTTTTCAAAGACCGGGAACATATGCCCGAACACCACAAAGAAGCCGGCCAGCCCCAGGCCGTTCATTTCCCATATCAGCAGGCCCGCAAAGCAGGCCAGCGCCGCCTTGGCCAGGTCCAGCAGAAAGGTGGCCAGCGCCGCCTTTTTGCCGTAGGTGCGCAGCATGTTGGTGGTGCCGGCGTTGCCGCTGCCGTATTCCCGGATATCCTCGTGGTACACCAGCCGGGAGATGAGAATGGCGGGGTTGACGCTGCCCAGCAGATAGGGAATGACAATGCAGGCAAGCACCCCCAGTACATAAACGGTATAATAGAGGGGACTGCCGGCCTGCAGGCCGAAGTGAACGACCGACCAGTCCACCAGATTGAAGAGAACGGTTTTTGCGGCCGGCTCGGCCGCCGCTGCCTGTGCAAAAAGCATGAGTGAATTGTCCTTTCCGAAAAAATCGATGCCCGCTTGCCGCGCGGCGCCTTACAGCTCGATCAGCTCCTTGGGGCTCTTTGTGAAGTTGAAGACGCTGCCGTCCGGCCGGATGGCCACCATATCCTCAATGCGGCAGCCGTATCTGCCCTCCAGGTAGATGCCGGGCTCAAACGTGACCACATTGCCCCGCCGCAGCACCTCCTCGGGAGCGGCGCGGGAGGAGAGCCGGGGATTTTCGTGGATGAACAGCCCCACGCCGTGCCCCAGCGAATGTCCGAAGGTCCCGGCGTAGCCCGCTCCGTCGATGATGTCGCGCGCGATGCGGTCCAGCCCCGCGCAGGAGGCGCCCTCGGCGGCTGCGTCCAGCGCGGCACGCTGGGCGCGCAGCACGGTTTCGTACAGCCGCTTCATTTCTTCGTCGGCCCGGCCGATGACCACGGTGCGGGTCATGTCGGCGCAGTAGCCGTTTACCCGGGCTCCGAAATCCATTGTGAAAAAGCCCTTTTCCAGCCGGCAATGCCGCGGCACCCCGTGCGGGCGGGAGGAATTGCTGCCCGAGACCGCAACCGTGTCAAAGGCCACCCCGTCGGCGCCGTTGCTGCGCATGAAGAACTCCAGTTCCAGCGCCACCTCGGCCTCGGTTCTCTCGGGCCGGATGAAGTTGAGAATGTGGGCAAAGGCCGCGTCGGTCAGGGCCTGGGCCCGGGCCATGAGCTCCAGCTCCTGCTCGGTTTTGGTCTCGCGCTGGCGCTCCAGCAGCCGGGAGGCGCCGCCCTCCAGCACAAGGCCGGGCAGCTGCTCCTGCCAGCTCCGGTAATCGCCCAGGGGCAGCACGGCCTCCTCAACGGCCACCCGGCGGCAGCCGCCGTCATGCAGCAGCTCGCGCACGCAGGCAAGCATGCCGTGCGCGGGCAGCAGCACCTCCATCCCCGGGGCGCACTGGGCGCGCGCGGCCTCGGCATAGCGGAAATCGGTCAGCAGATAGGCCGCGGCGGCGGTGACCACCACCAGCCCGTCGTCAAAATCAAAATCCGAGAGATAGCGCTGGCTGAGCTTGCCCGAGAGAACGGCGGCGTCAAAGCCCGCCGCGCCCAGCGAAGCGCGGAATGCGGAAAGATGGGACATGGGAATCGTACTCCTTTCGGTTCTGTCCCGCGGACCGATTGCCGGAAAAACCCGCGCGGCCGGGGACGCTGTATTCATGATAGCACATTTTTGCGGAAAAGTAAAGGCATCGCGGAAAAATTTTTTTCGTGCGGCCCTGTTTTGACAAAATTATCCAGCCGGATGAGGTATAATATAGGCAACGGCGCAAGGGGGTGACGGGTTTGGGGAACGAAGTGTACGCCGATCTGTATTTTCTGGTGAACGCCAGCATGGATCTGCTCTGCCTGCTGATTACCTCCACGCTGCTGCACCGGCGCACCCGGCGCTGGCGCGCGCTGCTGGGCGCCGCGCTGGGCGGCGTATACGCAGTGGCGGCGCTGGTGCTGGAGATGGGCGGCGCGTGGGGGCTGCTGTGCGATGCGGCGGCCGCGCTGATGATTTGCGGCGCGGTATTTGCGGGGCGGGGGAGCCGGCCTTCCGCCCTGCTGCAGGCGGCCGCGGTGTTTGCGCTGACCTCGGTGCTGATGGGGGGCGTGATGACCGCGCTGTTTGCCTGGCTCAACCGGCTGCAGCTGCCCCTGGAGAGCCTGCAGGGGGACGGCCTTTCGGTGTGGATGTTTGCGCTGCTGGCGGCGGTTTCGGGCGTTCTGACCCTGCGGGGCGGGCGCTTCCTTGGGCGGTCGCGGCGGACGCGCAGCGTCACGCTGCTGGTTACGCTGTTCGGCAAAACCGTATCGCTGCGCGCCATGGTGGACTCGGGCAACCTGCTGCGGGACCCGGTCAGCGGGCGGAGCGTGATTGTGGTGGAGCGGGAAAAGCTGCGCCCGGTGCTGCCGCCGGCCTTTTTCCGGGAGGGCAGGCGGTGGATCCCGGATCACGACACCGCCCGCCGCGTGCGGCTGATTCCGGCGCAGACCGCAACCGGCCCCGGAATGCTGACCGCTTTTTTGCCCGAGGCGCTGACGGTGACCGACCGCCATGGCAGTCTGCCCTCGGATTACCTGCTTGCCCCGGTGGAGCTGGGCGGGCGGGCACAGGGCTTTGACGCACTGATTCCGGCCGACTGATCCGGCCGCGCGGCAGGGGCAGGCCCGGCCGCGGAATTTACATTACATAGGGGAGATGGTAGGAATGAATGGGTTTATGCAGTTGTGGGAGCACATCCGGCAGTGGCTCTGCGGCGGGGCGTGCCGGAGCGGGGATTTTTACATCAACGGGCCGGAGGTGCTGCCGGCGCCGCTGGACCACGAGACCGAGGCCGGCTGGATTGCCCGCATCGACGAGGAGGAGGCGCGCAACGTTCTGGTGGAGCACAACCTGCGGTTGGTGGTGTACATTGCCAAGCGGTTTGAGAACACCGGCACCGGCATTGAGGATCTGATTTCCATCGGTACGCTGGGGCTGATCAAGGCCATCAACACCTTCCGGTCGGATAAAAGCATCAAGCTGGCCACATATGCCTCCCGCTGCATCGAAAACGAAATTCTCATGTATATCCGCAAGCGCAGCGGGCAGCGCTGCGAGGTCTCGATGGATGAGCCGCTGAATGTGGACTGGGACGGCAACGAGCTGCTGCTCTCGGATGTGCTGGGCAGCGAGGAGGACAGCGTTGCCTACGAGCTGGAGCAGCGCGAGGAGCGGGAGGCCGTGCGCGCGGCCGTAGCCGAGCTGGAGCCGCGCGAGCGGGAACTGATTGAGCTGCGCTACGGCCTGGGCGGCGGGGAGGAGCTGACCCAGAAGGAGGTGGCCGACCGGATGGGCATTTCGCAGTCCTACATCTCCCGTCTGGAAAAACGCATCCTCTCCCGCTTGCGGGAGAGGATTGCAGGGCGGATCTGAGCCCGCTGGCTGTTTTCCCGGCCGGCCTGCTTCAGGCGCGGCGGAGCCTGGCGTAGGAGGCCATCAGCTTTTTGGTGCCTGCCGTGTCGAACATGACCTCATACAGGGTGTCCGATCCCATCCGGCGTACCGACAGGACCTCCCCTTCGCCAAACACCGGGTGCCGCACCCGGTCGCCCGGCTCAAACTGCTCCCGCGGGGCGGCCGGCCGCTTTGCAGCCGGCTTTTCCGCGGACGGGGCGCCGTGCTCCGAGAAGTAGACCCGGGGCTGCTCGGGCGCGGGCGCCGCCCCGCGGCTGCCGTACAGCCCCCGCCCGGCGCTCCCGCCGGAGCGGGGGCGGCTCTGCTCCAGCAGCGCGTCGGGAATTTCCGAGACAAAGCGCGAGAGGGGATTGTAGCCTGTGCGGCCGTAGAGCAGCCGCTGCGCGGTGTGCAGGATGTAGAGCTCGCGTTTGGCGCGGGTGAGGGCCACATAGCACAGCCGCCGCTCCTCCTCCATCTCGGCCTGTCCCGCATCGATGGTCTGCATTCCCGGGAAGAGCCCGTCCTCCATGCCCGGCAGAAAGACCGCCGGGAATTCCAGGCCCTTGGCCGCGTGCATGGTCATCATCACCACCGCGTCGGCGTCCTCGTCATAGCGGTCCACCTCGGCCACCAGCGCGGTTTCCTCCAGAAAGCCGGCCAGCGTGGGCTGCTCCGCGTGCTTCATGTAGTCGATGATCTGGGATTTGAACTCCTCCAGGTTATCCAGCCGTTCGGCCTCGCTCTCGCCGGCTTCGGTCAGCATCCGCCGGTAGCCCGAGCGGTCCAGCACCGCGTCAAAGAAGACGTCCAGCGGCAGCCGCCCGAGGTCCTCGGTCAGGGTGTGAATCAGGGCCGCGAAATCCTCCAGCATCGGCCGGGCGTTGCGCAGCGCGACAAAGTCGGCCGCCCGCTCGATGACCCCGAACATCGAGCAGTCCTGCTCCTGTGCAATCTGCGCCACGGCCTCCAGCGTCCGGGGGCCGATTTTGCGCCGCGGCTCGTTGATGACGCGCAGCAGGCGCAGGTTGTCGTCATGGTTGGCAATCAGCTGGAGATAGGCCGCCGCGTCGCGGATTTCCTTGCGGTCGTTGAAGCGCAGGCCGCCCAGCATCCGGTAGGGAACCGCCGCGCGCGCAAAGGCCTGCTCCAGCGACTGCGACTGCGCGTTGACCCGGTACAGCACCGCAAAATCGCGGTAGCGGGCCTCCCCACGCGCCACCTTGCGCTGGATGACGTCCACAATCCGCCGCCCCTCGTCGTTCTGGTCGGCGCAGGAAATCAGGTGAATCGGCGCGCCCGCACCGGCGGCGGTCCACAGCGTTTTGCCCATGCGTCCGGCGTTCTGGCGGATGACGGCGTTGGCGGCGTCCAGGATGTTCTGGGTGGAGCGGTAGTTTTGCTCAAGCCGCACCACGGTCGCGCCGGGGTAGGCCTTGTCGAAGGAGAGGATGTTCTCGATGGTCGCCCCCCGGAAGCGGTAAATGCTCTGGTCGTCGTCCCCCACCACCATCAGGTTCCGGCTGCCGCCCGAGAGCAGGCGGGTCAGCGCAAACTGCGCGGGGTTGGTGTCCTGATACTCGTCTACGCAGACGTAGCGGAAGCGCCGCTGGTACTCCTCTGCCACCGAGGGCTCCCTTTGCAGCAGCAGCACGGTCTGCATAATCAGGTCGTCAAAATCCAGCGCGTTGGATTCGCGCAGCAGCTGCTGGTATGCGGTATACACCCGCGCAATCTGCCCCAGGCGGTAGTCCCGGCCGGCCTCGGCCTCGTATTCCTCGGGCGTCAGCAGGCGGTCCTTGGCCCGGCTGACCGCGTTGGCAACCGTCTTCAGGGGCAGCACCTTTTCGTCCACTCCGGCCCGCTTCATGGCCTCAGAAAAGGCCTTTTTGCTGTCGTCGGCGTCGTAAATCGAAAAGCCCGGGCGGTAGCCGCAGGCCTCGCCGTGCCGGCGCAGGATGCGCACGCAGACCGAGTGAAAGGTACCGGTCCATATTTCGTCGGCGTACCCCGGCTGCTCGGGAAACATGCCGGCCAGCCGGGTTTTGATTTCGTTTGCCGCCTTGTTGGTAAAGGTGATGGCCAGCACCCGCCACGGCGGGCAGGGGTCGTCGGCAAACTCGTCCAGCAGCGGGAGCAGCTCCCCGGGGGAGAGACTGGCGGCCTGCTCCAGCCGGCTGACGGCCGCCTCGGTCAGCGGCTCGGGCAGCCGCTCGCTGTGGTAGGCGTTGCCGTAGCGGATGAGAAAGGCAATGCGGCGCACCAGCACCGTGGTTTTGCCGCTGCCCGCGCCGGCCAGCACCAGAAGCGGCCCGTTGACGTGGAACACCGCCTCCTGCTGGCGGGGATTGAGCGACGAAAAGGCGCGCTCGAACAGCGCGGCCTTGGCCGCAAGATAGCGTTGGGGGAGTGTCTGTTGCATAGATACCTCGTAAGAACAGGGTGTGTTTTTATGAAAGGTCTTGGACGCCGGCATCAGACCCTGGGCGCCGCCCAAACCAACCTTCCAAAAACCTGAAAAAAGGCATGGCGCAAAGCCGCAGCGCCGGCAGTACCCGGACGATGGTCTTTGTTTGATAAAAGCTTTTGAAAGGGGCGCGGGAAGGACTCTTCGGGGAACGCTTTTCCCGGGCAAACCTGCGGCCCCTTTACAGCCGCGCCGCCGCCTCCCACGCGCGCTTCATATAGAGCGCGTCCTCGGCCTGGGTGCCTGCCGATTCGCAGATGATGCGGGGGCAGACCCCCTCGCGCACAATGGCCTCCGCCAGCGGCTCGAACACCGGGCCGAAGGTGTCGTCGGCAAAGGTCAGGTGTTTCTTTTCCCCGGCTTTTGTGTACTCAATTTTGGAGAAATGGCAGTGCAGGTGCCGCGCGTGCGCGTCGCCCAGCGTGCTGCCGATGCGGTCGAATATCCGGCGGTAGCTGTCGGCGTCCGGAAACGCACCGCCGATGCTGCGGGCGTTGAGATGCCCGAAATCCACAACCGGTGTGTAAATCGGGGAGACGCGGCACTGCTCAATGACCTCCTCGAGCGTGCCCAGCTGGTTGACCTTGCCCATCGTCTCAATCCCGAGCCGGGCGCAGGGCGCGTCTCCGACCGCCTCGGCCGTGCGGGAGAGCGTGTCGCAGGAGAGGCGCATGGCCTCCTCGCGCGTGAGCTTGCCCGCGCTGCCGCTGTGAATGACAATTGTGTCGGCGCCCAGCAGCCCGGCCGCCCAGAGCGATTTCTGAATGTATGTGATGCTTTTGAGGCGCTTTTCCTCGTCGGCGCCCGAGAGCGAGATATAATACGGTGCGTGCAGCGAGAGCAGGATGCCGTGCAGCTTTGCCTGCTCCCCTATGGCGCGCAGGGAGGCCTCGCCGGCCGTCAGGCCGTTGCCGGCCTCATATTCAAAGGCGTCCAGCTGCTTTTCCTTCAGCCAGGCCGGCGCCTGCGCGGTGGTTTTGTTGCCCTCGGCGTAAAACCATTCGCCGTTTCCGCCGGGGCCGAAGGTTGGGGTGCCTGCGTTCATGGAAATTCTCCTTGTCTGCTGAAATGAAGCGGATGCGGGCGGTTCTGTCAGGGGAGCCGCCTGCTTTGTGTGCCGGTGCCCGCCCGGGCGGTGTTGCCGGGCCGGCATCCGGTCATGCCGCGTGGGCGTTCGGGGCTATCTGACGTAGTCGAAGACGAAGTCGTAAATCGATACCGTGTGCCCGTCCCGGCAGCCCTTGGCCTCCAGCGCCTCGAACACGCCGCTGCGCTGCAGCACCCGCTGGAAGAAGCTCAGCGATTCGTAATCGCTGAAATTGATCTGCCCCATCAGGTTGCGCAGCCATTCTCCCTCCACATAAAAGGTGTCGTTTTCCCGGCGGATTACGGTCTCCCTGCCGCCGCCCACGTAGGCGTCCTCGGGCTGGTATTCCTGCTCGTAGACCTTCATCGGGGGCAGCTCGCGCAGCAGCTCAGCCGTGCGGCGGAGCAGCGCGTCCAGTCCCTCGCCGGTGGCGGCCGAGACATAGAACAGCTCCCGGCCGCTCTCCCGGGCAAAGCGCTCAAAGGCGGGAATGTCCACCGCGTTGCGGTCGAGCGCGTCGGTCTTGTTTGCCACCATCAGCTGCGGCCGCCCGGCCAGCTCGGGGCTGTAGCGCGCCAGCTCGGCGTCGATGACCTTCACGTCCTCCACCGGGTCCCGGCCCTCAAAGCAGGAGATGTCCACCACATGCCAGAGCAGGCGGCAGCGGTCGATGTGGCGCAGGAAGGCGTGTCCCAGTCCGGCACCGTCGGCCGCGCCCTCGATCAGCCCCGGAATGTCGGCCGCCACAAAGCCCTGCTCGCCGCCGGTGCGCACCACGCCCAGGTTCGGGGAGAGCGTGGTGAAGTGATAATCGGCAATTTTGGGCCGGGCGGCGCTGATGCGGGCAAGAATCGAGGATTTGCCCACGCTGGGATAGCCGATGATGCCCACATCGGCCAGCATTTTCAGCTCCAGCACCACCTCCCGCTCCTCGCCCCGGGTGCCGTTTTTGGCGAACATCGGCACCTGCCGGGTGGGAGTAGCAAAATGCCGGTTGCCCCAGCCGCCCCGTCCGCCCCGGCAGGCCGTGTAGTCGGCACCGCCGTCCTCGGACATGTCATGTATGACCTTTCCGCTCTCCGCGTCCCGGATCAGGGTTCCGGGCGGAACCAGGATGACCAGGTCCTCCCCGTTGGCTCCGTGAAATTTGGAGCCGCCGCCGTCCCCTCCGCGCGCGGCAGAGAAGTGATGCTTGTAGCGGAAGGCCAGAAGGGTGTTGCAGCCCCGGTCCACCCGGAAGACGACATTGCCCCCCCGGCCGCCGTCCCCGCCGTCCGGGCCTCCGGCGGCAACGTACTTCTCACGCCGGAAGGAGACCGCGCCGTTTCCGCCGTCCCCGGCCTTGATCTGAATTTTTGTCTGGTCTATGAACATCAGGGAGACTCCTTTCGCAATCGGGGTTCTTTTTCGTGCACCGGCAAGCCGCCTGCGCGTGCCTGACGGAGAAAGCCAAACCGGCGGGCATCGTTGCTTTGGTTACAGCCTGAGAGGGAACAAATGGCTTTACACGATACCCTTTTTTTGGTTTTTTGAAGATTCTGAAGAAACTTTTTTTCAAAAAAGTTTCTTCAGCGGGTTTGGGCAGCGCCCAAGGTCTGAAACCGCCCGAGGCTTTAAGCAGGCTTCAGCGGAGCAGGCCGAAGCCGGCCAGCAGAGCCTGCCAATCCCGCAGATCGTGCAGCTCGCGGTCTACCCGCATTCCGTCCGTGAGCGGGGAGGGGAAGCGCGCCTCCCACAGCGCAACCGCAGCCCCGGCGTCCGCAGCCGCAGCGGCGCGCAGGCCGCTGGTGCCGTCCTCCAGCACCAGGCACGCGGAGGGCTCCAGCCCCAGCCGTGCGGCGGCCAGCCGGTAGACGTCGGGGGCCGGCTTGCCGGGATAGCTGCCGTCAAAGCAGACGATGCGGTCGGGGGAGAACCAGCGGTCCAGCCCCAGGTGCTCCCGGTAGAACGCGATGTTCTCCGGCCCCGAGCCGGTGGCAAGGCAGAAGGGCACGCCGGTTGCCCTCAGGTGGTCCAGCATTTCTGGCGCGCCCGCCACCAGGTGCAGCCGCTCGGGCATTTGCAGGCAGAAGGACTGGTAGAGCGCCTCCTTGTCCCGCGCAAAGGCCGCGACCTCGTCCGGCCCCGCCCCGGGGCTGAACTGCTCGCGGCAGATGCTCTCGTTGCTGCGACCGAACACCCGACGGATCATCTCCCGGTCCGGGAGCGCCGGCAGTCCCGCCCGGCGGAACATCTCGCGGAAGGCGGCCAGGTGCATCTCGCTGTCAAAAAACAGCGTGCCGTTGAAGTCGAACAGAATGCCCTGCAGCGTCATGCCTCCTCCCCCTTCATGCGGATGATCAGCCGGATCGGCGTGCCCTCAAAGCCGAAGGCCTCGCGCAGGCAGTTTTCGATGAAGCGCTGATAGGAGAAGTGAAACAGCTCCACCCGGTTGCAGAAGATGACAAAGGACGGTGGCGCGACCGAAATCTGCGTCATGTAATAGATTTTGAGCCGGCGGCCCTTGTCCGACGGAGGCTGTACGCGGATCATTGCGTCGCCCAGCACGTCGTTGAGCATCCCGGTGGTGACGCGCCGGGTGGCCTGCGCGAACACCGCGTTGATTTTTTCATAGAGCGCCGGGATGCGCTGCCCGGTTTTTGCCGAGACATAGAGAATCGGCGCGTAGGGCATGTAGGCCAGCGCGGTGCGGATGCGGTTGTTGAATTCGGATACCGTGCGGTTGTCCTTTTCAATCAGGTCCCACTTGTTCACCACAATCACGGTGGCCTTGCCGGCCTCGTGCGCAATGCCGGCAATCTTTTCGTCCTGCTCGGTGATGCCGGCCTGCGCGTCAATCATCAGCAGGCAGACGTCGGCGCGCTCGACCGCCATGTGCGCGCGCAGGACGCTGTAGTGCTCGATTTTGTCCCCGATTCTGGATTGCCGCCGGATGCCGGCCGTGTCGATCAGGGTGTAGTTGCCGAACTCGTTGCGCAGGGTGGTGTCCACCGCGTCGCGCGTGGTGCCGGCAATGTCGGAAACAATCAGGCGGTTTTTCCCCACCATGCGGTTGATCAGCGAGGATTTGCCGGCGTTCGGCTTGCCGATAACGGCCACCCGGATGCCCCCGTCCTCATCCGCTTCCTCCGGCCGGTCCTCCAGCGCCTCCAGGCAGGCGTCCAGCAGGTCACCTGTGCCCGAGCCGTGAATGCCGGATACCGGAATCAGCTCCCGGTCAAAGCCCAGCTCGTAGAACTCGTAAAACTCCATCGGGGGGGCGCCGACGCTGTCGCATTTGGTGATGCAGGGTACCACGGGCTTGCCGCTTTTTTTGAGCATGACCGCAATCTCTCGGTCGGCGGCGGTGGGGCCCGTGCGCACGTCGCAGAGGAAGACGATGACGTCGGCGTCGTCGATGGCAACCTGCGCCTGCAGCTTCATCTGCGAGAGTATGACGTCATCGGTTTTCGGCTCAATGCCGCCGGTGTCAATCACCACCAGCCTGCGCCCCCGCCATTCGGTTTCCCCGTAGATGCGGTCGCGGGTGACGCCGGGGGTGTCCTCGACAATGGAGCGGCGCTCCCCGATGAGCTTGTTGAACAGCGTACTTTTGCCGACGTTCGGCCGCCCGACAATGGCAATGACGGGTTTTGACATTTCTATCACATCCTTCACCTGAAATTCGAGAGACTTTGCGGGGGAGCCCTGCCGGGGCATGGGGCTTCCCCCTTGGACCTGTCCGGCGGAGCCTCGTTTTTTTGCGGCTACACGCCCAGCAGCGCGCGCAGCAGCGACTCGCCGTCGTTGCCCGCGGCGCGCACCGGAACGCCCAGCAGCTCCGAGAGCCGGGCAGGGGTCATGTCGTCAAGGAAGACGTCCCCCTCGGCGCGCAGCATGGCGGCGGGGAAGAGCAGCTCGTCCCCCAGCTCCTCCCCGGCCAGCTGCTCCGAGACGTCCTTGCCGGTCAGCAGCCCCGCCACGGTTACGCTCTCCCCGAAAAAGCGGTTGACGATGCGCCGCACCCGGACGGTCAGCCCCGGCACCCGCGCCTCGAGCCGGTGTGCCAGCCCGCAGATGTGGGCATATGCGGCGACCCCGGTTGCAACGGTTACCGTGCGGGGCGGCCGGAAGTCCGGGAGACGGGCGTCCAGTTCCTCCAGCGCAAAGTCAAATTCCGACTGCTGGGAGGCCAGCATCCCAACGCCGTTTTCGAGCTGGGAAAAGTCCTCGTAGTATTCCTCGGGCGGGACCGGCAGCCCGGCGCGCACATACAGCTCGTCGGCGCAGTAAAACAGACGGGTGCCCAGCCTGCGCAGGCAGTCGTCGCCAAAGCGGTTGACCTGTTCGATCACCCCGGCGCACTCGGCGGGCGTGAAGGGCTCGAGCGGATAGAGCCCCTCCCGGAACCGGGTCAGCCCGGCCGGGACCACCGCGCAGGAGCGCAGCGCGGGGTGCAGCGCGCACAGGTCGCGCATGGTGCGGTCCAGCTCCGCCCCGTCGTTCAGCCCCCGGCAGAGCACAATCTGCGTGCACAGCGCAATGCCGGCCTCGGCCAGGCGCGGCAGATAGGCCAGCACCTCGCCCGCGCGCCGGTTCTTCATCATCTTCACCCGCAGCTCCGGGTTGGTGGTGTGCACCGACACGTTGATGGGGGAGAGATGCATGGCAATCAGACGCTCGATGTCGGCGTCGTGCAGATTGGTCAGCGTCACATAGTTGCCGTGCAGAAAGGAGAGACGGTCGTCATCGTCCTTGAAATACAGGGTCTGGCGCATTCCGGGCGGCATCTGGTCGACAAAGCAGAACACGCAGGCGTTGGCGCAGGAGCGCTTTTTGTCCATCAGCGGGGTGGCAAACTCCAGGCCGATGTCGTCGTATTCCCCCTTGTTGAGCGTGACGGCGTAGCGCTCGCCCTCCCGCTCCAGCTCCAGCCGCACCGAGCGGTCGGTCAGGTAAAAGCGGTAGTCCAGCACATCCCGGACGTCGTGCCCGTTGGCCGAGAGGAGCCGGTCGCCGCCCCGGATGCCGGCGTGTGCCGCCATGCTGCCCGGCGTCACCGATTGAATGGTCACCATAGTTTCACTCCCAATCACACAAATGCGGGGGCGTTTGCCACGCCCCCGTGCCCCGCTTGCACAGGGTCAGCGTCGGATTCGTTTTTTCCGGACGGCGTCCGCCCGGCCCTCAGATGAAATCCTCAATCGAGGTTTCGTTGTCCACTTCAATGGTGCGCAGCCGGTCGGCGGGCGGGACGGCCTCGGCGGCCCCGTCATCCTCGCGGTTCAGTGTTTCGCGGATCTGTTCGTCGGCCAGCGCGGCGTCCTCGTCGGTGAACATATCGTCCACCAGCACACGCTCGCGGTTTTCGCGGCGCCGTGGCTCGGTTGCCAGCACGGCCCCCACCAGGAGCCCTGCAATTCCCGCAACCAGCTCAACGGTATGGGCCGCCCGGTCTCTCCGCTTCCGGTCGGCGTAGTCCGCAATGGCAATCAGGGAGCCCACCGCCACGGCGGCGCCCGTCAGCAGGAGTACTTTTTTGCTGTCCAGTTCCAGTTTTTTCATTCTTTATTCCTTTCCTCCGGGCAATCCGGAAATGAGATGACAGATCGGCCGGCCGCCGGGGCGGCGGCTCTCCGGGGAGACCCCGGTGTGCGCGTTTATTTCGCGGTCATTTTGAGATAGGCGTTGATAAAGCCGTCCAGGTCCCCGTCCATCACCGCCTGAATGTTCCCGGTTTCGTACCCGGTGCGGGTGTCCTTGACCAGCGTGTAGGGCATGAATACGTAGGAGCGGATCTGCGAGCCCCATTCGATGTTGGCCTTGTTGCCTTGAATGTCCTCGATGGTGTCCAGCCGCTCCTGCAGCTTGATTTCCATCAGCTTGGCCTTGAGCATGTGCAGCGCGGTTTCCTTGTTCTGCAACTGCGAGCGCTCGGTCTGGCAGCCCACCACAATGCCGGTCGGCTTGTGCACAATGCGGATGGCCGAGTCGGTTTTGTTGATGTGCTGTCCGCCGGCGCCGCTGGAGCGGTGCGCGGTGATTTCCAGGTCCTCGTCCCGCAGCACCACCTTGTCCACATCCTCAAATTCGGGCATGACCTCAATCGAGGCAAAGGAGGTCTGCCGGCGGCCGTTGGCGTCGAAGGGGGAGACCCGCACCAGCCGGTGCACGCCGTTTTCGCTTTTGAGATAGCCGTAGGCGTTGGTGCCGATGACCATAATGGTGGCGCTCTTGATGCCGGCGCCGTCCCCCTCCAGCCAGTCGGTCAGCTTGACCTGAAAGCCGCTTTTTTCGGCCCAGCGGGTGATCATGCGGTAGAGCATCTGCGCCCAGTCCTGCGCCTCGGTGCCGCCGGCCCCGGGGTGAAAGGAGACAATGGCGTTGTTTTTGTCGTATTCGCCCGAGAGCAGAACCTCAATCCGGCGGTGCTCCTCCTCGGCGGTAATGGCCGCCAGCTCGGACTGCACCTCCTCCACGCAGCTCTCGTCGTTCTCCTCAATTGCCATTTCGGCCAGCGCAATGGCGTCCTCCAGCCGGGCGCACAGCCGCTCGTAGCCCTCCACCTTGTCCTGCGACTGCTTGATGACCTGCAGGACCTTGGAGGAGTTTTCGGTGTTGTTCCAGAAATCCGGGGCCGTTGTCTGCGCCTCCAGGTCCTTCAGCTTTTCCCGCGTCTCTTCAATCCGGAGCGCCGAGCCGAGATCCTTTACGCTTTCGCGCAGCCCGGTCAGCTTGTGCTTTGCATCCTCTAACGCAACGATCAAATGGTACCTCCCGCGCCCACCGGGCGCATTTTCGTCTCTATAAATTATTACCCGATATCTATTATATCATGCAAGCGTGTTCCTTGCAAGAGGATTTTCTGATTTTTTTGGAAATTTTTTCGCATCGCGGCGAATCAGCGGCCCGATTCCGGCCCGGGCAGCGCGCTGCCGCCGTTATCGTTCCCGCCCGTCCGCTGTGCCCGGCGCGGGGAAAAAGGCCATTGCCCGGCCGACCGGGGGCGCCGGGAGGAGCAGCCCCAGCGAGGCCAGCACCCGCACGGCCGAGTAGGCGTCCAGCCCGCGCAGACGGCTCAGGGCCGAAAACTGCCTGACGGTAAAGGGAGAGGGAAGCGCGGGGGGCACAAAACGGGCGAAATCGGAGGGCGTATGCAGCGAAAGCTCCCCCAGCAGCGAAAGCGGGATGCGCTCGAAGCGCGCCCGCCCGCCCCGGCGTCCCGGCGGGGGCGCCAGCCGGAAGTCGTACACCTCCAGCATCAGCAGCAGGAAGCGCAGGCGGGGGTGCCCGGGAAAGGGCAGGATTCCGTACAGCTCGGGCAGCAGCTCCTCGGCCCTGCCGTGGCGGGGGGAGCGGCGGCGGGGGGAAATTTCCTGCGTCCGGGGGTCAATCAGGCTTACCCAGCGGTTCTGCGCCACCGGCCGCACCACCGTGACGGACAGGTCGGTCTGCTCCAGATAGTACCGCAGCTTTTCGCGCATCGGCGCGAAGGCGCCCGTCTGCACCTCGTACACCGACTGCCCGATGCGCACGTCCGGGATGTAGCGGGTGCCGGGGAGCCGCGTCTCGCACTGGGCGGGGTCGTCGGTCAGGTAGCGCTTGACAATCCGGTGCAGCCATTTTTCGGCCAATGTGCCGATGCCGGCCTCTCCGCTCCCACGCCGCTCGCGCATGGCCTCGGCGCACAGGCGCGCAAAGCGGGCGGCACGCTCCTGCGGCGTCAGCAGGGCGGGGACGCATGGGTCGGGGAAGCCGCCGGCCGGCTCCGCGGTCCGGGGAGCCGGCGCCGCAGGACCGCCCGGCAGCTGCGCGGGGTCTTGGGTGGACTGTGGCTTCATGGCGCTTCCTCCTCGGCGGCAGAATCACCGGGGGACGCCGCTCCGGCGGGACGCCCGGTTTTGCTTTTATTTTACCACAACCGCCCCCGGTTGTCAAGCGCCGGGCGGGCAGTGTACGGCCCGCAGGTCTCTTTTTTGCAAAAAAGCATTGATTTTTTCCGCAAAATGTGGTATGATAAAGAGCACGACATCCCGCCGCGGTGGGATGCATTGCCGGCGCGTGCTGCGCGCCGCACGACAGAGGAGCCTGTGAGATGACCGAACTGATTGCAAAACGGCAGTTCTCAGCGATGTATATCTGGCTGGATCTTGCCTTTCTGGCCGTGCTGGCCGCGCTGTTGCTGTACCGGCGCAAATATGCCACGGTACTGGTCGGGCTGCTGGCCGGGGTGCTTTATATGCTGGTGGATTACGGCATTTTTCATCTGGTGTGCCATTCCCGCAGCATTCAGGGGGGCTCGCTGTTCTGGGTGCTGCTGTGGATGTCGATGAGCTATGGCTTTACCAACTTTGTCTGGATCTGGCTGTGGCTTTCCCGGGACCGGCACCTGTTTGAGTGGTCGGCGCTGATTCTGCTGTGGTGGTTCTGCTGCCCGCTGCTGGCCGAAACCTTTGGCGGGGAGGCGACCATTGTCATTCAGCGCACCACCGGTGCGTATCACGGGTACATGGCGCTGATTCTGTTTGCCGGATACCTGGGGGCCATTGTATACAATCTGGCGCAGGGGCAGCGCTGCCGGCGCGTCAGCCTGCCCTGGCTGCTGGCCATCGGCATCCTAGTGCAGCTGGGCTGGGAGGCCGGGCTGCTGCTGGGCGGCATCCGCAGCGCGGGCTTTGCTCCGGCCGAGCAGCTGCGCACACTCCTGGTCAATTCGCTCCTGGAGACCAACCTCGGAATGCCGTATATCTATCTGATTTTCATTGCGTTCACGGCAAAGCGCACCGAGCAGCTCCGCCGCCGGAGCCATCCCCTGACCCTGGCCGGACGGATTGAGGAAAACAACGCCGAGCGCGTCCGCGGGAGCTGAGCCTTCCGCACGGTCCCGGCGGCCGCCCGGTTTGCTCGGACTGCTGCGCGGGCAAAACGGCAGGACGTCCCGCAATTGGTACATCGGCTGTGATATACTGATTCTGCGGGCGGCCGCCGGGGCGGCGTCTGCCCGGGGCACACGCGGGCGTTTTCCTGCCCTGGCAGGAGTTCACAATTGCCGGAATTATATAAAAACAATTGACAAATCGCATTTTTTGTGGTATGATATAAGACATCCGATGACGCATACCGTTTTGCATCGGCAGTCTTTTTTTGCGGGACGGGCTCCTGACGTCTGCCGGAAGCCGATCAAACCAGTTGATAGAATTTGTAACAATCTGACAATGCCCGCCGGACGGCGGCGCCTGCTCCGGGACCGGTTGGAGCCGGCCGGGCATCTGGAAAACGACGGAACAGAGAGGAAGAAAAAGGAATGCGGATTCTGATTACCGGCGCCCGCGGGCAGCTGGGGAGCGACCTGATGCGCGAGCTGTGCGCGCGGGGCGAGGACGCGGTGGGCGTGGACCTGGAGGAAATGGATATCACCGACCCTGCCGCCGTATCCCGCGTGCTGCGCGACGTCCGGCCCGGCGCGGTGATTCACTGCGCCGCCTGGACCGCGGTGGACGCCGCCGAGGAGCCCGAAAACCGGGAGAAGGTGCGGCTGGTGAACGCCGCCGGAACCGAGAACATTGCCCGGGTCTGCCGGGAGCTGGACTGCAAAATGATGTATATCTCCACCGATTACGTGTTCGGCGGGGATGGCAGCGCGCCCTGGGAGCCCGACTGTACGGCCTTTGCGCCGCTGAACGTGTACGGCGAGACCAAGCTGGCCGGCGAGATGGCGGTGCGGTCGCTGGTGCGGCGGCACTTCATCGTGCGCATTGCCTGGGTGTTTGGCCTGCACGGGGGCAACTTCATCAAAACCATGCTGCGGCTGGGGAAAACGCACCCCTGCCTGCGCGTGGTCAACGACCAGATCGGCACACCCACCTACACGGTGGACCTGGCGAGACTGCTGGCGGATATGATTGCCACCGACCGGTATGGCTGCTACCACGCCACCAACGAGGGCGGATACATTTCCTGGGCCGATTTCGCGGCCGAAATTTTCCGTCAGGCCGGCATGTCCACAGAGGTGACGCCGGTCAGCACCGCCGAGTACGGGCTGTCCCGGGCCCGGCGACCTTACAACAGCCGGCTGGACAAGCGCAAGCTGGCCGAAAACGGCTTTGTTCCGCTGCCCGACTGGCGGGATGCGCTGGCAAGATATCTCAAGGAACTGGAAAGGTGGGAGGCAGATGGGACAGATTCGGGTCACAAGACCGGAAATTGAAGGGCTGTGCGTGATTGAGCCGACGGTACACGGCGACGAGCGCGGCTATTTTATGGAGACCTATAACCAACGCGACATGCGGGAGGCGGGCCTGGACATGGTGTTCGTGCAGGACAATCAGTCCATGTCCCGCCGCGGTGTGCTGCGCGGGCTGCATTATCAGAAGCGGCACCCGCAGGGCAAGCTGGTGCGGGTGATCTCGGGCACGGTGTTTGACGTGGCCGTGGACCTGCGCCGGGGCTCACCCACCTTTGGCAGGTGGTACGGCATTGAGCTGAGCGCCGAAAACAAAAAGCAGTTCTACATTCCCGAGGGCTTTGCGCACGGCTTTCTGGTCCGCTCCGAGACCGCCGAGTTCTGCTACAAGGTCACGGATTTCTATCACCCCGACGATGAGGGCGGGCTGATGTGGAACGATCCCGACATCGGCATCGACTGGGGGGACGTGAGCCAGGTGATTCTCAACGAAAAGGACAAGCACCACCCCGGCCTGCGGGAGCTTGCCCGCACGCTGTGAGGCGGAAGGAGGAAACAGATGGGCAAAACCATTCTTGTCACCGGCGGCGCCGGCTTCATCGGCTCCAATTTCATTTACGACCAGCTGCGGCGCCATCCGGGCGACCGCGTGGTCTGCGTGGACTGCCTGACCTATGCCGGCAACCTTTCCACGCTGGCCGAGGCGCTGAAGCATCCGGACTTCCGCTTCTGCAAAATCAACATCTGCGACCGGGAGGGGATAGACCGCATTTTTGCCGAGGAGCACCCCGACATTGTGGTCAATTTTGCGGCCGAGAGCCATGTGGACCGGTCGATTGAGAACCCCGAGGTCTTTCTGCAAACCAACATTCTGGGCACCCAGGTGATGATGGATGCCTGTCGCAAATACGGTGTCGGGCGCTACCATCAGGTCTCCACCGACGAGGTGTACGGCGACCTGCCGCTGGACCGCCCCGACCTGTTTTTCACCGAGCAGACCCCGATTCACACCAGCAGCCCCTACAGCGCCTCCAAGGCCGGGGCCGACCTGCTGGTGCAGGCCTATTACCGCACCTACGGGCTGCCGGTGACCATCAGCCGCTGCTCCAACAACTACGGGCCCTATCATTTTCCCGAAAAGCTGATTCCCCTGATGATTGCCAATGCCCTGAACGACAAGCCCCTGCCGGTGTACGGCAAGGGGGAAAACGTGCGGGACTGGCTGTATGTTGAGGATCACTGCCGGGCCATCGATCTCATCATCCGCCGCGGGACCGTGGGCGAGGTGTACAACGTGGGCGGACACAATGAGATGTCCAACCTGGAAATTGTCAGACTGATCTGCAAAAAGCTGGGCAAGCCTGAGTCGCTCATCCGCTTTGTGGCCGACCGTAAGGGGCATGACATGCGCTATGCCATCGACCCGACCAAGATTCACAACGAGCTGGGCTGGCTCCCCGAGACCCGCTTTGCGGACGGCATTGACAGGACGATTGAGTGGTATCTGACGCACCGCGAATGGTGGGAGACCATCATCTCGGGCGAGTACCGCAATTATTACGACCGGATGTACGCCAACCGCTGACAGATCCGCCGGCCGTCCGCACCGCCCGCGGAGCGGAGGGCCCGGCATGCGCATAAGGAGAGAAACGCATGAAAAAAATGAAAATCAGTATGAAGAACGTCATTCTCATCGGCTTCGATGTCCTTTGTTTCTGTGTGATTGCGGCGTTGTATTTTATCATTTCCGGGCTGGTATCCTACAGCATTCCGGTGGACGATGTGCCGCGGTATCTGGGGAATATCGCTATTCTGCTGGTGCTGACCTTCGCGTTCCGCCTGCTGATGGGGGTGTACTCCACGGTGTGGCGCTACACCAGTACGCAGTCCTATTTCCGGCTGATTCTGGCCGACATGTTCGGGGGCCTTACCGCCCTGGTTGTGGCCCGCCTGTTCCGGCTGTGGCCGGGGGTGTGGCTGTTTGTTACGGTCACGGCCCTGAGCGCCCTGGCCGCGCTCTCGGCCCGCTACTGCTATCGCCTGCTGTACAAGCACCGGCACTGCGGGCAGCCCGGCCAGACGGGCACGCAGATCCGGGTCGCCATTGTCGGCGCGGGGCAGCTGGGGGTGTTCCTGGCCAATGAGCTGCGCACCAATCCCAACTCCCATTATCAGCCGGTCTGCTTCATTGACACCGACAAAAACAAAATCCGCAGCAAGGTGGTGGAGCTGCCGGTTTACCCCGACCAGGGGGTGGGGGACCTGCTTTCCGCGCAGAACATCAGCGAGGTTATCATCGCCATCTCGCGCCTGAACACCGAGGAGCTGGAAAAGCTGTATCATCAGTATGAGGAATATGGCTGCAAGGTCAAAATTTACGACAGCCCGATCCGCGAGGGGATCGGTGTGGACGACCGGGAGGAGAAGCACCGGATCGTGCGGGAATTCCAGATTGAGGATTTGCTGTTCCGCAAGCCGATTTCGGTTACCGATTCCGAGGCACTGCGCTATTACCGCGACCAGGTGGTACTGGTGACCGGCGGAGGAGGCTCGATCGGCAGCGAGCTCTGCCGGCAGATTGCCAAGTGCCGGCCCCGGCAGCTGGTGATTTTTGATATCTACGAAAACAACGCCTACGACATTCAGCAGGAGCTGCTCAGCTTTTACGGCGACACCCTGCGGCTGAATGTGGAAATCGGCTCGGTGCGGGACCGCCAGCGCCTGGAGGCCGTGTTTGCGGCCTACCGGCCGGATATCGTTTTCCATGCGGCGGCACACAAGCACGTGCCCCTGATGGAGGACAGCGGCACCGAGGCCATCAAAAACAACGTGCTGGGCACCTGTAACACCGCCGACATGGCCGAGGCCTACGGGGTGAAAAAATTCATCCTGATTTCCACCGACAAGGCCGTCAACCCCACCAATATCATGGGGGCTTCCAAGCGGATGTGCGAGATGGTGGTGCAGTGCCGGACCGACAGCAAAACCTCGTTTGCCGCGGTGCGCTTCGGCAACGTGCTGGGCTCCAACGGCTCGGTAATCCCGCTGTTCAAAAAGCAGATTGCCGCCGGCGGGCCGGTGACCATCACCGACAAGCGCATTGTCCGCTATTTCATGACCATTCCCGAGGCCAGCCAGCTGGTGATGCAGGCCGGGGCCATGGCCAAGCGCGGGGAGCTGTTTGTGCTGGATATGGGCAAGCCTGTGCACATCTATGAGCTGGCCCGGAATATGATCAAGCTCTCGGGCTTTGTGCCGGACAAGGACATTGAAATCAAGGAGGTCGGCCTGCGCCCGGGCGAAAAGCTGTACGAGGAGCTGCTGATGAAAGCCGAAACCATGGAGAAAACCGCGAACCACCTGATTTTCATCGAAAAGGATACCCCGCTGAGCCGCGAGCAGGTGGAGCAGAAGCTGGCCGTCCTGCAGCAGGCCGTGGAGGATTGCGAGCGCGGCGGAAAGCGCGAGGCGGTCAAGAACGCCTTCCGGCAGACCGTTCCGACCTATCGCGACCCCGAGGAGCTGAACCGTCGGGCAGAGCAGTCCAACGAAATGCAGATGGCAATTGTATGAAATTCGTTCCTGCCGTTTTTTGTTGAAATCTGACAATCAACGACCGATCCGTACCGGCGCGTTATTGCCGGTCGCTCCGCTGCCAAACCGGGCCGGAGCCCATCGGTCGGGAGCCGCGCCGGCCCCATCCCTCCCCTCACCGGGCAGGGAAGGGGCCGGCGCGGCTGTATTCTTTTTCCGCCTGTTTTTCGCCGCCAATTGCAACCTGTATGCGTTTTTTTGACGCTCCCGCGTGCTTGCAGGGGCGCTTTGGGAACGTCCGGGCTGCCGCCGGCGGGAATTGTCGCTCCCTCCGCTTCACGCCGTAACAATCCGGCCCGGCAAAATTTCGGTTCGAAAAATTCCGGAAAAGGGTTGCTTTTCGGCTTCTGTTGTGGTATAATAGGTCCACCTGTGGGACACCGCAGGAATCCGTGGCAGAAAAGGAGAATGCCGTTATGAGAAAATGTCTGTGGATGGGGGCGATTTTGCTGCTGGCGGTGGCCGTATCGGGCTGCTCGATGTTTGCCGACCCCAAAACTGCGGATCCGAAGGACTTTACCCTGGAGGAACTGACCATTACGCTGACCGACGCTTTCAGCGACCTGGAGGTGGAGGGGGCCACCGGCGCGTTCCAGTCCCGGGACTGCTCCGTGTTTCTGATTCGGGAGGGGCTGGATCGGTTTGAAAACGGCTCCGAGATGACCATTGCGGATTACGCCGAACGGGTTCAGGAAAACAACCAAATGGAAGTGGAAATCAAAACCGAGGGCGACCTGACCTACTTCGAGCGTTCTGCCACGACGGACGGCCAAACGTTCAACTATTACAGTGTGATGTACCGCGCACCGGAGGCCTTCTGGCTGCTGCAGTTTGCCTGTGAGAGCGACGATTACGAGGTCTACCGCCCCTACTTTGTCAGCTGGGCCCAGTCCGTGACCTTTGCCGGAGCATAATCTGCCGGCAACGGGGGTACGCGGGCGCCTGCGCGGCAGCTGCCGCCTGCCGCCATTTTGAGAAAAGGAAATGCGCTTTGCGCATTGGCGAAAACTTTAGTCAAACTGACAAAACCCCTTGCTTTGGTCAACAGTCTGTAAGGCCCGTATGGGTGCTGCCATGCAGCGCCCATACGGGCCTTTTTTTGACGGAAGGCGGCCGGTGGGCCGGTGCGCTTTCCTACTTCTGTTCCTGCCGGCTGTCGATGAATTTTCCCTTGGACAACCGGAAAAGTCCCGGGGGCATTCCTTCCAGCCGTTTGAAAAACCGATTGAAATTGTTATGCTCGGAAAAGCCGAGCATTTCGCTGATTTGCTGCAGGCTGTAATCGGTTTCCAGCAGCAGCTTCCGGGCCTGCTTGGCCTTGCAGGAATCCAGATAGCTTTTGACCGACATGCCGAGGTTGGATTGAATGATATTCCGGAGCTGCCGGGGGCCGACATTCAGATATTCGGCCAGTTCCTGGACAGACAGCATCCGGTTCGGATTGTTGGCAATGTACTTTTCCAGATTGACCAGCCGGATGTCGTACGGCGGTTCGGGTGTTTGTGCCGGGGAGGTCAGAAAAATATGGCGGAGGATGTTGGTGGTCAGTACGGTCAGCAACGCTTTGATATTATAAAGACAGAACGGGCGGTTGTCATGAAATTCCTGCAGAATCAGTTCAATCAACTGGCTGATTTCATGGTCCATGGCGGCGGTGGCACTGGTGATGGCGTCAAATTGCGCCGCTATGCTTCTGCCTTGCCCGGTATCCTCACAAATCGGGTCAAAGGTGACGGCAAACGTTTCCGCGTCCGGCTGCAGGGGCTTGAAGGAGTGGGAAATCTGCGGCGCGATCAGAATAAAGTTCCCGGTGCCGACGCGCAGATTTTGCCGTTCCGGGTCCTCATACGCGAAGGAACCGTTCAGCACACAGTGCAGCTCAAAAAACGAGTGGGCGTGTGTGGTGATATTGGGAGGAATTTTGGAACCGATTTTGTAGTGAATATAGCGGCACCAGAAAATATGAAGCTGAAAATCCCGCTGCGATGTGGTCTGATTGAACAGAGCCAGATTGTTGGCTTGCAGCATGGCGGCCTCATAATACGAGGCAGGATTCTGTAAAAAACGCTGGCTTTCGGTCATGGCGCATATCCTCTCTTTTTCTGCTTCGGTCTGGCGGTTACCAATAGTATAACATAAAATTGATTTGTTTCCAAGTGGTTTTCTGTTTTTTCTTTTGGTTTGGCTGAATTCTGATGATGGGGGCAGAGGGCGGGGGGCAAGCGTCAGTCCTCCGTTGGATTGCATCGCGGTGCCGTTTGGATTTCAGGACGGCCTGATTTTTTGAACAATTGGGACAAAAATCAAGTGAATATCTGCCATAAACCAGCCAATTTATTGTCTGCCGTTCCGGCTTTCTCGGCTTCTGTTGCTTCTGTTCTTCGGCTTGCGGGATATCATTTTGGTATACGATTTCTGAAATTGATACTCAATTTTCCGAAAATGATGTTGATATCGCGCCAAATTGTGCTATCATTATATTGCATTCTGCGAAGAGAAAAAACAGAAAAAAGAGAGGTGAAGAGCCATGCGTATGCCACAGCCCGATACCGGATAGCGCCCGCACCGGAAAACAAAAGCGAAACAGAAATCAGTTCAGGAGGTTTGTATGTGGAAAAAGCAGAGGTCTGCCGTCTGTTTTCTGCTGGCTTTGCTGTTGGCGGCGGGCGGGCTTGCCGCCTGTCGTCAGAAGCAGGAGCCGGGGGAGAACGGGCAAACGGCCGAAACCATTGTAACAGGAACGGATGAGGATGGTATGAAGTACACAACGGTATCGTTAACCGATTCGGGGCTGGCAAGAGCGTTTTATGCTGTATTTTGGCGGGGGTATTATTGATGATGAGTGTGAGCTGCAAAAAAGATGAAGAAACACCGAACGTCCCTTCCTCCGGTGGGGATGCATATGGCTTGGTGATTGACATTGCCAAGGAGGCGTCCTCGACGGCGCATACCTTTGAGACGATTCAGGCCATGATGGATGGGTATGCGCAGCAGGGGCTGACGCAGGTCTGGTTCCGGCCGATTCCGGATACCTATGCGGCGACGGATAGCTGCCAAGGCTCGGTGGTCTGTGACCCGTCCATTCAGACCGATCATATGCACCGGACCGTGCACGCGGTGACCGGCTGTATACCATCCCGTTTTCCATGATCAATCTGTACGGTCCCGACGGCACTGCGCTCACCTCCACAAAGGCCGTCTATACGCGGAATCCGCATTCCGATTCGCTGCTCCAGGTCGGGACGGTGCCGAACGATTACATCTGGGGCGCGGAGCGGCTGCCGATTCTGACCGATTCGCCCGAGGCGCTCACATCCTTCCGGGCCTGGGGATTTGAGTATCAGTACGGCGGCATCGGCTCGGACTGGGGCGACGGCTGGCACAACGGCTATGTGTACGGTGTGGCGACCGGCGCGCAGAATCAGCTCTGCGGCAATCTGTGTGAGGGGTTTGATTCGGTCCGGGAATACTGGCTGGGACAGGTCGACCGGTTTTATGCCAAAGGGGCGGATACGGTGATCATCAGCCTGGAGAACTCCGGCGGAATGGTTTACGACTACCGGAATTTCGGTTATAACTACCTGTATGTCAAGGAATTTTCCGAGCGCTACGGAATTGAAATTCTGGATGAGTCCTTTGACTACCTGCAGCTGATGCGGCTGCGGGGGGAGTATTTTACCGAATTTCTGAAGGGAGTGGATGAGGTCGCCGGGCAGAACGGGAAGCGCTGGGGCGTTCAGCTGCTGGCCGCGTTTGAAAACCCCTCGCTGGATGACGACCTGAACGGACTGTGCCATTACCGGATGCCAAAAATCGTGTTCGACTGGCAGCCGGTGGTGGAGCTGTGCGACACGGTGCTGATTGCCGACCGCCAGTACAACGGGTACCAGCAGACGGTCGCATCCGCCATCCGCCAATATGCGTCCGGGCACGGCAAGCAGGTGGTGGTGATGGCGTATGCGGCGTGCGGCGCGGATGCGGCTTATCTGGAAGCCGCGCTGCAGGATCCGCTGAATCATTGCGTGGTTACCGATTCGCCCGACGTCTGCTTCGCCCCGATTTCCAATCCGCAGTGACAGACTGCAAACACAGAAAGGATGAATATCATGAAAAAATTTTGGTTGATTGCACTGATCTGCTGCCTGCTGCTCCCGGCTTTTGCCGCCTGCAAGGACGAGGAACCCGCACCGTCCGACGAAACCGGCGGGGCGGACAGCACCCCGGCCGTGACGACCGGTACCGAAGAGCCCGATCTGTTCCCGGACATCGATCTGGAGGGGGAGGAGATCAACATTCTGATGAGCACCGAGATGAGAACCTACTGCTATGCAGAGGAAGAGGGAATCAGCCAGGTGTCGGACGAGATTTATTCGACCTACCGGAATGTCAGCGACAAATACAATGTGGAATTCGTATTTGATTTTGAAAGCAGCCAGGGCAGCAACACGGCCAAGTTCAATTCCAAAATCACCAACAGCATTTCCAGCGGCTTCGGCAACGGCTATGACCTGATCATGGGGCAGATGCACAGCATCAGCCTTGCCATGCAGGGCAATTACCAGAATCTTGCCAAAACCGATCTTTTGAATCTGGACGCAGATTACTACTATCAAAGCATCAACGAGTCCTCTACCATTGAGGGGCAGCTTTACGCGATTGCCGGCGCCTATAATATGGATAAGGTGAGCATGTCCATCGTGATGTTTTTCAACAAAACCCTGCATACCGATCTCTTCGGTACGGGAGAGTACAGCAACCTGTACCAGCTGGTCAGAAACGGTGACTGGACCTATGAGGTGCTGCAGGAAATGACGCGGGAAGCCTATTCCGAAAACGGCGACGGCGAATGGAATGAAAAAGACCGGTACGGCCTGATCGGCACCAACACGGGTACGGCGGCACTGGTTGGCTCCGGCATTGTCTCGGTCATCAAAAACGCCGAGGACAAGTATCAGGTTACCTTTTATGACGATCACCTGACTACGGTATACAATGCCTATCTCGGACTGTTCGGCCAGGATTACGTCAAGGTGGACGGCACCTATGACAATGAACCGATTTTCACCTCGGGCAATTCTCTCTTCTACTCGTCGCATGTTTCCAGACTGGGGACCATGAACGGCATGACCAGCTTCAAAATCGGCGTGCTGCCCTTCCCGAAATACGATTCGCAGCAGGAGGATTACCGGACCTATGTCAACCGCTCCGAGATGCTGTTTGTGCCGGCCAACGCCGACATGGAGATTTCGGCTACCATCATCGAGTATCTCAATTACCTGTTCCTCCAGGACGTGGTCACTGCCTATTGGGACCAGTCACTGGCCGGCCGCTTTGCCGCCGACCCCGAGGACTCCGAAATGCTGGAGCTGGCCCGGAGCTGTGTGTTTGAGGACTTCGGCCTGACCTATACCAGTATGCTGGATTACTTTTACGCCCAGGCCGGCGAAAAACTGATGACCGGCGAGGACCTTACCAGCTGGTGGGGAGGTGTGGCAACCGGCGTCGATGAAAAGCTGCAGGCGCTGATTGAAGACTACCGCGAGCTGGCAAGCAAAGGTTATTGAGCGGAGGGATGTATGAGAATCATCCGATATACCAAGGAGTATGTGTTTGACCTTTGCAGCCCGCCCACCCCGCAGTGCCATGCCTCCACCGTCCTGAAGCTGCCGGACGGCGATCTGCTGGCCGCCTGGTTCGGAGGAACCAAGGAGGGAGACCCGGATGTAAGAATCTGGGTTTCCCGCCGCCATAACGGCAGATGGGGAAAGCCGTTTGTGATTGAGGACGGGCTTGCATGGACGCATTGGAATCCGGTTCTGTTCCGGAACCGGAAGGGGGAGATTTTCCTGTTCTACAAATCGGGTTCGGACCGGATCGAAACCTGGAAAACCTATGTCGTCCGTTCCGTTGACGGCGGCCGGAGCTTTTCCGCCGCACGCGAGCTGGTGCCTGGAGATGTGGGGGGCAGAGGACCGGTCAAAAACAAACCGATCTACCTTTCGGACGGCACGCTGCTGGCTCCCGCCTCCATCGAGCGCCCCGATATCTGGTATTGCATGATTGATATTTCCCATGACGACGGGTACACCTGGGAGGCCGTCCGGATTCCGATGCCACTGGAGCCGGACGCCGACCCCCGCACCACGCTGATTCAGCCAACCCTGTGGGAGGCGCCGGCGGGCTGTGTGCACGCGCTGATGCGCACCAACCGCGGCTGCGCATACAGGAGCGACTCCACCGACGGCGGCAGGAGCTGGTGCGCCGCCTACCCGACGGAAATTCCGAACAACGGCAGCGGCCTGGACCTGACGCAATTGCGGGACGGAACACTGGCTCTGGTGAGCAATCCGGTCGCCAGGCACCGCTATCCGCTGACGCTTGGCTTTTCGGACAACGGCGGGCAGAGCTTCCGCCGGGTGCTGACACTGGAGGATGACGTTGGGGAATTCTCCTATCCCGCGGTGATTGCCGACGGGAATACGCTGTACATCACCTATACCTATGACCGCCGCGGCATTGCGTTCTTTGAGGTGACCCTGGCGGGAGACGAACCGGCCGGCGCACGGCCCGGCAGCACCCCGGCGGGCGCCTGAGGGAAGGGAGATGACGGTATGAGCAATGTTCTCAAGGTGCTTTGCGAGACACTGGAGCACCCCCTGGGGGTGGACAATCCCGCCCCCCGGTTTTCCTGGTATCCGGACGTCGGGTTCCCCTGCCTTCCGCAGGTGGGCTACCGGATCCGGGTGACGGATGAGACCGGTCGCTGCGCCTGGGACAGCGGCGAAATGCAGGACGGAACGGCCACAATGGTTCCTTACCGGGGCGAGCCCCTGCGCAGTTTTACGGTTTACCGGGTGCTGGTTGCGTGCACGCTGGCCGACGGCGCAGTGTATTGCGGGGAAACGGATTTTGAGACTGGGATTCTGGAGCAGACCGAGTGGCAGGGGGCGTTCCTGCGTTACCCGGAATATCAGAAGCGTCAGGCGCCGGTTTTTGTCTGGCGGTTCCGGCTCGGTCAGGAGATCAGACGGGCGCGCGCCTATTTCTGCGGACTGGGGTACGGTGAGCTTATGCTCAACGGTCGCCGGACGGACAACAGTGTGCTGGATCCTGCCTGGACCGACTATACCCGGCGTGTGCTGTACCGCACGCTGGATGTGACGGCCCTGCTGCAGGCGGGGGACAACACGGCACGGATTTTGCTGGGCGACGGCTGGATGGCGCACAACCACCGCTATTTCCGGCCCAAGCCGCCGCTGCCGTGGTATCATGAGCCCTGCTTCCTGCTGAACATCCGGGTGACGTATGCGGATGGTCGCAGCGAGCTGTATGCGCCGGCTCCGGAGAGCTGCTGGGCCAACACCAGCGAAATCCTTTCCCAGAATCTGTTTGACGGGGAGGAGTACAGCGCCGTGCGCGCGCGGGAGCTGGAGCGGCAGCAGGCCGGCGGGCTGCCGGAGGCGGACGGCTGGGTGGCGCCTGTGCGTACCGACATTGCGGGGGTGCTGCGCTCCCAGCTGATGCCCCCGATTCGCGAAACCGAGGTGCTGGAGCCGGTACGGATTGTTTCCATCCAGCCCACGGTGTATGTGGCGGATATGGGAATCAATTTCTCTGGCTATGCCCGCATTTCGGTGCGCGGAGAAAAGAACGCCAGCATTCGCCTGCGCTACTCGGAGCTGGCCAACGACGATGACACCATCAATCAGGTCAATCTGCGCTATGCGCGGTGCTGCGACGTTTACCACCTGTGCGGCGAGGGGACCGAGGTTTATTCCCCGCGCTTTACCTATCGTGGATACCGGTATCTGGAAATCACCCTGACCGGAACCGTGCAGGTGCTGGAGGTCAGGGGCGTCCGGGTACACACGGCAGTCAATCGCATCGGGGAATTCTCCTGCGACGATGCGCTGCTGAACCGCCTGTACCGGATGCTGATCAATACCGAGCTCAACAATATGCACTCGGTTCCCACCGACTGCCCGCAGCGGGATGAACGGCTGGGGTGGATGAATGACAACACCATGCGGCTGGAGCAGAATTTTATGAATTTTGATTCGCAGCTGTTTTATGAAAAATGGTTTGCGGACATCCTGGATGCACAGCAGAAGTGCGGGACCGGCGCGGTTCCGGATACCTGCCCGTACTATTACGGCATGTCTCCCGCGCGTTGGAATACCTCGGTGTTTGTCATGATTCCGTATTTTCTCTATCGCTATTTTGGCGACCGACAGGTCATGCAGCGGCATTGGGACGCCTTGCTCTGGTATATGGAGTACCAGAAAAGCAAGCTGACGGATGAAGGGCTGATCGACAGCTACTATGTCGGCGAATGGTGTCCGCCGATGAAGGACAGCATTCTGGAGGATCATCAGAGCGCTTTTGCACGGGACATCAGCAATCAGCTGCTGACCTCCTGCTTTTACTACATGGAGTGTCTGCTTTGCGGCCGTATGGCGGCTATGCTGGGGGATGATCGGGCCGCGCTGGATTTTGCGGAACGGATGCGTTGCCTGAAGGAGGCCGTCAACCGTCGCTTTTTCGACCGGGACGCGGGGTGCTACCGGCCCCTGTGCCAGGGGAACCAGATTCTGCCCCTGTATCTGGGGCTTGTGCCGGAGGGAATGGAGGAACGGGTCCATGCAAATCTGATGTCCTGTATTGCCGGGCGGGATGATTATCACATGACCACCGGCAGCCATTCCACGCGTTTTCTCTTTGAGGTGCTGACCCTGCTTGGAGAGAACGATGCCGCTCTTCGGATGCTTCGCAAAACCGATTATCCCAGCTTTGGTTATATGCTGGAGAACGGGGCGACCGCTCTGTGGGAACGTTGGGAAAAAAATCTGGGCTTTATGACCTCGCACGACCACCCGATGAGCGGGGGCTTTGGCGTCTGGTTTTTCAAGGCGCTGGGGGGCTTTGGCTTTGGAATGCTGACCGAGGCACAGCCCTTGCGCATTGCCCCTGCCATACCGGCAGGTCTTGGATTTGTGCACTGCCGCCGCCGTTGTCCCACCGGGGAGCTGGTTTGCGATTGGTACAGGAGCGGAAAGGACGTGCATTTTGACATCCGGATTCCGTGGAACCAACAGGCAGAACTGGTTCTGCCGCGGCTTGGGTGCGGCCTGGAGGAGCTGACCGTCAACGGGCGGCCGGCCACGGAGGATGCGCAGCTGCGCGAAACCCCGTCCGCCTTCTGCCTGGAGGTGGGCGCGGGATACTGGCATCTGGTGCTGCGTCCGGGCGCGGCATCGGGAAACTGACCGCCCGGAATCCGACTTCACGCAAACCGGATGACCCGGGGTGCGTTCCCTGTTTTTGAGAAAGGAGATTGTTCAATGAAACGCTTTTTTGCACTGCTTGTCGCACTGATGCTTTTGATGGGGACCGTTCCCACGGCTTTTGCGGCCGATGCCGCGGCCGAGGATGCGGATCTTGCTTCGCATCTGGTTGTTCATTACGATTTTGAGGGGGAAAGCGTTGCCGAGGCGCTCACCGACAAGGCAACCGGGGGCAGCGCGCAGGACGATCTGCACGTGTATACTCCGGACAACAAAAATACCGATCCGTCCGGGCAGGCCGTAGAGGCCACCGCGGTGGATTCCTCGGCTTTTACAGAGAGCTTTGATGTAGACCCTGTGCAGGGCACGGTCAGCAATCTGCAGGCCGGCGCCACCCTGCAGGCGATCAGCTCGGAGGATGTCCGCAGTCTCTATTCCCGGGACGCCGATGACAATGTCGGCGCCGCCACATGGTTTATCCGCTTCCGTCTGGATGACGTGAGTCAGGCCGAGGCCCGGCTGGTGGATATGCGCGTGAACAACAGCGGCGGCCGGATGTTTTCCATCCTGGTCAACCAGGAGGGGGCGCTGCTGACCAACGCCGCCCGCACTGCCAGTAAAAACAACAACTATGTCTATACCACCGATACCGCCGGCCGGGTGGAAAACGGCGTCTATGTCAATTTTGCGCTGGTCATGGAGACCGGCGTTGGTCTGAACGGTACATCCGGCTATGAAACGGATATCAAGTACACGCCCTACGTGTCCTATGGCACACCGACTTCGGCGTCCGACTGGATTCCGCTGCAGGGGACCGAGTATGTCTCGTTCCGCACTGACCGGCTGGCCGATGCGCCGCTCTCGCTCTTTGACCGCTATGACGGGGCGGGCAGCAACAATGCCACCCTGACGCTGGACGATGTGCGCCTGTACAACAAGGGGTTGACCGCCGCGGAGCTGCAGGAAATGTTTGCCGCCGGCAGCTTTGTTGACGACGGCCGGCCAACCGAGCCGGATAACGACAAAATGGCAACCGGCGCTTACACGGTGGGGGAGGAATTTGTCTCGTTTTATCCCACGGATGACGCAACCTATGTGCGTCTGGATTCCGGCAACGCCTGGGCCTTAGCCGATGCCGAGGGCGCCATGGGCGGCAAGGCCATTACCTGCTCTGCCGAAGCATCGGACGCAGAGGGAGACGGCTTTACCTGGGTGTTTGTTGTCCCGCAGGACGGTGACTACACCGTGTGGGGGCGCGTCTGTTATCCCACACAAACCGCCAATTCGCTCTTTTACTCGGTGGACGGAGGGGAATCTCAAATCTGGGACTTCCCGGATGAAGCCGATGCCGCGGCGGATTGCTATGGCAGCTGGCAGTATTTTTATCTGACCGAACGCAAAAGCGGCACCTATGACGACCCTGCGCAGTATGGCCCGTGGACCATTGAGAACGGCGAATGGAGGCATTCGCCAATGGTGCTGCACCTGACGGCGGGTGAGCACAGCATTCATTTCACCGGCCGGGAGGCAGGCATGTCGATTGACGAGCTGGTGCTGACCAGCTACGAGGTCTCGGAGTATGACCCGAACCGGTTTGAGGGCAATTCCTGTCTGCTGGAATCCTGCCAGTTCTGCGGTACGGCATGGCAGCATTACTATTCGGACGGTTACGCACAGAACGGCGTGACGGCGCAGTCCTACTTCACCAACGTTCTGCATCCGGATGCCGCCGTTTGGCAGATTCCGCCCGTCACCCCCGTTCCGGAGGACCCGGACGAGCCGGAAGACCCCGATACGCCGACCGACACCGACGAGCCGGATACCCCCGGAGATTCGGATGAACCCGACGAACCGGACGATTCGGACGAACCGGATGAGCCCGACGATCCCCAGGCCGCGACATCGGGGGGTGATGCCGGGACAGAGACTCCCGGTGCCGGGGATGAGAGCACCGGCGATTCTTCCTCCGCAGACGGGGACGGCTGTGCCTCGGTTTTTGGTTCCGGCAGCATGATGGCGGCCCTGGTTGTTGCCGGACTGGCTGCATCCGGTATCTTCAGACGGAAGGAGAACAGCTGAGATGAAAAAAACAGCGGTTGCGTTGACGCTCGTCATGCTGATTCAGCTGACCGTGCTTGCCCTGCTGCCGGTCAGCGCGGCGGACGCCGGACAAGACCTGGCCGGACATTTGGTGGTGCATTATGATTTTGAGGGAGACACCGTAGAGGAGGCGCTCTCGGATAAGGCAACAGGCGGCCGTGTGTCGGATGCCCTGCATGCGTATACACCCGACAATAAAAATACCGACCCGACCGGGCAGACCGTTTCCCCCACTCTGATAGATTCCGATGCCTTCCGCGCAAGCTTTGATGTGGATACCGAGCGGGGGACCGTCCGCAATCTGCAGGCCGGCGCCGCGCTGGAAGCGGTCAGCTCGGAGGATATCCGCAGCCTGTATTCGCGGGATGCGGATAACAATGTCGGCGCTGCCACGTGGTTCATCCGCTTCCGTCTGGACGATGTGAGTCAGGGCGGCGAGGCCCGGCTGGTGGATATGCGCGTAAACAACAAGAGCGGCTGCATGTTTTCCGTTCTGGTCAGTACGGACGGGAAGCTGTGCACAAACGCTGCGAAAACCGCGAGCAGTCGGGAGACATATTTCTACACAACCGATGAAAAGGGTTTGGTGCAGAACGGGGAGTACGTCAACTTTATGCTGGTGATGGAAACCGGAACCGGCACCTCCGGGTATACTACGGATATGAAGTACACCCCCTATGTCTCCTACGGAATTCCGACCTGCGCCGAGGATTGGATTCCGCTGCAGGGAACCGACTACGTATCGTTCCGTATCGACCGGTTGTCCACCGCCCCGCTTTCCCTGCTTGACCGGTACGACGGGGCCGGCAGCAACAATGTCACCCTGACACTGGACGATGTGCGGCTGTACAACAAGGGACTGACCGTAGAGGAGATGTCCTCCGTATTCACGCAGGGGAGCTTTGATACGGTTCATCTGGTGGGCTCTCAAACCAAACGGAACGAACAGGACGGTTTTTATGACCTGCGGTTTGTGGCGGTTGCGGATGCGCTGGACGCCTCCCGCGTCGGATTTGAGGTGACCGCTGCGTACAGACAGGACGGGGAGACGGTTGAGGCGGAGCCCTGCTCCTTCGATACCGACGTGGTGTATTCGTCCATTCGCGCCGGAGGCGAGACAATCATGGCCTCTGACCTGGGGGGAACGTATGTGATGGCACTGGTTATCGGGCACATCCCATCTCATTATCAGGAAGTCAGCTTTGAGGTGCGGCCATACCTGCTCTATGGGGAGACCCGGATCTATGGGCAGACGCAAACCGTGAGATATCCGGCAGAGGAATTGGCATAACCGCATAGTAAAACCGGATTTTGTGTGGGGGCAGGGCCGTCTTCGGTCTGCCTTGCCCCTTCGGACGTTGTATCCGCCCGGCCTTCCCGGGCCTGACAACCCGATATTGACAGAAGGGAGATTGCAATGAGAAAAACCTATATTCACCCGATGCTCGGAGTGGTATCCGGCGGTCCCGAGGACTGTATTGCCACATCCACCCTGACCTTTCATCCGACAGGGGAGGGGGACCCCATCAGCGTGGATTTTGACAGCATGTTTCACTGATTCGCCGGTTCCTGTTTTGCGTCCGGATGGTTCCGGAAAAGCGGACAAGCCAATCGCAGCCCGCAGGACTGCGTCAAGGAGAAACCAATCTCAGTCCGCGGGACTGCGTCAAAGTGCGGAAACCGGTCCCTCCGGACAATCGGAATGGGCGGGCAGAAAAAACGGTTTTGGGGGAATTTTGCTTACCCTCTTGCATTTCGTCCGGAAATGCGATATAATGTAGGGGAAGGAAACAGACTGAACGGAGCGCGCCCGAATATGCGGACGGGCGCACCGTCCATCAGAAAGGGGAACATTATGACCGAAAAGGAACTTCTTCAGCACGCCAAGGGCTACATTGACAACCTTGCAAATGGCATCAATCCACTCACGGGCGAGCCGGTCGCCGAGACCGACATCGTCAACAACGTGCGGATTTCGCGCTGCCTGTTCTATGTCTCCGGAATCCTGGACAAGGTTCTCAGCGGCAACAAGCAGATTGTCCCGCGCGATCGGCGCCTCCGCTTTTCGGTTTCACCGGAAAAACTGGAGGCGTTTCCGTATGCATCCGCTCCGATTTACGTGTCCGAAATCGCCAACCGGCTGTCCGCGCTGGCCGATGACGGCTCCGGGAAGATTTCTGCATACCGGATTACCAAATGGCTGTTGGCAAACGGATTTTTTGAGGAGCAGACCGACAGCTCCGGCAAGCCCCGGCGGGTGGTGACCGAGGCCGGCAAGGAGATCGGTCTGTACCAGGTGGAACGGGAAAGCGCGCACGGCAAATTTCTTGCCACCTTATATCCAACCGAGGCCCAGCGCTTTATTGTGGATAACCTGGAGGCCATTCTGGCAGAGTGAATCCGGCCCCGCGCCCGGCGCTATGGCGCGGCTGCCTGGGGCGTCACCCGGCAGGGGCAAAGCGTCCGGCAGGGACGATATGTTCCTCTGACTAAAATTTTCTGTTGACAAAGCCGTAAAAGATGTGGTATAATAGAGATGGGTTTTATCTGATTGTGACAAACCGACCAAAATCCGCAAGAACACCAAAGGAGGATCTACCATGAACCGAATCATTACCGTGGGACGTCAGTTCGGCAGCGGCGGGCGGGAGCTGGGCAAGCGCTTGGCCGACGAGCTGGGCTGCCCGTATTACGACAAGGACATCATCCGCGAAATTGCCGCCCGAACCCAGCTGGCCGAGAGCTACATCCAGCAGGTTCTGGAGCATCGCCCCAGCTACTTTTTTCCCATTACCACCGGCAACACGCTGCACAGCACCACGCCGGACTATCTGCTGCACCAGCATACCTCGGTGTACACTGAGCAGGTCAACACCATCCGCGAGATGGCCGAAAAATCCGACTGCGTGATTGTCGGCCGCTGTGCCGACCACATCCTGCGGGAGTTCCGCCCCTTCCGTCTCTTTGTGTACGCCGACATGGCGTCCCGCCTGGAGCGCTGCCGCAAAAAGGCTCCCGAGGATGAGGCCCTCTCGGACAAGGAGCTGAAAAAGAAGATTCTGCGTGTGGACCGCAACCGCGCCAGATATTACCGCTACTACACCGGACAGGTGTGGGGACAGCCGGCCAATTATGATTTTTGCATCAATACCTCCTGGGTCAACATCAAGGCTGCCACGCACGCGCTGGCGCAGATGATCCGGGAGGAGCCGCTGCCCTGAGGCAGAGCAGGAGGGAACCGGACAAAATGAAAAAAAGACTTGCGCGGGAGATTGCTCCCGTTCTTTCCACCCTGCTGCTGATGGCCGCCGGCGGTCTGCTGCCCCGGGAGGGAATACGGGATTGGCGGCTGGTGCTCCCGTTGGCTCTCTGTGCCGTTTTGCCGCTGCTGCTGGAGCTCTGCGGGTTTGTTGCCTTCGAGCTGGTTAACCGCCGCCTGCGGCAGGCCGACATTGCCAAAATGCAGCGCTACCTGGTGGGGCACCGGGATGCCGCCGCCGAGACCGCCCGGGCCAAGCTGGCCAGCCTGCGGCGCCTCCGGATGCTGACCGGCGCATATACCGCGCTGCTCTGGTTGCTGGCTGCCGGGACGGCGCTGCTTGCCGGGCTGACCTTTCAGGAAGCGTTTTCACTGCTCACGCTCCCGGTCTGCTTCTGGGCTTATCTGTTGTTTTACGCGGTATACAGCCGCTTCCGCCGCGAGCGGACGGACGACCCGACGGGGGACGGCGTGGTCCCCCTGGACGAGGCCGATTACCCCGCCCTGTACGCGGCGGCCCGCCGGGCTGCTGACAGCCTGGAATACCGGGGCCGCATCGGCATTCTGCTGACGCCGGGCTGCAATGCCTCGGTCCTGCGGGAGCCGCAGGGCTGCCGCCTGCTGCTGGGAGCCATGCTGCTGCAAATCATGTCGGAGGAGGAGCTGCACTGCATTCTGCTGCATGAGCTGGCGCATATCGCGGCCGCCCGGCCGGAGACGCTGCGCGAGGCGCGCTGCAATGCCCGGATCCATGAATGGGAATCCGATTCCACGTGGCAGCTGCACGCCGTGCGGGGCTTATTCCTGCCGCTGGATTTTGCCTATACCTTCCACTACGGCCTCTACGAATACGCCTCCTCGGTCATCAACGAGCTGGCGGCCGACCGCGCCATGGCCGACTTCGGCTCTCCCGCCGCGGCGGTATCCGGTCTGCTGCGCCTCTTTTACACCGATCGGTACGAGTGGGAGGACGGCTTGGAGGACAGAACCCCGCTGCTGGAGCCCGAAGAGCCTGCGCCGGATTATATCGCCCGGAATCTGGACGCCTTCCGGCAGGCCGTCGAACGGCGGCACAAGGATTGGGACGCGATGGTGGGTATAGAAATTCTGGCCAACAACGCCTCCCATCCCACCCTGCGGATGCGCATGGAGGCGCTGGGGGTCAGCGAGGCGCGGACCATCCCGCAAAACGATTCGGCCGCCTGGACTGCCGAGATGCAGAAGGCATTGGCGGCCGCCGAGCAGGCCGTGCTGAAGGTCCGGAAAGAGACCTACGCAAAGGACCGCGAAGAGAATTATCTGACCCCGCTGCGGGAGGTAACCGAATGGGAGGAAAAGGGACGCCCGGTCACCTCTGGATATCCCGATATTGTGGCCGCGCTGGACCGGCTGTGCAGATACTCCGAGGCCGAGGAACTGTGCGAACGTGCCATGGCCGAGCTGCCCGATACCTCCTCGCTGTATGCCCGCTACTTCAAGGGCTGCTGTATGCTGTACCGTTACGACGCGCGGGGGATGGAGCTCATTTACCACGCCATCGAAAAAAACTCCAACCTGCTGGAAAACGGGCTCAGCGTCATCGGTACCTTTTGCTGCTACACCGGGCGGGAGCAGAAACTGCAGGACTACCGCCGGCGCGCCGTGCAGCTCTCGCAAAAGGACAAGGACAGCACCAGTCAGGCCGGGTTCCTGACCCAGCACGACCGCCTGAGCAGCGAAACTCTGCCGGAGGGAATGCTGGAGAATATCCTGGCCTACATCGGCAGTGTGGCGGACGGGAAAATCGCGCGCGTGTACCTGGTGCGCAAAACCGTGAGCGATTCCTTTTTCACCAGCGTCTTCCTGATTCGCTTTGCCGGAGGAACCGACCAACAGCAGCGTGAGATCCTTCACAAAATTTTTCTCTACCTGGACGGCTACCCCGTAGAGTGGCAGTTCTCACTGTTCGATTACGCCGATTATGCCTTCATCCACCCCGAAAAAATCAACGGCAGCCTCGTCTGGAGCAATACGCCGAAGGAGAAGACCTTGGAGGGCCCCGCCTCTTAAATTTCACACCGAAGGAGAAGACCTTGGAG
>CALWQR010000005.1 GCA_944383705.1 uncultured Clostridia bacterium
CTACGCGGCCGAGGAGAACACCTTCTCCTTCCTCGGGTACCACTACACCGATCCGGCAACGCTTTCGCGCGGGGAAACCATCCTTTCGTTCGACAGCCTGTTTGCCGACGAATCCTTCAACGAGAATTATATTGAACTGAACCGGCTGAAATTTGACGGCGGCTACTTTGGCGACCTGGCCGAGGGGCAGCGCGCGGCGGTGCAGTTTGTCACCGGCGATCTCTCGGATTACGAGAAATACAGCGAGGATTACTATCCCGTCATTGTCAAATACCCGTCGGTGGACGTGGAGGACGTGTACTCCGATATGTTCGGCGTCTGCACCTACTCGGTGGATCCTTCCCGCAGCATGCAGATTGTCACCTACCTCAACACCAACGCCGATTTCCGCAACCTGCTGCAGTACGGCATTGAGAATACCCACTATCATATGGTGGAAAAGGACGGCCGGACGGTTGTGGAGCGCCTGAATGAGGACTACATGATGGACATCTTCGCAACCGGAAACGCCTTTATCGCTTATCCGGAGCCCACCATGAGTCCCGACGTCTGGGAGGTTGGCACACAGCAGAACCGGCAGGCCCTGATCGAGCCGCTGCTGGACTTTGACTTCCTGCAGGTGGCCAAGGAATCCGGCGCCACCTCAACCAGCTCCCCGACGGTGGGAACTGCCGGATACACCTATTCCTTCACCACCGGATACTCCAAGGAGATTCTCTCGCAGGATCCGGTGCTCCGTGAATGGCTGGAGAACTGCGACGCCTCGGGCTCCGGGGTGTACGTGCTGCATACCTCCTCCACCAGCGGGCAGAACGTTACCGGGTACATCTATTACTACAACAACGGCATTTCGAATGCAGCGGTCAATGTAACCGATGGCGGCGGCGCCATTTCGGTGGACTACACCGGCACCGCGGGCAGCGGCGAGGAGCTGACGGTTATCTCCTACTACGGCCGCAAGAACGCCAGCAAGCTGAACTGGAACGCAACCGTCAACGGTGAGGCCGTGACCACCAGCGTGACCTACCGCAACCAGATGATCAACTTCGATTTCATGAACACCGAGGGATATTCGATCACCTATAATCCCGAGATGACCAAGGCCATTGTTTACTCCAACCCGGCCGTGATGGAGTGGATCAACGGGATTGATGAGAGCGCTACCACCCCGTATGTGATGCGCTACAGCAAAACGGTGGGCGACCAGATTGTGTACACATATCTGGTGTACGTCCCCTCGATTGCCAACCCCTACGCGGTAACCGTGCATCCCACGGGCGGCCGCGCGCACCTGGTGCTGGATATCAGCTATACCGCGGATACCGAGACGGCGCTGGGCGAGGATGACATTCAGTACGCTCTGTTTGCCGTTTCGGTGGTGACCGATACGCAGGTGGAGGATGTGACCTTCAACCTGTCGATGAACGGCAGCGCCGCAACCGCAACCGAGACCACGGATGTGGACCCCGGCTTTGGCGTCTGCGGCAACCTGGACACCGAGCTGGTCCGCTTTATCGCACAGCTGAACGCCAAGATTACCGAGCTGCTCAACGGCTGCGAAAACCTGGAGGAGCTGGAAATCCTGGTGAACGACCTGAAGGTTCTGCTCACCCCGCTGACGCCGGATGAAATTTACCAGAAGACCAACACCGGCGACTTTTCCACCATGCTGAGCGAGCTCCAGAACGCGGAGCTGAAAGCGTATATGGAAACGCAGGATACCGAGGAATTCTTCTTCAGCATTGCCCGCGCAACCAGCCACGAGCAGCTGACCCGCAAGGGCAGCGATTCGGAGGGCGCTGTTGTGGATGTGACCGAGATTGCTGCTCTCGGCGAACCCTACCCCACCTACAGCTCCCCGTATATGCTCTACTACGAGTGGCTCAACTCCAACGGCTTTATCAAGAAGGACTGATCCGCAGAGGAGCCCCAGGGATCTCGCCTCCCCAAAAGAGGCCGTGCCCCGGGGGCTCCCGCCCGGACCTTTCCCGGCGCAAGCCCCATTTGGGCATACCGTATGCAAATACGGTTTGCCCGGGGCCCGCGCCGGGGAATTTTTTGGGGCGGACATGGGGCGGAGACTTGCAGACGGACGCTGCCGGCAGGCAAAGCGCCGCAGGAGGTCTGGAAGGCCGGCGGATTCCTTGCCTTGGCGGGAATTTTTCCATAAATGCTTGCAAAATCAGGGAATTTGTGATACAATATATAAGAATTACATTTCGGAGGAATACTGATTTATGTTTGGAGAACAGAAGGTGTCCTACTCCGGCGTACAGCCAAGCGGGAACCTGACCATCGGCAATTATCTTGGCGCCATCCGCAATTTTGCGGAATACTCCGCGCAGTACAAAACCTTTTACTGCGTGGCAGACGAGCACGCCATTACCGTGCGGCAGGTGCCGGCCGAGCTGCGCCGCCGGACCTACGAGACCGTGGCGCTGTACATGGCCTGCGGGCTTGACCCTGCGCAAAACACGCTGTATGTGCAGTCCATGGTCCACGAACATGCCGAGCTGGCCTGGATTCTCAACTGCTTTACCATGTTCGGCGAGCTTTCCCGCATGACGCAGTTCAAGGACAAGAGCGCGCGGCATACCGACAACATCAACGCCGGGCTGTTCACCTATCCCGCGCTGATGGCGGCGGATATCCTGCTGTACCAGACCGATGTGGTGCCGGTCGGCATTGACCAGAAGCAGCATGTGGAGCTCTGCCGCGACATTGCCGAGCGCATCAACCAGATCTGGCCCGGGCTGTTTACGGTCCCCGAGCCGATGATTCCCCAAAACGGTATGAAAATCATGTCGCTGGCCGACCCCACCCGCAAAATGAGCAAGTCGGATGAAAATCCGAACGCGGTGGTATACATTCTGGACGACCGGGATACAATGATCAGAAAGTTCCGGCGCGCCGTGACCGATTCGGGCTCCGAGGTGCGCTATGCCGCCGACAAGCCGGGCGTGGCCAATCTGATGACCATTTACTCCTGCTTTACCGGCAAGAGCATGGAGGAGATTGAGCGCGAATTTGCAGGCGTGGGCTACGGGGAGTTCAAGCTGGCGGTGGGCGAGGCGGCTGCCGACGCGCTGGCCCCGGTGCAGCGCCGCTATACCGAGCTGATGGCCGACAAGGCCGGGCTGGAGGCGCAGATGAAAAAGGGGGCCGAGGAGGCCTCCTGGTACGCCCGCCGCACGCTTGCCAAGGTCAAAAAGAAAATGGGATTCGTGCAGCTTTCCTGACCCGATCCGCCGGGCCCGCCCGGCGCAGGGCGGGGAAGGTCCGGCCCGGCACAGGGAAGGCATGGTCCGGCACAGGGAAGGCCCGCCCCGACGCAGGGAAAGCGGCTCCCCGGCGCTACATATCCCGGGCGCAGACCCGGGGGAACGCTGTGTTTGTAGGGGGTGCCGCGGATGTGGATTGCCGGAGCTGCAATAACCGCTCTGCTGAGCTGGGGGCTGATGCTGCCGGTGCGCCGGTTGGCCTGGCGCTTTGGCGCGGTGGATGTGCCGCGTGACGGGCGGCGGATGCACAGCCGGCCGGTTCCGCGCGCGGGTGGTGTGGCGATGTTTGCCGCGCTGCTGTGCGGCTGTCTGGTGTTTTGCCGGCATACGCCGGTGCTGATGGCCGCGCTGGAGGGCGGACTGCTGCTGATGGCCATGGGGCTGGTGGACGATGTGTTCTGCCTGCCGGCCCGGTGCAAGCTGGCCTTTCAGCTGGGCGCGGCCTGCCTGGCCGTCTGGTCCACCGGCCGCTATGCCGGCCCGGGGCTGCTGCCCGCGGTGCTGTGGGTCACCGCGCTGACCAACGCGCACAACTTTGTGGACGGGCTGGACGGACTGTTCGGCGGCACCTCGGCGCTGGAGGGCGTTGCGCTCGCGCTGCTGTTTGCCGCCCTGGGGATGCCCGGGCTGGCGCTGCCCCCGCTGCTGGTCAGCGCGGCCTGCCTGGGTTTTCTCGCGCACAACCGTCCGCCCGCGCGCATTTTTGCGGGGGACTGCGGCTCGGAGTGCATCGGCTTTGTGCTGGGGATGCTGGCGCTGCCGGCCTTCGGGCAGGCGGTCTGGCAGCCGGGGCTGCTCTCCCCGCTGCTGATATTCGCCTATCCGCTGACCGATATGACCGCCGCGGTGCTGCGGCGGGTGCTGCGCGGACAGAGCCCCTTTGAGGCCGATCGCGGGCACCTGCACCACCGCGTCTGCGCCGCGGGGGTTCCGCAGCCCCGGTGCGCGCTCCTGCTCACGGCCCTCTCGGCCATGCTGGGCGCGCTGGGGGTGCTGGTCAGCCGCCCGGTCTTCTGCATTCCCGCCATTGCCCTGATTCTTCTGACCGTTGCGCTGCTGGCCGGCGTTCCGCGCCTGCTGCGGCGCTCCGCCCGGCGCTGAGCGCCCGATTCCGGCGCCGGATATCCCCACTCTGAAAGGAGCTGCCGAGATGAGAAAAATAACGCTTCGTCTGTGCGCCCTGCTGCTGGTTCTGTGCCTGCTGTGCGGCGCGCTGAGCGGCTGCTGGCGCGCGCCGGCACCTGTCCCGGTTCCCACAACGCCGGTGGGAGGCGGAGGCGCCGCCGCTCCCGCGGTCAGCGACCTTGCCTATACCCTGACGCAGGCCGATGTGGATGCCGTGTACGCGGCCATTGAGGACTGCGAACGGCTCTTCCTGGATCTGGGCCCCACCGAATGGCAGATGCAGCAGGCGCTGGACGAACTGGAGGACCGCTTTGCCCATCTGTCCACCCAGGCCGCGCTCGCCTACATCTACTACTGTCTGGATCAGACGGGCGGGCAGGCCTCGCAGGACTATCTGTTTGCCACGGCGGCGCAGACCGAATGCTACGGGCGGTATGCCGAAATGTGCCGCCGGATTGACGAATCGTCCTCGGTCGGCAGGGAATTCTTCTTCCGCGACTGGACCGAGGAGGAGCGCGAGGAAATTCTCGGATACTCTGACGGAATGGCGGCGATCAGTCAGGAAAACAACGAGCTGCTGGTAGAATACCGGGCGCTTGACGACGCCGAATTCATGGACGGCGCGGCCCGGTGTTATCTGCGCCTGCTGCAAAACAACAACCGTCTGGCCGAGCTGAGCGGATACGCGAACTACTGGGAGTACGCATATGACCGGTATCAACGGGATTACGGCGCGGCCGAGCTGGAGGTGATGCGGGAGTATATCCGGACCTATCTGCCCCCGCTGCTGAATCAGGTGATCAGCCGCTTCGGCGACGTGACCTCCCGGATGACCGAGAGCGAGTACATGGCCCTTGGCAACCTGCTTGGGATGGATTACGACCTGGTGGAGGGGGATTATCTGGAGGGCTACACCGCAAGCTATTCCCGGGATGTGCACGAGGCTATGCAGAGCCTGTTCGGACCGGAAAATTCCTTTTTCACCGATTCGGACTCCGCCTATGCCGGCGCGTTTACGGTGACGCTGGCCGAGCCCGGGCGCCCGGTGTGCTATTTCGGACCGGGGTATCAGGAGCTGTATACGGTGGTGCACGAGATGGGGCATTACTATGCTGCGCTGGTCAATCCCGAGGTCTCCGCCGTGCTGGACCTGGCCGAGGTGCATTCGCAGGGTAACGAGTGGCTGCTGACCGCCTGGTTCCAGGATGAGCTGCCCGGGCTGGTGGCCGAGGCGATGTTCCTTAACCAGCTGGGCGGAGCACTGATCAGTGTGATTCTGTGCACCGCGGTGGACGATTTTGAGCAGCGCTGCTACACCGAAGCTCCAGACAGTGTGGCCGAGCTGGACGCGCTGGCCGACGCCGTGGTGGATGACTACGGGGGAGACGCCTGGTTTACGGGCATGATTACGGATTTTCCGGTGTACTGGCGGATGGTGGCGCTGGAAAGCCCGGGGTACTATATCAGCTATGCCGTGTCGATGCTGGCCTCGCTGCAGCTGTACTGCGTGGCGCAGGAGCAATCCTTTGCGGCGGGACAGCAGGTCTATCTTGACCTGGTAGAGACCGATCCGGGAACCGCCTTTACCGAGACGCTGCGGCAGGTGGGGCTGGACAGCCCGCTGACCGACGCCTCGGTGTACGAGGACATCTGCCGGCTGTTGGAATGAGAGGTTTTTATGTATCCGTATGAATTGTTCTGGGGACTCGGACTGTACGAAATTTTCATGGTGGTGGGCTTTTTTCTGGCGCTGCTGTATTTCCGTCTGTTGGCCGACCGTCGGGGGCTGGGAGCGGACTTGCAGAACCTGGTTATTGTCTGCGCGCTGGCCGGTCTGTTTGGCGGTTACGGCTGCTCGGTGCTGACGCAGGCGGTGTACAACGCGCTGGAGAGCGGCCGGTTTGAAATCACCAAAAGCACCGGCGCCACCTTTTACGGCGGGCTGATCGGGGGAGCGGGAATCTTCATCCTGGTCTACTTCGCGCTCGGGCATTTCTGGCCCGGCCGTGGGGAGCCCCGGCGCTGCTTCGGCACGGTCTCCGAAATTGCCGCCGGCAGCATCTGCCTGGCCCACGCCTTCGGGCGGCTGGGCTGCCTGTGCGCCGGCTGCTGTCACGGCCGGGTGACCGATGCGTGGTACGGGATTTATCACGTGCGCCTGCAGCAAAAGGTGATACCGGTACAGCTGTTTGAGGCCATTTTTCTGCTGGCGCTCTGCGGCTTTCTCACCTGGCGCTTTTTCCGGGGGAGGAAGGGAAATCTGGCGCTGTACCTGATGCTGTACGCCGTGTGGCGTTTTTTCATCGAGTATCTGCGCGCGGACGACCGCGGGGCCACCGTGGTCTCCTTCCTCTCTCCCTCGCAGCTGACCGCCGTCCTGCTGTTTGCGGTGGGCGCGGGGCTGTACCTGTGGGGGCTGCTGCGGGAAAGGAAGGGAACGCATGGCGCGTGACTGGATCTGCCGCGGCGGGGCGCTGGCGGCGGCCGCGGCCTTTGTGGCGGTATGGCTGGCCGACCCGGTCTTTTCCCCCGACCTCCTGATGCAGACACTGTGGAAGTCGCTGCTCTCGCGCATACTCGGGAGCCTGGTCTTTGTGTTCGTGCTGGTGTATCTGCGCTATCGCGTCTGGCAGAGGCCGCGCCGGGGGACGCTGTGGGCGGTGCTGCCGGCCCTGGCGGTGGTGGTGAACAACTTGCCCATCCTGGCGCTTGCCACCGGCAGCGCGCGGGTGGAGCGGACCGACCTGATCTGGCTCTTTGCGCTGGATGCGCTGTTCATCGGCGTGTTCGAGGAAATGGCCTTCCGCGGGGTGCTTTTCCCGGTGCTGCTGGAGCGCTATGGGGAGACGCGGCGGGGCATTGTGTGCACCACCGTTCTCTCCTCGGCCGTGTTCGGGCTGATTCACCTGGTCAACCTGGCCGAGGGAGCGGGGCTGGGCCCCACGGTGCTGCAGGTGGGGTATTCCTTCCTCATCGGGGGGATGTGCGCAATCGTGCTGCTGCGCAGCGGCAACCTGCTGTTCTGCATTCTGCTGCACGGCATTTACGATTTCTGCGGCGGCTTGCTCCCCACGCTGGGCGGCGGCAGCTGGTGGGATACCCCGACGGTGATTGTTACCGTCGTGCTGGCGGTGGCGGTGACCGCCTGGATGCTGATTCTGTTATTCCGCACCGGACCGGATGAGATCCGGTGGATGAAACCGAAAGGAGAAAAAAACAATGATGGATACGATTCGGATTGAAAAGCAAAATACCCGCATGGTGGCCCACCGCGGGGTGAGCGGCCTGGAAAAAGAGAACACCATGGCCGCCTTTGTGGCGGCCGGCAACCGCTCGTACTGGGGCGTGGAGACCGATGTCCACCGCACGGCAGACGGGCAGATGGTGGTGATTCACGACAGCGACGTCAAGCGTGTGGCCGGCCTGGAGCTCCCGGTGGAGGGCAGCGACCTGGCAACCCTGCGGGAGGTGGTTCTGCTGGACCGTGAAAACCGGCCGGGCCGGGCCGACCTGCGCATTCCCACCCTGCGGGAGTACATCCGGGCCTGCAAGCAGTACGGCAAGTTCTGTGTGCCCGAGCTGAAAACCCATTTCACGGCCGAGGAGATCGCGCAGATTGCCGGGGAATTCCGGGACGAGGACTATCTCGACCACGCAGTGTTCATCTCGTTCTGCACCCAGAACCTGATTTACATGCGGGAGCTCTTCCCGGAGCAGCCGGTGCAGCAGCTGACCAACCGGCTGGATGAGGAGGTGTTGGCGCTGCTTCTGGAGCACCGCTTTGACCTGGATGTCGATTACCGAGTGTTGACCGAGGATTGGGCCCGGCGGCTGCATGACGCGGGCGTCCGCATCAACTGCTGGACGGTAGACGACCCCGCCGTGGCCGAACGCCTGGTTGGCTGGGGGGTGGAGTACCTGACCAGCAACATTCTGGAGTGAACAATCTGCCGATTTTTTTGTAGGGATTGCCAAAGACAGGAGCGCCGCCACGCAGTACCAAGCGTGGCGGCGCTCCTGTCTCAGTCTGAGAATTCAATAACCACTTCGATCGCCGTGCAGCGGCCGCTGTTGCAGCTGCTTTCGGCAACCGCACAGGCCGCAATTCCCAGCTGCATATCGGCTTCGGCCCGCAAAACAATGCGGTCTCCCGGTCTGGAGCGTGGCGGCAGGACGGTGATGCTCCCGTCCGGATTCACCCGGGTATGCATAAACAGGTTGACCGGCTGAATGATTGCCCTGTGCTCTCCCAGACAGGCATTGAGGTTGTCCAGACAGTTCCGGTGCCCTTTGCCGTTGTGATAAAAAAAGTCGTACATTTCCGGTCTGCAGCAGGGGTGCAGCAGGTCATGCTCCCCCACATCGTCGGATAGGACCCGGAGCATCGGGCGGTAACGGTTGGAGTACAGAAGGTCCCCCGGCCGCAGCCGCAGGGAGCCGTTGCAGTCGATGGTTACGCCGGGGGAGAGAAATTCATCCGGCCGGTCGGGCATTACGGCAAAAAAATCGGCTACCTGGCCGCCCTCGGTGTCAATCACCGCAATGTGTTCTCCCAGCCGGATGTCTATGGCTCTGCCGCTGCACGGGGGGATGGTATATTCCCGCTTCATAGTCCCTCCTGTGTGTCTATTGATCAAGCCGGGCTGACCTGTTGGGTCAGCCCGGCAGGGATGTGATTTTATTCCGGAACAATCAGCCCGTAGGTGCCGTCCTTGCGGGTATACACCACGCAGGTCTGGGAGGTCTGATCGTCGTTGAATACAAAGAACTGGTGCCCCAGCAGGTTCATCTGCAAAATGGCCTCCTCGGGGGACATGGGCTTGATGGGGAAGGTTTTGGTGCGGATGATGGGCTCGGCGTCCTCGTCCGCCTCCTCAATCTCATTGACCGGGAACTCCAGCCCGCCCGAGCGCAGCCGCTTGGCCAGCCGGGTTTTGTTGCGGCGGATCTGTCCTTCTATGGTTTCAATCGAGGCGTCCAGCGCATCGCGGAAGCTGTCCGCGCCGATCTCGCTCCGGAAGAGCGTATTGGCCGCCGAAATCGTGACCTCCATGTACTTCAGGTTGTGCTTGCAGCTCAGCGTAACCGTTGCTTCGGCCCCTCCGTTGAAATATTTATCGAATTTGGAAAGCTTTTTTTCAATCAGCTCCTTCATCTCACTGTACACGTTCATCTGACGTCCTGTTACGGTAATCTTCATTGCCTTCACCTAAATCCTTTCCTTCAGGAGTGGTACCCGGACATTCCCGGTACACCTACAGTATAGCACAAAATCGGGGCGGAGTAAAGGGATTCCGGGTATTTTTTACACTTTGGTTTTATATTTGTTCAAAACGGCTACCGCGCGCGCCGCCGGATGAAAGTTTGGGATTGACAGACGCGATTTTTTCTGGTATAATAAAAAAAGGGCGTAATACGCCGGACAGGTTTTTCTGGAGAGAGGGAGCATATATGCCGGAGAGTGAATTGGAAGGCCGCATCAAAAAGCTGCGGGCCAGGCTGCTGTACCATGCCAGACGGTACTATGTGGAGGACAACCCCGAAATTTCGGACTATGAGTACGACCGGATGTACGCCGAGCTGAAAGCACTGGAGGAGGCGCACCCCGAATTTTACGATCCGGACTCGCCCACGCAGCGGGTAGGGGGCAAGCCCCTGGAGCAGTTTGAAAAGGTGACGCACCGGGTGCGCATGGATTCGCTGTCCGACGTTTTTTCGTTTGACGAGCTGGAGGCCTTCCTTGCCCGGGTGGCGGCGGTGATTCCCGACGCGGTGTATTCGGTGGAGCCCAAAATCGACGGGCTGTCGGTTGCCCTGCGTTACGAAAACGGCCGGTTTGCGCAGGGGGCCACGCGGGGGGACGGGCAGGTCGGCGAGGACGTGACGCAAAACCTGCGCACCGTGCTCTCGGTTCCCATGACCCTGCCCGAGCCCCTGAGCCTGACCGTGCGCGGCGAGGTCTATATGCCCCGCCGGGCCTTCGAGCGGCTCAACCTTGCGCGGGAGAAGGACGGGCAGTCCCTGTTTGCCAACCCGCGCAACGCGGCGGCCGGCTCGCTGCGGCAGCTGGACCCGCAGGTGACCGCCGGGCGGGGGCTGGATATTTTCGTGTTCAATTTTCAGGAGGGGGAGCTGTACCCCGACGGTCGCGCGCCGGTTTCGCATACCGAGACGCTGGACCGGCTGGCGCAGCTGGGCTTTCATGTGCTGGAGGACCGCATTGCCACCGGGGACGCCGGGGCCGTTCTGGCCCACATCCGGCGGCTCGGGGAGCTGCGCGGGTCGCTCGGCTATGACATTGACGGCGTGGTGGTCAAGCTGGACAGCCTGGCCGCCCGCGCCCGCCTGGGGGAGGGAACCAACACCCCGCGCTGGGCGGTGGCCTATAAATTCCCGCCCGAGCAGAAGCAGACCCGTCTGGAGGACATTACGGTGGCCGTGGGGCGTACCGGCGTACTGACGCCGACTGCCGTGCTCGCGCCGGTGCGGCTGGCCGGCACCACGGTTTCCCGCGCCACCCTGCACAATTTGGAGTTCATCCGGGAGCGGGACATTCACATCGGGGACATCGTCACGGTACAAAAAGCCGGGGACATCATCCCCGAGGTGGTTCGGGCGCACCCCGAGCTGCGGAGCGATTCGGTGCGGGAGTTCCGGATGCCGGAGCGTTGCCCCTCCTGCGGGGAGCCGGTGTTTTATGACGCGGACGAGGGGGCGGCCGCCCGCTGCACCAACAGCCGCTGCCCGGCGCAGCTCTCGCGCCGCATCGAGCACTTTGCCTCCAAGGACGCCATGAACATCGACGGCCTGGGCCCCCAGATTGTGGAGGCGCTGCTGCGCAACCGGCTGATTGCCGACGCGGCCGACCTCTACTCGCTGCGGGCGGAGGACATCCGGGAAATGGAGCGGATGGGGGAAAAATCGGCCGCCAATCTCATCGCGGCCATCGAACGCTCCAAGTCCGCCGGCCTGGAACGGCTGATTTACGCGCTGGGCATCCGCAATGTCGGGGAGGTGGCGGCGGCCGAGCTGGCGCAGCATTTCGGCTCGCTGGACGCCTGTATGCGCGCCACGGCCGGGGAGCTCTGCGCGCTGCCCGATTTCGGGGAGATCACCGCCGACTGTGTGGCCAACTTCTTCTCGCATCCCCAGAACCGTGAGCTGTGCGAGCGCCTGGCTGCCGCCGGGCTGCTGACCCAGCCTGTCAGCCGGCCGCGGGCGGATTTCCTGTCCGGTCTGACCTTTGTGCTCACGGGCACGCTGCCCACCCTGTCGCGGGACGAGGCCTCGGCGCGCATCCGCGCTGCCGGGGGAAAAACCGCCGGCAGCGTCTCCTCCCGCACCTCTTATGTGGTGGCCGGGGAGGCCGCGGGCTCCAAGCTGACCCGCGCCAATCAGCTGGGCATCCCGGTGATTGACGAGGCTGCGCTTTTGCGGATGCTGGAGGACGGCCGGGCGGAATGACCGGTATGAGCCGGCATGGCCCGGCATGGTCCGGAATCGGCCGGGGAACGCCCTGCCCGGAATCAAAAACAGGGGCGCCCGTCCGGGCGCCGGAAAGGACAAACCAATGAACCAAACAACGCTGGTGATTCTGGCTGCCGGGCTTGGCAGCCGCTTTGGCGGGGACAAGCAGCTTTCCTGCGTGGGCCCCGGTGGGGAATGCCTGATGGAGTACTCCATCAGGGATGCAATGGAGGCCGGCTTTACCGGCATCGTCTTTATCCTGAAGCCCGAGATGGTGGATGTGGTGCGGGAGAAAATCGGCGGCCGGCTGGACGGTCGGATTGCGGTGCACTACGTGGTGCAGGACAGCTCCTCGCTGCCATTCTTCTATTGCGTGCCGGCCGGGCGCACCAAGCCCTTCGGCACGGTTCACGCGCTGCTTTGCGCGCGGGAATATCTGGACGCCCCCTTTGCCACCATCAATGCCGATGATTACTATGGCAAAGAGGCCTACCGCATCCTGCACCGGATGCTGTGCGGATTGCAGGGAAAGGAGCAGGCCGCTATGGTGCCCTACATCCTGGGCAATACCATGAGCGAAAACGGCGGCGTGACGCGGGGCGTTTGTACCATCCGGGAGGGCTTTCTGGCCTCGGTGTCCGAAACCCGCAACATCCGCTACGACGCGGCGCACAACATTGTCAGCGACGCCGGTCCGCTCTCGCCTGATACCATGGTCTCGATGAATATCTGGGGCTTCCATCCCGCGGCGCTGCCCGATATCGACGCCTATTTCCGGGACTTCCTGCGGAATCTGCCCCCCGATGAGATGAAGGCCGAGTGCCTGCTGCCGATTATGGTCAATGATTTTCTGCAGGCCGGCCGGATGCGGGTGAAGGCCGAGCGCTCGGGCGACCAGTGGTTCGGACTGACCTACCACGAGGACCTCGAAACCGTCTCCCGCGCCCTGTCTGCCCTGCGCGCCCGCGGCGTCTACCCCGAAAAACTGTTTTGACGACGGAGAAGGCCTTGGAGGGCCCCGCCTGTTAAGGTTCACACCGACGGAGAAGACCTTGGAGGGACCCGCCTCTTAAGGAGAGGCCGGTCCCTCCAAGCCTCCCCCGGCGAGACCTTCCCCGGCACAGGCCCCCGACTTTTGCATACTGTATTGCAAATACGATATGCCCAGGGGCCTGTGCCGGGGAATTTCTTTTGAGGGCGGATGGACAATTGGCAATGAGCAATGAGCAATGAGCAGTGGCCAGTGGCCCGTCAAAAGCAAGAGCAAAAGTTGATATGTTGCATAGGAATACACCCATACCATAGAAAACCGGACAACCCATGGCGGCTGTCCGGTTTCCTGATATGCAGGGCAAATCGCTTTGTATGGCGATATGCTCTTATTTTTTGCATACCTCCCCAAAGAAGACTTCCCCGGCTGCCGCCCGCCGGCGGGGCGCTGTCATTCGCATTTATGCCAAAGAGGCGGGCGGCGGCTGGGGAAGTTCTCGCAAGGGGAGGCTTGGAGGGGACTGCCTCTCCGAAAGAGGCGGCCCCTCCAAGGTCTTCTCCAATGGTGTGAAACTTAAGAGGCGGGTCTTTCCAAGGTCTTTCCCGACGGCAACTCTTCTGCAGCGGGGGCTTCGGGCTTTTTGAGGTACACGATGGCGGACTCGACCTGATGGTTCAGGATTTCGGTCACACGGATGCACAGGTTATCGATTTCGGTATCAAAGGTGCTGCCGTCCGCGGGGATGGCGTCCAGACGGCTGAACACCAGGCCGTTGAAGGTATCATAATCGCCCTCGGGCAGCTCCACGCCAAGCTCTTTTTGCAGGTCATCGATGGTGGCGTCGCCGCGCACCTTCCACACGCCGTCCTCCAGCCGCTCAATGCTGGGGGCGTCGGTCTCGGCAATCAGATCGGTTTCCTCTTCAAAGTCGCCCACCAGGCGTTCGATCAGGTCGTTGCGGGTGATAATGCCCTCGGTGCCACCGTATTCGTCCAGCACCACGGCAAAGGAGGTGTGGTTGGCCTTCATATTGCGGAAGAGAACGTCGGCCTTGACGCTCTCGGGCACCAGATATGCCGGGCGCACCGCCTCGCGCATGACGGTTTCGCGGTCATGATCCTGCAGACGGAAGTAGAATTTGGAGTTGAGCACGCCCACCACATTGTCCACGGTCTCGTTGCAGACCGGGTAGCGGGTGTATTTGCTTTCCAGAATGGTGTTTTCCCATTCCTCGTCGCTGTCCTCCAGCCACAGCACGGTCATATCGGTGCGGTGGGTGGCAATTTCACCGGCGGTGAGGTCGTTGAACTCAAAGACGTTCTGAATCAGCTCGTTTTCCTCTTCCTCAATCACGCCCTTCTTGCTGCCGGCGTCGGCCATCATGCGGATGTCCTCTTCGCTCACGCTTTCGTTTTCGGCGTTGGGGTCAATCCGCATCAGGCGCAGGATACCGTTGGTGGAAACCGTCAGCAGCCATACAATCGGCCCAAAAATGACCGAAATGGCGCTGACCAGGGGCGCGATGCGCAGCGAGATTGCCTCGGCCTTGCGCTGGGCCAGCCGTTTGGGCACCAGCTCGCCGAAAATCAGAGTGAAGTACGAAAGAATCAGGGTGATGATAATCACCGAGATGGTGTTTACGGTAGAGCGGGAGAGCAGCGTAAAGCCGAGATCGTCCACGATCCAGGCGGTCAGCGGCTCGGCAAAGTTGTCGGCCGCCAGGGCACTGCCCAAAAAGCCGGCCAGGGTGATTGCCACCTGAATGGTGGCCAGAAAACGGGCGGGCTGCGCGGTCAGCCGGCGCAGCTTTTTGGCGCGCTTGTCGCCTTGCTCGGCAAGGTTTTCCAGCGTGGTTTCGTTTGCGCTGATCACCGCAATCTCGGCGCAGGCAAACACGGCGTTCAGGGCAATCAGAATCACCTGAAGCAAAAGCATCAGCCATATGTTATCCATGATAAAAATCTCCTTCTTTGTATCGCCATAGCGTCAGAATATCGTTGAAAATCCGCATTGCGGAAACACAAAAAGACACAGCCCTCCCGCTATTCCCGCAGGGGTTGACTATGTCCGCACACATATGGCTTCTGGACAGAAGGAGGCTTATCGCACAATCGATCGCTACTGTCGTCCATCGGAAATGATTCTTCTCCTTTCGCATCGGATAATTTCAGTATTCCTATTATAGCAGATTTCGTCCGGATTGTCAATAGAAAATGCAAAAATAATTGCATGGGGATGTTTTCCGCCGCCGGCAGGGACGCCGGGAGTCCCTGCCGGCGCCCGCTTTGATCCGCCTGCACCGCCTGTCCTGCCCGGTTTTGATTCCAAACCGCAGGAGGCCCGCGCCGCCTGCCGGATATCTCAGCGGCGGATTCCTGTCATCAGAGCTTGCCCCTTGGACCGGGCAGAACCGCCGGCCTTGCGCCGCCGGGGAAAGATCCGGCCGGGCTCCCGGCGCCGGTACCGTCCAGAGCTTCGACAAACCGCACGGCCGCGGCGTCCCAGTATTTGCGGAACACCCGTGCGCTGCCGTCAAAATTCAGCTGGTACATCCGGAAGATGACCGGGATATCTTTGGGCTGCCACTGCTCCCGATAGGAGTACTGATAGCGCATCCCCAGCCGCTGCATGACCGCGCCGCTGCGCGGATTGTTGACGTCATGCGTGGCCGTGACGTAGGGGATGCCATCCAGCCGCAGACGTTCCAGGACCGCGCGTGCGGCTTCGGTAGCAATTCCGCGGTGCCAGAACGGCTGCCGCAGCGCATAGCCGAAATCAAAGCCTTCGTCTGTGCCGACGTGTACGTCTCCGATGGGGACGTTGTCGCTTTTGAGGCAGACCGCGTAGCAGTATCCGCGCGCCTGCCGGTAGACCGCGGCGCAGTGCCGCTCATAAAAGCGCTCGGCCTCCGCGTAAGAGGTCAGCGCAAACCAGGGCAGGAACCGGTTGGTCTCCGGGTCGCTGTATATCCGGTAGATTGCCGGCAGATCGTCCGGGGTAAACCGCCGCAGCACCAGTCGCTCGGTTACAAGCATCGGGGTATTGATCCGGTCGCCTTCCCGGGCGGCCAGCGCCAGGCGCTCCAGCTCCTGCACAAAGCTCTGCTTGCCGTCGCAATAGCCGTCAATGTCATAGGGGAACTGCTCTGCCAGCCGGCGCTTGAGCACGGCATAGGCCTCCCGCACGGCGGGGTGCGCACGCAGATAGTCCCGCACGGCCAGGTGGCGGTTGATGTTTGCTGCATCCCCGCAGGCGAATATGTGCACCTGATGGGTGCGCTCGTCCCCGCCCTTGCGCAGATAGCGCCGGCCGGGAATGCCGAATTCCCCCAGGTATTCGTATCCCAGACGCTCCAGCGCCGGGGCGGCCCGGTCGGCCTCGGTCAGGCTGCGCACCACCGGCACGATGTCAATGATGGGCTTGGCTGCCAGCCCCTCCACCGCCGTGCTGCCGATGTGGTGGATATCCAGGCAGTTTTCCCCCAGCGCCCCGCGCAGGGCGGCTGCCTCCCGGGCAAATTCTCCGGGCCAGGCGGGGTTGTATGCGGTTACAACAATGTGCTGCGGCATGGCGCGGCCTCCTTTTTGTCGCTTGGCGGTTTCCCGGAAGTCGGCTCAGAAGCGGAAGAGGTTGAGCCCGGTTTCCGCATCGGCATACCGGTCCACCTCTCCCGGGAGGATCCGGATGACCATTTCGCAGGTGGCGCTGACCTCGGCGTGGTTGAGATGACCGCCGAACACCTCGCCGCGCCCGTTCCCGGCGCTCATATGCAGGTGGCTGTAAAACGCCCCGTTCATGGTGTTTACGGTGCCGGTCAGCGAAACAATTTCAAAATCCCCGCAGAATTCGTTGGCGTGGTACCGCTGTTCCGCAGTCCGGTAAACCCCCACCGTAAAGCGGCCCACCGCCCCCAGCGCCTGCACGCAGGCCAGGCGGATTTGCTCGCGCAGGGCGATGGCGCGCAGCTGCTCGGTAATCTCCTCGCCCCGGTCTATCCGTGCGACAATCGTGTCTCCAAATCTTCTGTATTCCATCGTCTCTCCTTCGTTTTTGTGGATTCAGCTTTGCTGTGCGCCGGCCCCGCCCTGTGTCCGCGCCGGTCTTTTCGGCAGGAAGCGGAAGAAGAAGGGAATCAAGACCCCTGCTGCCAGCACCATCAGAAAATACCGCAGCGCGCCGCCAAGATTCTCTCCTGCCCAGCGGTTCAGGGGCTCCTTGAGGCACACGCGCAGCGCCATGACAATGCCAAAGCCCAGCGCCACTTTGAGGATTTGTGCCCACCAGACCGCCGCGGTGTCAAACCGGAGCAGAAAGCGATCCACGGGGTACAGGATGCACATGCCAAGAATCATGCCCAGCATCTTCCACGCCACGCTTTGCGCGTCGGCCAGATTGGCGGCGTCCACATCGGCAGGGAAGGGGTAGAGCTGCACAAAGGCCAGGTTGCATACCGCCAGCGCCAGGACGGCCAGAATGAGGCAGAGCATTCCGGAGGCCGAGCGGTACAGCCGCTCAAACACCGGCCACAGTCCCCATACCAGAACGGCGCCGATGCCCAGCGATACCAGCACGTCGGCCGGTGTGTGTACCCCAAGATACATCCGGGAGAAGGCCACCAGCAGGCAGAGCAGCACGCCGCCCACCTGTACGGTCCGCCGGCGGGAGGTGCGGGCGATGCCGCCGTACAGCGTGGCGGCAATTTGGGTATGCCCGCTGGGGAAGGAGTAGCCCGTGGCCTGCTCCCGGGCGCTCTCCACAATTTCAAAATCCGGATTCCGTACCCATGGGCGGGGAATGCGGAAGATCATCTTCAGCAGCTGGTTGCACACCATGCCCACAAAGCCGGTGAACAGCAGGAAATACCCGCGCTTTTTGTCCACGCACCAAAAAACCGTCAGCGCCAGCACGATGAACAGCGCCTCCTCGCCCAGTCGTGTCACCGCGCCCATCAGCAGGTCTCCCAGCGGTGTGCGCAGCCCGGACAGCCATTCCAGAAAATTCATAACTCCCTCCCTGTTTCCGGTGATTGCCTTTATTATAAAGGGAAAACGGGGATTTGTCAACAGGCCGGCCGCAATTTCCGTGTCCGGAGCGAAAAATTCCGGAACAAGTTTCGGCTTTTGCTTGCATTTCCGACCCGAGTGTGGTATAATGATGCCAAATCGCGGGCGGTCTGCCCGCAGAGAAAAGGAGAGGACAGATGAATTACGGATTGCAGCTGTACAGCGTGCGGGACGCTGCCGAACAGAATTTTGCAGATATGCTGCGGCAGGTGGCGGAAATGGGCTACCGTATGGTAGAGCCGGCCGGCTTTTTCGGCCAGAAGGCCGAGGATGTGGCGGTCATGCTCAGGGAATACGGCCTGACCGCGAGCGGTACGCATACCGGTCTGCGCGCCCTGGACGAGGATTTTGCCGGGACTGTGGCCTATCACCATGCCATCGGCTGCGATGACCTGATTATCCCCGGCGCGCACCACTCCACCGCCGAGGAGCTGTCGGCCATGGTGGAGCAGATCAACCGCTATCAGCCCATGCTGGCGGCCGAGGGCATCCGCCTGCATTATCACAACCATTCCTCCGAGTTTCTGCCAAACCGGTCCGGGCAGATTGCGCATGACGTCCTGGCCGCGCACACCGGGGTGCTGTTTGAGCTGGATACCTTCTGGGCATTCAACGCCGGGCTTTCACCGCTGGAGCTGATGGAAAAATTCCAGGGGCGGATTCGCTTCATTCACCTCAAGGACGGCCTGCGGCAGGATTTTTCGGACCCGCAGAGCAAGGCAAAGGGCAGGGCGCTTGGCGAAGGCGAGGCCCCGGTGGCACAGGTGCGCAAAAAGGCCATTGAACTGGGCTACGAAATTGTGGTGGAGAGCGAGGGACTGGATCCCACCGGCCCCGATGAGGTGCGCCGCTGTATCCGCTACCTCCAGCGCCTCGACGCCGCTGATGCTTGAGGAAGACCTTGGAGGGAGGGCCCCCCTTGAGGAGGCGGGCCCTCCCTCCAAGCCTCCCACCCCCGGGACCTTCCCCAGCTGCCGCCCGCCTGTTGAGAGAATCGCGAAGAAAAGCGCTCCGCCGGCGGGCGGCAGCTGGGGAAGCCCTTTTTCAGGGGGAGATATGCGAAAACAAGAGCATATCGCCATCCAATGCGATTTGCCCTGCATACCAAAATACCGGACAGCCGTCATGGGTTGCCCGGTTTTTGATGATATAGGTGTATTCCTATGTAACATACCAACTGTTGCCCTTGCTTTTGACTGGCCGCTGTTCACTGTCCACTGTTCACTGCTTATTGCACATTGCCATCATCCGCCCCAAAAGAAATTCCCCGGCGCAGGCCCCCGGGCATACCGCATTTGCAATACAGAATGCATTTCTGGGGGCCTTGCGCCGGGGAAGTCTGGGCGGGGGAGGCTTGGAGGGGTGTGCCTCTCCGGGGGAGGCCAATCCCTCCAAGGCCTTCTCCTATGGCGAAGCTCTTCTCAGTCGGTCACAAACGGCAGGAGCGCCATGTTGCGGGCACGCTTGATGGCCACGCTCAGCTCGCGCTGATGTTTTGCGCAGGTGCCGGAGACGCGGCGGGGCAGGATTTTGCCGCGCTCGCTGATGAATTTCTTCAGCTTATTGCTGTCCTTGTAGTCGATAAAATCAATCTTGTCCGCGCAGAAAATGCAGATTTTTCTTCTTCTGCGGGTAACCGGGCGGGCCGGGCGGGCAACTGCTGCTGCGGGGGTTTCGTTTTCCATGATATCAGTTCCTCCTGTGGTTGGTTCTGCCGCTTCGCTCAGAAGGGCAGGTCTTCATCGGTTTTCAGTTCCTCAAATTTCGGGGCAGCCGCGGGGGCCGAGGAATAGGCCGGTGCGGCATAAGCGTCGGGGGTATACTGTCCGCCGCCGCTTTCGCTCTTGCTGTCAACAAACAGGGCGTCATCGGCTACAACCTCGGTGGCGTAGCGCTTTTGTCCCTGCTGGTCCTGCCAGCTTCTGGTCTGAATTGAGCCAGTGACACACAGCGCGGAGCCCTTCCGGAAGTATCTGGAAATGAATTCCGCGGTGTTCCGCCATGCAACGACCGAAATGAAATCGGCCTGCTGCTGGGGGGCGGCGCCTGCTTCGGTATTTTTGGACTGATACCGCCGGTTGACCGCCAGGGTAAAAGTGACCACGGCGATGCCGCTTGCGGTTTGCTTCAGCTCGGGGTCGGCCGTCAGCCGGCCGCAGAGCACGACCTTGTTGAGGTTCAGACTGGACATCCCTGTGTTCCTCCTGATTCAGACGATTGCTGCGTCATTCCGCGTCGGCTGCGGGAGCCTCGGCGGGGGCGGCTGCTTCGGCGGCCGGTGCGGCCTCCTCGGCGGGTGCCTCAGGTGCCTCCGGCACCGGAGCGGCAGCGGCTCTCTCGGCCGCGTCGTACTCCAGCCTGATGGTCATCGACCGGAGCACGGTCTCATCGATGTTCATCAGACGCTCGAGCTCGGTGGGGAATTCACCGGCGCATTTGAAGGTGGCCACCGTATAGTAGCCTTCGGTCAGATCCTGAATCGGATATGCCAGACGGCGGGCCCCCCAGTCGTCAAACCGGATGACCTCTGCGTTGGCAGAAATCAGACCCGTGAATTTGTTCACCGTTGCCTTTGCGGCCTCTTCGCCGCCGGCAAGGCTCACGATGAACATGGTTTCGTAGGAATTGAGCTTGTTCTCCATGAGTTCTTCCTCCCTATGGACTGATTCGACTGCGCATGTCAGAATTTACGCAGTAGAGAGACAGGCAGTATCTGCCCGTATCAATCAATTATTATACCATATTTCACTTCATCTGTCAAGTGTTTTTTCTGTTTTTCTTTTGTATAAATGTATAGAAAAATGCCCATACCGTCAAAAACCGGGCAACCCATGGCGGTTGTCCGGTTTTTGATACACAAGACGAATCAATTTGTATGGCGATATGCCCTTCGGTTTGCCCTCCCCGAAAAAGGGCTTCCCCGGCTGCCGCCCGACGGCGGGGCACTGTCATTTGCGACTTTTTCAACGGGCAGGCGGCGGCCGGAGAGGTCTGGGCGAGGGAGGCCCCCGAGGGACCGGCTTCTCCGAAAGGCTTCCCCGGGCGGGCGGCGGTAGCTACAAAAATACAAATTTTATCGGGGCTGAACAAATTTCCCGGTGGGTTGCGCACGGTCACGACTATACACCACCCTCTGAAAATCCAGGGCGGCCAATTTCGGAATCGCGCCCGTCCGATCCCCTAAAAAACACCTCCGCCCCCAAAAGAATTTCCACGGTGCGGGCCCCCGGGCAGACTGCATTTGCAATACCGTATGCGAAAAATGGGGGCCCCCGCCGGGGATGTACCGCCCGGGGGGAGCCTTCCCAGGCGGGGCCCTCCAAGGTCTTTTCCACTGGCAGCTATCTTCTCCCAGCGGGCGGGAGCAGGTGATAAAGTGCAAGGGTGCGGTCGGTCATCCGGGCAACGTCATAGTCGCGCAGTATCCAGCACCGGGCGGCCGCGGCGGCGCGGGCACACAGCGCGGCATCCTCCAGCAGGCGGCAGAGGTCGGTCTCCAGCGCCGCGGCGCTGGGCAGAGGCAGCCCCCGGCAGGTGAAATTGCTCAGGGCGGGCAGGGGATTGTCCGGCGTCAGCAGACCGCCGTAGCCCTCGTTGCCGCAAAGCAGCACGGCGCAGCCGCAGGCGGCTGCCTCCATGGCCGCGCGTGAGACGCCGACAAATATCCGGTGCTGCCGCAGAAGCTCCGGCATATCGGAGACATGCCCGGGCAGGTGTACGCAGTCGAGGCCGGCGGAAAGGGCTCGCAGGCGCCCCAGCGCATTGCCGCCTCCGGCCAGGGTGAGGCGCAAATCGGGGAAGCGCGCCGCCAGACGGGGGGCCATGTCCAGGAGCAGTCCGGCGCCAGAAGCGCAATCCTCGTCCAGCCGGCTGGCAAACAGCACGCTGTGTGGCGGCGCGGGCGCCTGCGGCGGCGCAAAGCGTGCGCAGTCGATGCCGTTGGGAATGACGGTCACGGCCTCGGCCGGCACCCCGAAGCGGTCGCAGACGTCGGCGCGCAGGTCCTCGCTGACCGCAATGGTGCGCTCGCCCCAATGGCATATCCGCGCAAGGGCGGGCAGAGAACGAAAGGCCGCGTGTACCGTTACCACGGCTGCCGGCGCACCCGGCCAGCGCCGGCAGCCGCGCAGCGTCAGCGCGGTCAGCCGCGCGTGCGCGTGCAGAATGTCAAAGCCGCCGTCCGCGGCAATGCGCCGCACGGCGCGCTGGCAGGCGGCCAGCCGCCATGGCGCGCGCCCGGGCCCGGGCAGATTGTGCTGTGGGATTCCCTCGCGCGCCAGCGCATCGGCCACCTCGCCTCCGCCGGACGCCACCTCCACGGCCACCCCGCGTGCCCGCAGGCCCCGCGCCAGCGCCGCGATGTGCGTCTCGGCTCCGCCGCGCTGCATCCGGTCGGTCAACAGCAGCACCTTCATGCCGATCCCCCCTTTTCGGAGTTAGGGTGCGCCGGGCGGCCGGCGTCTATGCGTCGGGCGGCGTGCTTCCGCCGTCCGTGCGGCGGCCGGTCAGCACCCGGGCGCGGGGGAATCCCCCGCCGGGCGCCACTCGCGCAGGATCTCTCGCACCACCCCGACGGAAATTTCCGAAGCCCGCGCGCAGTTGCGGTCAAATACCTCCTCGCCGGCCTCGGCGGCCGTGTCGGTCACGGTCCGCACGGCAAGAAAGGGGGCGCGGTTGACATAGCAGACATGCGCGGCCGCGGCGCTCTCCATATCCACCGAGAGCGGCCCGAAGCCGGATGCGGTCGCGGTTCTCCTGCGTGATAAACTGCTCGCCGCTCACCGTGCGGCCCAGCAGCAGGTGCCGGCGCCTGTCGGCCACCCGCCGGGCCGCCGCCAGCAGGCCGGGGTCGGAGGGGAACCAGACCGTTGGCATCCAGGGGTAAAAATCGGTGAGGATGTCCCCGGCCACATCGTGATAGGCGCTTTCGGTTGTGATGACGGTTTCAAACAGCCGGGCTTCCGGAGCCATCCCGCCGCAGGTGCCGCAATTGATGATGGCCCCGGCCCAGAAGCGGTCCAGCAGCAGCTGGACGGCAAGGGCGGTGTTGACCTTGCACACTCCGCTGTAAAGCGCGACGACGGGCAGACCGTCCAGCCGGCCCTGGTAAATCCGCAGCATGGCCTGCTCGTGCTCGCGCAGTTCGGTCAGCAGGGGCAGAAAGGGGGCGAGCTCGGTGTCCGAGGGACAAAGAATGGCAATTGGTTGCATGGGCGATAATGCTCCTTTCATGGCCGCGCGGCAGGATCTGCGCCGCTGCGCAAATTCTGCCGCAAACGGGGTATACTGTTTCTGTCAAGGCGGCGCGCCGGATTCTCCCCGCGCGGGCGCCGGACCGCGGCGGCCTGTTCGGGCCGCGGACGGCAGGATACCATAGTATATCACAAATCGCCGGCTTTTGCAAGAGGAGACGCGCATTTCGGCTTCCCGCTTGCAGGAGAAAGCCTGCGTTCCGGCCACCCGTCCCGCCTGCCGGAATGCGGAAAGGAGCTGAATATGCGGAAGAATCGCTCTGGTGCCGATGCGGCCGCTCCGCGGAGCTTGCGGCGGCGGGCTGTAGGCTTGCTGCGCCGCTTTGCCGGCGCCCGGCCGGGCACGGTCTGCCTGGGCGGTTATGCCGGGTGCGGCAATCTCGGGGACGATGCCATTGTACAGGGCTTTCTTGCCCGTCTGATCCGGGAGGGGATGCCCTGCGGCCTGTGGAGCACGGGAACCCCCGACCGGGTATCCGGCCCGGACGGACAGAAAGCCGGAGCCGTCGGGGATTCCACGCGCTTTGCGTATCTGCTCCGGCGGGTGACGCTGCTCAGCGGCGCACCGCGGCGGGACGCCAGGCGCTTCGGAGTACGCTGTGCCGGGCGCCGCAATCCCTTTGCGCTGCTGCGCGCCTTTCTGCGGAGCGAGGTCTTTCTGTGCGGGGGCGGCTCGCTGCTGCAAAACGCCACCGGCCGCCTCTCACTGGCCTACTATCTCGGACTTTTGAGATTGGCGCGGCTGTGCGGCTGCCGCACGGGGCTGCTGGCCGCCGGAATCGGGCCGCTGACGGGGGAGCGGGCACGGCGTGCCGTGGTACGGGAGCTGAACCGCTGCTGCCGGGTGGAGCTGCGCGACCCGGATTCCGCCTGCCTGCTGCGTTCGCTCGGAGTGCGGCGGGAGCTGCTGGCCCGCGCCCCGGACCCCGCCCTGTTTCTCCCGCTCCCGCCCCCCTCCCGGCTGCCGTATCTGCTGTGGGAGGCGGGCATTCCGGCCTCCCGGGGGTATTTCTGCGCGGTGCTGCATCCGCCGGCCGGCGGGGACGGGGAGGAGATGCGCGCCGTTGTCTCTGCCCTGGGGCAGGTGGCCGCACGGCAGGGCCTGCTGCCGGTCTTTCTGCTGTTCGACCGGGCTGACCGCTGTCCCTCGGCCCGTGCGGCGGCCGCCGTTGGGGGACGGGTGCTGCGCCTGCGGGAGGCGGCCGATGCGGTGGCCCTGCTCTCGGGCGCGCACTTCCTGTTTGCCATGCGGCTGCACGCGCTGATTCTTTCGGTGCAGGCCGGCGTCCCCGCGCTGGCGCTGACGCTTTCGGTGCGCGAGGACAAGCTGGCCTCCTTTGCCCGCGCGGCCGGCATTCCGCATCTGCGGGAGCCGTCGGAGACCGCGCTGGTCAGCGGAATGGAGCGGCTGCTGGCCGAGGGGCCCCGCATCCGCGCTGTCCTGCCGGGGCTTCTGGCGGAGCTGAGGGCGGGGGATGGCTGATTGCCCGGCCCGGCGCTTTTCGGTGGCCGGGGCGGGAAATTTTGGCCGGGGGGCTTGACATTCCGGCCGGAATGTGGTATGATATCAGACAGAACTGTATATGCGCCGCCGGGTTCCGGCCCTGTCCGGATCAGAGGGAAGTTCGGTGAAAATCCGTCGCAACTGTCATTACCGTATAGTCGGAATACTCACCCAGCAAAGCGCAGGAGCGGCAGTCCGTCTGCCGCGGCATTTTTGGATCTGAAAAATGCAACCGCCCCGCGCCGCCGGCCCGTTGGCCGAACCGGCGCCACGCCGACCCGCGCACCGGGCTTTTTTGCGCGCGCCGGCGGCAGGACGCGCTTTCCGGATCCGCAGGGAGGGGAGGCGCTTTTTTGATGCCGGATGCACAGATGACGCAGGGCCGGGGAATGACCAGGCAGCAGTGCATTGAGCTGCTGCGGCAGGTTTCCCGGGAGCTGCGGGCGCGCGGCGAAACGCGCTACCCCCGGCGCTCGGACCTTCCGGAGGCGGCGGTGGTTGCCGTCAAGGCCAGGCTCGGCCCCTGGCCCCGCGCGCTGGAGGCGGCCGGACTCAAGCCACCGCGCGGAGAGGACCGCATCGCGCGCAACCGCGAAAAGCGCATCCGTGCCAAGCGCCGCCGGCGGGAGGCGCTGCGGACGGACGCCGGGAGCGGCCCGGGGAGAACATGGCTGTCTGCCGCCGGCCGGGCGGCCGGAAAAATCGATTGCAATGCGCCGCCCGAGGGCGGCCGGGAGGAGGAAGAATCATGAAACCGGAAAACAGAAGGACCTGTTGGATTTGGATGCTGACTTTGCTTGCGCTGCTGGCGGGAGGGCTCTCGCTTGCCCCGGCGGCCGAAACCGCGCCGCAGCAGACCGCCTATGTGACCGTTGCCGACGGGGAGGGCGCGCTGGCGCTGGTGCGGGAGCCGGTGCCGCTGACCGATGCGGACGGGGACGGCGCGATAACCGTCAACGACGTGCTGCTGCTGGCGCACGACAGCGCCTATCCCGGGGGCGCCGCGGCCGGGTATGCCTCCTCGGTGGGCGAATACGGGCTGAAGCTGGACCGGCTCTGGGGCGTGGAAAACGGGGGCGGCTACGGCTATTATGTCAATCACGCCTCGGCCATGTCGCTGACCGACCCGGTCTCGGCCGGGGATGAGGTCGTCGCCTTTGTCTATACCGATACCGACGGATTTTCGGATACCTATTGCTACTTCAACGCCTCCTCGCTCGGGCTGGACGCCCCGGGGGAGGTCACCCTGACCCTGATGGCCGCGGGCTGGGATGCGGAATATCAGCCGGTGGCCCTGCCGGTGGAGGGGGCCGTGATTCTGGTCAACGGGGAGCCGACCGCCTTGCGCACCGACGCGCGGGGCCAGGTGACGCTGACGCTGACGGCAGGGGAGTTCCTGATCAGCGCGTCCTCGGACACGCAGGTGCTGGTGCCGCCGGTCTGTCAGGTCCGCGTGGCGGGGATTGCCGGGACCGGGGAGCCCGGGACCGATGACGCCGGCGCGCTGCCCGATGGGACGGGCGCGGCGGGCGGCACCGACCGCACCCTGCTGTACGCAATGGCGGCCTTTGCCGGGGTTGTGCTGCTGGCCGCCCTGGCGGACGGCCTGCTGCGCCGCCGGAAGGAGCGCTGAGTGCCGGCGCTGCATCCGCGCCGGCGCGCCGTCCTCCTCCCGGCTGCCCTGCTTTGCGCGTTGCTGTGCCTGGCCTGTCTGCTCCCGGCCGCGCCGCTGCCTGCCTCCGCGCAGGCAGCGGAGGAGCCTGCCGCCGCGCTGGAGGCACTGCGCGGGACACTCCTGGCCGGGGCGGACGCCGATTCGGTACAGGAATGGATTGAGGGGGAGCTGACCCGGCAGGCCGGGCAGGGTGCGGAGTGGGAGATCCTCGCGCTGGCCCAGAGCGGGGAGCGGTATGATTTCTCGGGCTACGAGGCGGCGCTGCTCGCCTACCTCGCGGAGAACACCGTGCGCGCCGCGTCCACCCGGCAGAAATACGCGCTGACGCTGGCCGCTGTCGGCAGCGCCGACGGGTATCTTTCGCAGGTGCTGGCCGATTCCATCGGGCAGCAGGGAATTGTCAGCTGGATCTTCGGCCTGCATCTGCTGAACAACGGCTACGAGGCCCCGCTGACGCGCGAGGCCGTCCGGGATGAAATTCTTTCGCGTCAGCTGCCGGATGGCGGCTGGGCCGTGACCGGCCAGAGCGCCGACGCCGACGTCACCGCCATGGCCCTGCAGGCGCTGGCCCCGCTGTGCGCCGCTGACGCAGAGGTACGCGGGGCGGCCGAGCGGGCGCTGGAGCTGCTGTCCGCCCGTCAGCTGCCGGACGGGGATTTTTCCAGCTATGGGGTGGCGAATGCCGAGAGCACCGCGCAGGTGCTGCTGGCGCTGTCGTCGCTGGATATCGACTGGCAGAGCGACACGCGCTTTGTCAAAAACGGACATACGCTGCTGGACGGTCTGCTGAAATACCGCCTCCCAGAGGGCGTTTTCTGCCATGCGGAGGGGGGCGCGGCTGATTCCTCCGCCACCGCTCAGGCCCTGCTGGCACTGACCGCCGCCGTGCGGCAGCAGCAGGGGCAGGGGCCGCTGTTCCTCCTGGATCTTTGCCGACCCGAGCTGCTGGTCGATGCCGGGCCGACCGTGTCCGGCGGTGCGGAAAACGGCGCGGCCCCCGGGACCGATGCGCCCGTGGCCGGTGACCCCCCCGGCGGGGGCGGGAATGCCTGGCGGCTCTGGGTCAGCCTGGGAATTGCCGGCGCGGCCGTGCTGGTGTGTCTGGCGCTGTTCCTTTGCAGAAAACGGCGCCCCGCCGGCTTTGCGGCTGTTGCCGCGGTGGCGGCGGTGGCGATTCTGGCCGTCTGTCTGACCGACGTCCGGCGGCCGGAGGATTACTATGGCGAAACCCTGCCGGCCAAGGAGAACGCAGTGGGCAGCGTGACCCTGACCATCCGCTGCGACGTGGCACTTGAAAAGGACTCCTCCGGCGCGCTCCCCGCAGACGGAGTGCTGCTGGAGACCGCCTCCTTCGCCATCGCGCCCGGGGATACGGTTTACGACATTCTGCTGGAGGCCGCGCAGACCTATGGAATCCGTCTGGACGCCGGGGCGGGGTATGTCAGCGGCATTGCCGACCTGTACGAGCTGGACTGCGGCGAGCTTTCGGGCTGGGTATATCTGGTCAACGGCGTGCAGCCCCCGGTCGGGTGCGCCGAGTATGTGCTGTCGGACGGCGACCGCATCGAATGGCACTATTCGCTGGAGCTGGGGCGGGATCTGCCCGGATACGGCGGGGCGGAGCTCCGGGCGCTGCCCGCGCTGGGGAACGGGAGGCCGATATGAGCCTTGCCTCCTGCAATCCCGCCGTGGCGGCGGTCTGCCTGCTGTCGGCCGCCGGCATTGCCATGTTCTGCATGAATCCGGTGATCCTGGCGCTCTCGCTGTGCGGCGCGGTCTGCTTTTCGCTGCTGTGCGGCAGGGCGGGGGAGGGGCGGTGGCATCTGTTCGTCGCTCTGCTGTTCGTTGCAACGGCGCTGGTCAACCCGTTGGTCTCACATCGCGGGGCAACCGTGCTGCTGGTGGTCAATCACACCCCGCTGACGCTGGAGTCTCTGTTGTGGGGGATATCCGCGGCGGCCGCCGTGGCGGCGGCGCTGTGCTGGTTCCGCGCCTTTTCCCGGCTGATGACCGGCGACCGGCTGCTCTGGCTGTTCGGGCGGTTCTCTCCGCGGCTCTCTCTGGTGCTTTCCATGGCCTTCCGGTTTGTGCCGCTGTTCGGCCGTCAAGCCAAAAAAATCCGGCAGACCCAGCGGGCGCTGGGGGCACTGCGCGAGGACAGCGCCGCCGGGAGCTTCAGGGGAAGCGCGCGCGTGTTTTCGGTTCTGCTGACCTGGGCGCTGGAAAACGGCATTGTCACGGCCGACAGCATGGCCGCACGCGGCTACGGCAGCGGCCGCCGGACACAGTTTTCGGTCTTCCGGTTCCGGCGGGCGGACGGGGTGCTGCTGGCCCTTGCCCTGCTGTTTTTTGCAGGGGCCTGTATTCCGCTGGCCTGCGGGGCGCTGGATACGGTTTATTATCCCCGCGCTGCGCTGCCGCGTCTGACGCCGGCGGCGCTGACCGGGTATGTTTCGTACGGCCTGCTGGCCCTTCTGCCGGCCGCGGCCGAGGGATGGGAGGCGATCCGATGGAAGTGCTTACGGTCGAGCATCTGAGCTTTACCTACCCGCAGGCGTCGTCGCCCGCGCTGGAGGATGTCGGCTTTGGGCTGGCGCCGGGGGAGTTCGTCACGCTCTGCGGGGCAACCGGCAGCGGCAAATCCACGCTGCTGCGTCTGCTCAAGCGCGAGCTTTCGCCGCGCGGGGAACAGAGCGGCCGGATTCTGCTGTGCGGCGAGCCCGCGGACTCCCTGCCGCCCCGTCAGGCGGCGCGCACGGTGGGGTTTGTCATGCAGCAGCCCGAGCAGCAGCTGGTCACCGACCGGGTCTGGCATGAGCTGGCCTTCGGGCTGGAAAACCTCGGCCTGCCCCGGGAGCTCATCGCGCGGCGGGTGGCCGAGACCGCCGGATATTTCGGGATTGCCGACTGGTACGACCGCGAAGTGGACACGCTCTCGGGCGGGCAGAAGCAGCTGCTGTGTCTGGCCGCCGCGGTGGCAATGCAGCCCGCGCTGCTGCTGCTGGACGAGCCCACCGCCCGGCTGGACCCGATTGCCGCCTCGGCGTTTTTCGATACGCTGCGGCGGCTGAACCGGGATCTGTCGGTTACGGTGCTGCTGTCGGAGCACCGGCTGGAGCAGGCCCTGCCGCTCTCGGACCGGATGCTGGTGCTGGAGGGAGGCCGCCTGCGCGAGGACGGGGCGCCCCGCCGGGTCATTCCCCGGCTTGCCGGCAGTCCCGCGCTGCTGCGCGCCATGCCTGCCGCCGCCCGCATGGGCGCGGCGCTGGGCGCGGCCGAATGCCCCCTGACCGTGCGGGAGGGCAGGAAATGGCTGGGGCGGCACTGCATCCCCCCGGCGGGCGGAACCGATTCCTCGGCCGCACCGGCGGTAAATCCCGATGCCCCGGCCGCCCCGGCTGCGAGATCCTCTGCTTCCGCCCCGGCCGCCGCTCCCGGCGCCTGTGCGCCTGCGGGATTCTCCGGAGCCCGGCGGGAGAGCGCCGCGCTGGAGCTCCGGGAGGTCTGGTTCCGGTATGAAAAGCAGGCCCCGGACGTGCTGCGCGGGCTGAGCCTGACTGTACGGCAGGGGGAAATTTTCTGCGTCCTCGGGGGCAACGGCTCGGGGAAAACCACCGCGCTGGGGGTTGCCGCCGGGCTGCTGCGCCCCTATGGCGGCGGTGTGCGGGTCTTCGGCCGCCGGCTGCGCGCCTATCCCGGGCAGTCGCTCTACCGGGGGTGCCTGGCTCTGCTCCCGCAGGATGTACAGACGGTTTTCCTGCGCAACACCGTGCGGGAGGAGCTTGCCGACGCGGGGACCGATGCGTCCGCGCTGCCGTTTGACCTCGGCCGGCTTCTGGACCGCCACCCCTACGATCTTTCGGGCGGGGAGCAGCAGCTGCTGGCGCTTGCCCGGGTGCTGGCCTCCTCCCCACGGCTGCTGCTGCTGGACGAGCCGACAAAGGGGCTGGACGCCGGGGCCCGGGAGAACCTGATTGGCATTCTGCGGGACCTGCGGAACGCCGGTATGACCGTGGTTGCCGTGACGCACGATGTGGATTTTGCCGCGCTGTGCGCCGACCGCTGCGCGCTCTTCTTCCGCGGGCAGACCGTGTCGGAGGGGACGCCGGAAGCGTTCTTTTCCGAAAACCGCTTTTATACCACGGCGGCCAGCCGCATCACGCGGGGGTATTTTGACCGGGTGGTCACGGTGGAGCAGGCCATCGCGCGCTGCGCTGCCTGCCTGCGGAGGGAGGCTGCCGATGCGGACGATTGAAAGCCCCCGCCTGCGCCGGCTGCTGCGTGTGCTGCTGCCCGCGCTGGTCATCCCGGCCCTGGTCCTGGGCGGGGCGCTGGTGCTGGACGAAAAACGGCAGATGTTCACGGCGTTTGCCGTGGCGGTCTGCGCGGTGCTGCTGTTTCTGGCCGGCATCGAGCGGCGGCAGATCGGCGCCCGCCGCATGGTACTCTCGGCCGTCATGATTGCGCTGTGCGTGGCCGGGCGGCTGATCCCGTTTTTCAAGCCGGTCACGGCGCTCACGGTGCTCACGGCCTTGTATCTCGGCGGGGAGGCCGGGTTTCTTGTGGGGGCGCTCTCGGCGCTGCTCTCCAATTTCTATTTCGGCCAGGGCCCATGGACTCCGTTTCAGATGCTGGCCTGGGGACTGATCGGCCTGTTTGCCGGCCTGCTGGCCCGTCCGCTGAAAAAAAGCCGGTGGCTGCTCCTGTGCTATGGGCTGCTCTCGGGCGTGTTTTTCTCGCTGGTCATGGACGTCTGGACCGTGCTGTGGTACAACGGGAGCTTTGACGCCGGGCTGTGGCTGGTCGCCATGGGCACCGCGCTGCCGCATACGGTGCTGTACGCGGCGTCCAATTTCGCATTCCTCTGGATGCTGGCCCGGCCGATTGGGGAGAAGCTGGAGCGCATCCGCATCAAATACGGCCTGTGAGGAGACCGGATCCCACCCGTGCCTCACGGCCGAAAACCGAAAGGAGCTTTTGTGTGTGAAAACCGTTCTGATAGCCTATTCCTCCAAAACCGGCACGGCCGCCGAGTGCGTCCGGATGCTCGAGCGCGAGCTGAAAAGCCTGCGGGTGACGGTTGCCGACCTGGACCGCGGCGCTCCCGAGCTGCGCGGCTGTGACGCCGTGGTGTTTGGCAGCTCGGTGCGCTTTGGCAAGCTCCGCCCCGCGGCCGCGCGTTTCCTGGCCGAGCGGGGCGGGGAGCTGGCGGCCCTGCCGCACGGACTGTTCCTGTGCTGCGGCTTCGGACACGAATTTGAGGCCTACAGCCAGCGGCTGTTTCCGCAGGACCTGCGCGATTCCGCCTTTGCTGTGCTGAGCTTTGGCGGCCGGCTGCGGCTGGAGAAGGCTTCCTGGCCCGAAAAGCTGCTGCTGAACCGGGTGCGGGCGTCCATCCTCCGGAACGACGCCGACGGCGCCGAGTGGACCCCCGCCCTGCCGGATATCCTGCCCGAGAACATCAGCCGGATGGCCGACGCGCTGCGCAGCGCCCTGTAGCGCCCGAGGCGCATGCCCCGGCGGCTCCGCAGTGCGCGTTGCGGGACGAAGCAGGAGCAGGGCAGAAAATGCCCGGTCCCCCTGCGCCGCGCAGGCCGCCGGGGAAATGGACGGGAACCGCAAAACGGCAGGCGCTGGATGCGCGCCTGCCGTTTTGCGGTGCTCTGAAGGATACGAAGATACAAGAAAAGCGAATCCGTTTCCTTTGGGAGACGGATTCGCTTTTTGTCTGTCTGGTGACCCCTACGGGAATCGAACCCATGCCTTCGCCGTGAGAGGGCGACGTCTTAGCCGCTTGACTAAGGGGCCATTGCACCGACTTATATATTATATCACATTCTTTTCGGAAATGCAAGGGGTTTTGGAAAAAAAGTTGCGGGAAATGAAAAAAATTCTGATAAGCGGAGGGGAGCGGCTCTTTGCCGGTCAGGGGCTGCGGCCGGCACGGCAAAATCCGCGCGCTTCCCGGGCCGCTCCCGCACTGCAGGCACCGGGGAATGGGCCCGGAGCCTTCGCGGATATCCGGAAATTTTTTCGCAGGGGCTTGCATCCCGGCCGGATTCGTGGTATAATAAAAATAACGGAAAAAACCCGGGGAAAGGGGGCGTTTTTCAGATGCAGAAAACCAATCCGAACAATCGTTGGCAGCACATCCTGCCGGTGCTCCGGCAGAAAAAGCTGATGATGGAGGAGCACTGCAACATGGAGTCGGTCTCCTTGCACGACCATGAGTTCCTCGAGCTGACCTACATCCTGCGGGGCACCGCCGAGCATACGCTGGACGGGCAGACCGCCACGCTGACCGCCGGCGATTATCTGATTGTGGACTACGGCAGCCGTCACAGCTACCGCAACCGGGACGGGCGTGGCTATGACAACATGGACTGCCTCTTTCTGCCCGAGCTCTTGGACCCGGTGCTCAAGGGGACCAAAAGCCTGCGGGCGCTGTTGGAGCATTATCTGCTGCATTTCAACATGCGGGTGCTGGTGCAGAATCCCGCGCATATGGTGTTTCATGATACCGACGGCCGGATTCTGGAGCTGCTGCAGCGGATGAAGCAGGAAACCGAGGGGCAGCAGGCCGGCTATACCGAATTTCTGCGCTGCTATCTGGTGGAAATCCTGCTTTTGACCATGCGCCGCCTGGACGACGCGCCGGCCGCGGCAACCGGGGAGGACATCTGCGGCTTTCTCATCGAATATGTCCGCCAGCACTACATGGAGCCCCTGACCCTGCAGGAGCTGGCCCGGCGGCTCAATTACAGCCTGCCATATGTCAGCAAGCGCTTCAAGGACGGTACCGGCGTCCCGTTTATGGAGTATCTGCAGAATTACCGGGTCACCGAGGGCTGCCGCCTGCTCTCGGGCACCAACCGGACCCTGGAGGAAATCACCCGTATGGTGGGGTATCAGGACGTCAAATTCTTCTCGGCGCTGGTCAAGCGGCAAACCGGCCTCTCTCCGCGCGGTTTCCGCCGCCGATATCAGCATGAGCAGTCTGAGCAGTAAGCCGCAGCCGGACAGCGCCGGCGCTGTCCGGCTGCGCTGTCCCGGGCGCGCGGCCGCGCTGTTTGCCGGCTGGCAGGAGAGCATTGTGTTTGCCTGCCTGGAGGGACGGATGGGTGCGGTTTACGCCGACCGGGAGGCAGACCCTGCCGCTGCTGCGGCGCTGCTGGGGGATTTCTGCTTTTTTGCCGGTCTCCCATCGGAGGAACTGGCCCGGACGGCTCTGGCGCGCCGGGCAAAGATTCTGGCGCCCCGGGACCGGGAATGGGAGACGCTGCTGGGGCGGGTCTGCGGCCCGCGGGCGGTCCGTGCCGAGCGCTACGCCATCCGCCGGGAGCCGGATGTCTTTGACCGGGAGCGCCTGCGCCGGGCGGTGCTCTCTTTGCCGGCCGGGTATGCCGTTCTCCCCATCGGGGAGGATCTGTTTGGGCGCTGTCTCTCTTTGCCGTGGGGCCGGGATCTGGTGTCGCAGTACCGGGACGCTGCCGATTATGTCCGGAACGGGCTGGGCTTTGCCGTGCTGTACGAAGGACAGATTGTGGCGGGCGCCTCGTCCTATGCCTCCTGGTCGGGCGGAATCGAGATTGAAATCGACACCCATGCCGATTTCCGCCGCCGCGGACTGGCCTATGCCTGCGGCGCGGCGCTGATTCTCGCCTGCCTGGACCGCGGACTCTATCCGAGCTGGGACGCTGCCAACCTGCCGTCGGTCGCGCTGGCCGAAAAGCTCGGCTATCACCGCGGAGAGCCATATCCGGTCTTCCTGCTGGGGTAACTCCGGGGAGGAAAACCTTGGAGGGACCCGCCTCCCCCGGAGAGGACGGTCCCTCGGGGGCCTCCCCCGGAGAGGACGGTCCCTCGGGGGCCTCCCCCGGCGAGACCTTCCCCGGCGTCCGTCCCCGGAATTACGGGGCGTGAAACGGTTTTTCCCTGGCATCTTTCCGTCCAGCCACGTCTGTCCGCAAACATCAAAATTTTTTCCGCCCCCAAAAGAAATTCCCCGGCGCAGGCCCCCATACGCACCGCATTTTCCGATGCGGTGTGCAAAACCGGGGGGCCTGTGCCGGGGAAAAGTTCTCGGAGGAGGGAGGCTTGGAGGGAGGGTGGCCTCTTTCAAGAGGTACCCTCCCTCCAAGGTTTTTTCCCCTCCAATGCCTATCCCTCTCTCACGAGCTATCCCTGAAACGGGTGCTCCTCGGCGGCGGTTCGCATGGAGGAGATGACGGCGCGGGGGCGTTTGGCCTGGAAGATGGAGGAGCCGGCCACAATGATATTGGCGCCGGCCGCAGTGGCCAATCCCACGTTTTCGGGCTTCAGGCCGCCGTCCACCTCAATGTCCAGCTTCAGGCCCTTGGCTATGATATGCCGGCGGATCACGCGGACCTTGTCCAGGGTTTCGGGGATCATTGCCTGGCCGCCAAATCCGGGCACCACGGTCATGACCAGGGCCATATTGATTTCGGGCAGATAGGGGATGATCCGTTCCACGGGGGTCGCCGGGGAAATGGCCAGCCCGCAGCGCACCTCCATTTCCCGGATGCTCCGCAGCACCGGCAGGGGATCCGCGCAGCTCTCCAGGTGCACGGTGATGATATCCGCCCCGGCCTTCACAAAATCCCGGATGTAGCGGATGGGGTCGTTGATCATCAGATGCACGTCAAAAATCAGCTTGCTGTGCCGGCGCAGCGATGCGATGACCGGCGGGCCGAAGCTGATGTTGGGCACAAAGGCGCCGTCCATCACGTCCAGATGCAGATAGTTGGCGCCGGCGTCGGTGACGCGCTTGACGCAGCTTTCGAGATTGGCGAAATCTGCGGCTAACAAAGAAGGCGCAATGTAAATCATAGCTGAACCTCACTCAGAAAAATGATTGACAGGGGCTGCCGATTTTTGTCAAAAAAGCGGAGCCGGGCATATTCTGTAAAGGAAAACGCGTATACGGGAGCCCGGAAGGGAAGCGGAAGACCAGGGATGTGGGGAGAATCGGTCCGGGAGCCGTATGCTTTTCATATTTGCCCGCCGGCGCGGCAGAGCAGGCAGACCGCATGGGCGGCAATGCCCAGCCCCTCGCCGGTAAAGCCGAGGTGCTCCTCGGTGGTGGCCTTGACGCTGACGCAGTCCTCCGGAATGTCCAGACACAGTGCGAGATTTTTGCGCATGGCGGGGATGTGCGGCGCGAGCCTTGGCGCCTGGGCCAGGACGGTTGCGTCGATGTTCCCGATCTGCCAGCCCTCCGCGCGGACGCGGGCGGCAACCTCACCCGCCAGAACCAGGCTGTCGGCACCGGCATAGGCGGGGTCGCTGTCCGGGAAGAGCTTGCCGATGTCTCCCAGCGCCAGCGCGCCCAGCAGCGCGTCCATCACCGCGTGGGTAAGCACGTCGGCGTCCGAGTGCCCCAGCAGCCCGGTTTCGTGCGGGATGTCCACCCCGCCCAGAATCAGCCGCCGGCCGGCCGTCAGGCGGTGCACGTCGTAGCCGTGCCCGATGCGGAAGGGGGTCATGACTGCGCCTCCTCGGCGTCGGCAATGCGCAGCGCCAGAATGGCGGTGGCAATGCGCAGGTCCTCCGGCGTGGTGATTTTGATGTTTTCCCGGCTGCACTCCACCAGCTGCACACGCTGGCCCAGGCGTTCCACCATGGCGTTGTCGTCGGTGGTGTCCAGTCCTTCGCGCCGGGCGCGCTGCAGGGCGGCGGCATACAGGGAGACATGGAAGACCTGGGGGGTTTGCGCCTCCCACAGGTTCTCGCGCGCAACCGTCCCGGTCACCGAGCCCTTGGCATTGGTGCGCTTGACCGTCCCCACCACGCGCTGGGCCGCGCTGGCAGCCCGGCAGTGCCACGCCTCGGCACACACCGCGTTGATTTCGGCGGGGGTGGTCAGGCAGCGGGCGCCGTCCGCCACGGCAACATAGCGGATGTCGGGGCCGATTTTGGCGAACGCCCGGGCCGCAGATTCCTGCCGGCTTTTGCCGCCGGCCGTTACGTGGCGCAGCTTGGTGATGCCGTATTCCCGGCGGATGGCGGCCACCCGGTCAAAGTCTTCGCGCCGGGCAGCCACAATGATTTCGCGGATGGCGGGGGAGGCCTGATAGGCCAGCAGCGTGTGTGCCAGCACCGGGATGCCGCACAGCTCGATGAACTGCTTGGACAGCTCCCCCCCCATGCGGGTGGAACTGCCGGCCGCCAGCACAATGGCTGCCGTGGCCTCCCTTGGGCGGGGGGAGAGGAGGAGCTTTGCGATTCGCTTGGTGAGACTGCGCATGGCGGAAGATATCCTTTCGTTTGGCTTCGGCCGTCCGGGGCCGATTCTCAGTACCGCCCCTGCTCGATGGCGGTGATCAGGTCGATGCGGCGCTGGTGCTTGCCGCCCTCAAATTCCGCGTCCAGGAAGGCGTCGGCAAGGTCGCAGGCCAGGCCTTCGCCCACCACGCGGGCGCCGATGCACAGCACGTTGGCGTTGTTGTGCATCCGGGTCAGCCGGGCGCTGTAGGTGTCCGAGCAGGCGGCGGCGCGGATGCCCGGGTGCTTGTTGGCGGCCATGGACATGCCGATGCCGGTGCCGCAGACCAGAATGCCCAGCGCGGCGCTGCCGTCCTGAATGCGTTTGCACACCGCGTGCGCAAATTCCGGGTAGTCGCAGCTGGCCTCGGAGTGCGTGCCAAGGTCGGTGACCTCGGCGCCGCGCGCGGACAGATGGGCAATCAGCGCCTGCTTCAGCGCGTATCCGGCGTGATCGGCGCCGATGGCAATGCGGATGGGAGTGTTCATAGGGAAGGGTTCCTTTCTGTATTTCTCCGGCGGTGCGGCGCCGGTGCCGGCCGGGTCAGCCCGGCTGCACTTCCGCCCCGGCGCGCTCGCGCGCCAGGCGCTCGCGCTCGGCCTGACAGGGACGCAGATAAACCGGCTTGAGGGCCTCTGCGGTGGTTACCGCTCCGGCCCGGCAGGCGGCCAGCGCCGCCTGCGCGACCGAGAAGGCGCTGGGCCAGCGCAGACGGTCGGGCGGGAGCTTTACGGGGTGGCGCAGCCCGTCGGCGCACAGCCCGCAGCCGTCCCCGCAGAGCCATACCGGCCCCCCATAGCGGTCCAGCACGGCGTCCAGGTCGGCAATCGGAATGGCCGAGTCGGGCATCAGCCTCTCGGGCGGGAGGCCCCCGTCCTCCCCTCCGCGGAAGAGCGCGGTATACACCTGCCCCCGCCGGGCGTTCATCACGGGGCAGATCAGCCCGCCCGGGACGGGCAGATTGCAGGCCAGCGCCTCCAGGGTGGAGACCCCGACGCAGGGCTTGTCCCGGCCGAAGGCCAGACCCTTGACGGTCGCCACGCCGATGCGCACCCCGGTAAAGGAGCCAGGCCCGGCCGAGACCGCGAACAGGTCGATGTCGTCCGCCGAAAGGCCCAGCGTCCCCAGCAGCGAGACCGCCATGGGCAGCAGCGTTTCGCTGTGGGTGTGCCCGTTGTTCAGCAGAACCTCCCCCAGCAGGCGGCCGTCCTCGCAGACGGCCGCCGAGGCCGTCAGGGCCGCGCTTTCGAGCGCCAGAATTTTCATGGCTCACCTCCGATGCGGTCTATGGAAATCCGGCGGCTGTCCGGCCGGGTGGGGTCGTCCTTTTCAATGCGCACCCGCAGATAGTCCCCGGGCAGGGCGTCGGGGATGTTTTCGCTCCATTCCACCAGGCAGATCCCGGGGCGGGCGAGGTAGTCGTCAAAGCCGATGGAGGCCAGGTCGTCTTCGTCGGCGATGCGGTACATGTCAAAGTGAAAGACCGGGCGGGGGACAGCGGGGTATTCGTTCACCAGCGAAAAGGTGGGGGAGCGTACCCGTGCCTGCGGCGAGACCACCGAAACAAAGCCCCGCACAAAGGCGGTTTTGCCCACGCCAAGGTCCCCGTACAGCGCCACAAAGGGGGGCAGGGAAGGGTCGGCGCACAGGGCCCGGGCCAGCCGTGCCCCGCAAGCCTCGGTTTCCCCGGCAGAGTCGGTATGCTCGGTCAGCTGCATGACATGGGCCCTCCCCTCGGTTCGGAATCGTTTCGCTTACAGTATATCATAAAACCGCGTATTTGTAAAGTGGCTTTTTCATTTTTGCGTGTCGTCCTCGTCATCCGCATGTCCGCGGCCCGGTGCGTTTGGCCTGCGCAGGGCCTTCAGGGGGTAGCGGGTGCCGTCCGGGTTCTGAATCACGGTGTGATCCAGCGTGGATTGGAACTGTGCCCGGAAGTCCCGCAGATATTCCTCCCGCAGCCGCCGCTGCTCGGCCAGCTCCTCGGGGCTGAGAGCTTCCTGCCTGGATTTCCTTGCCAGCTCGTTGATGCGTCGGATCTTGTCTTCGTCCATGGGTTCCTCCTTGCGCCGCGGGGGCGTGATGAAAATCGGGAAAAGAAATGGCAGACACCGTTGGATGTGTCCGCCATACTCTCTATTTGCACTGTCAGCGATCAGGCCTTTTTCATGGTGCGCAGGCAACGGGAACAAACATTGATGGATTTGCAGCCCTCCACTCTGACCTTGCGGATATTGGGCTTCCATGTCCTGTTGGTTTTGCGGTGGGAATGGGATACGTTCTGACCGAACACAACACCCTTGCCGCAGATACAGCACTTTGCCATTTTTGACACCTCCTACATACAAACGCTTCACCGTAACTCGCATGGTACGGGGCAGAATACTGTACAACACTATACTATTATACCATATCCTGTGACGGAATGCAAGTGTTTTTTCAAACTTTTTCGGCGCGGAGCCGGATTTTTTTGCGGAAAACCGGCTCCAGGGGCTCACCCGTCGGCCATGCGGGTGAGAAATTCGGCCGGCAGACCCTCTGGGAACCGGACAACCCGCACTCCGGCCGGGAGCTCGGCCCCTTCGCCCAGCGCCAGCAGCACCCCGCCAGCCTCCTGCCGGGCTGACAGCGCAAAGCGCATCCGCCCGTCCTGCGGCAGGGCCACCGCGCCGCACAGAATCAGAAAGCGTGCGGTCAGCGCCGCGCGGGAGAGCGGCCCGGCCAGCTCCTCCGGAACACGGCAGACGGCAGCGGCGCCTGGATTGCCGGGGCCGGCCGCTTTGGCGGCGTCCGGTTCTTCGCCGGCAGCCGGCGCCATGCCGGCCGGCGCGCCGGCCCGGGCGCAGGGCTCCTCCTGCGCCGCAGCGGGCGGGTCGGCCTCAAACACCCCGCAGGCAATGCCGTGCTGCCGCAGCACCCCGGCCAGCGCCTGCGCGCCGGCGTCCCGGCGGGCACACACCAGCACCGCCTCGGGGCAGTCGCTCCAGATCAGGGACTGCGCGGGCAGCTCGGGCAGCGGCTGCGCTGCGGCGCCGGCCGCGGGGGCGGCCGCTGTGACCTCGGCTACCTCGGTATAGGGGAGCGGCTCGCTGGCCTCCAGCAGAACCCCCGGCGGCAGGGCGCCCTCAAAGCCGGTACCCGCGCCGGACAGGCGGAAGGAAAGCCCCCCGCCCGCCATCCGCTCCAGGGCCTCGGGCAGGCGTTCGCCGCAGACCGCGCGGGCGCTCCGGAGGGCTCCCCGCGCCCCGAGCCCGCAAAGCTCGGTGAGCAAACGGCGCAGCAGCGCAAAGTCGGGCAGCCCGTCGGGGCCGACCGTCGGGGAAACGCAGTACACCCGGCTGCCGGCAGAAACGAAGGATGAGGGGAGGGCGGGCCGTCCCCCCGCCGGGAATGCCGCCTGCGGCCGGGCAAGCGGGGCGCAGGAAAACACGGTCAGGGCCGGGTGCGCGAGCTGCGGGTCGGTCTGCACCGACAGCACCGCAGCCGGCAGGCCCAGCTCGGTCTGCACCCGGTAGAGCCCCAGCACCGTTGCCATCCCCTCGCCGGCCGCCCCGGGCGTCAGGGGGCCCTTTGGCAGGGCAAGCCCCACGGCCAGCCGCTGCCGCGCGTAATCCTGTCCCGCCGCCGACAGCGAAAGCAGGGGCAGCAGGGCCGCCCGGACCGCCGAGCGGAAGAAGGCACCGCCGGTCTGCACATGGGCGACGGCAAGAAGACAGCCGTCCGCCGTGACGCGCCCGGGGGCCTGCGCGGCCCGGTGCAGATAGGGGCAGAGCGCGGCCGAGACCGGCGTGTGGCTGACCGGGTCGGGCTGCGCTTCTTTTTCGTCCGGCAGATGGGCAACCACCGTGGGCCGGGGCGTCAGGCTGCCAAGGAAGGCGGTTTCCAGGGAGACGGTCTGCCCGGCCGAGTTGATCAGCGCGGCGCGGTTCCCCGGCGCTGCGTAGGCGAAAAAGACCGGTCGCAGCCCGGCCTGCGCGGCCAGGTTGGCAAGCGTCCCGGTGTGCTGTGCGGGGATGGCCAGCAAAAGGTCGCCGGCAAACCGCCGGTCGGCCAGCAGAGACAGAGGCGCCTCGTCTCCGGGCAGTTGCAGCCGGCGCAGGTCACAGCAAAAGCCGCGGCACAGCCGCAGCAGCAGGGGCAGCAGCCCCCCCTCCGGCACCGCCGCGATCCGCCGGATCATTCCGGCGGTATCCGGGCGGCGCAACAGGCGTCCGGTCAGCGCGCGGTACTGCCCTGCGGGCATATCCCTCCGGTACAGCAGCAAAAACTGATCGCCCTCGGCCACCCCGGGCAGCGCGGTTGTGCGCGGGAGCAGCGAAAAGCCCGAACCCTCCGCGCCCACCGGACTCCCGTCCCCGGGCGCGCTGCCCGGTCCGCCAAGGCCGGCCTCGCTGACCAGCCCGTCCCGCTCCCAGCGCAGACGCAGGTCGGCCTGCCCCGGCGTCTGGGGCTTTCCCCCGCGCGCCAGATAGGCCGTAGCCAGGGTCAGCGCCTCGCGCAGCGTGACGGGGGAAGAGGCCGCGGGGAAGAGCTCCCGCCGCTTGTTCATCATATCGGCATAGGTTCCCGCCGCAAAGGCGTCGTTGGTGTACAGCTCGCTCAGGGCCGCGTCTCCCGGCCGGGCGGGCAGGGCTGCCAGGGCGTCCAGCAGGCGCAGCACCTCCGCCGTGGGGGCGGCCCGGCGCTCGCGGCTGCGGTAATAGGCGGCGCAGTGCGCCAGCGTCCGGGTGGACATGCCAAGCCCGAGCTGTACCCGCAGCGCGTCCAGCTGCTGGGGGGAAAGACTGCAGAAGCGGGCAATGGGGGCGGTTTCGGATGGATTCATGGCTGTGTACCGTTCCTTTCTGACGGGGGAGGGAATGGGAATTCCGGCGCGCCGCTGCAGCGGACGCCGTCGTTTGAGAGAATGCGTACCGGCAGCAGCCGGGCGTGCAGCGGGACGGGGGAGGGACAGGCGACCTCCACAAAGCTGCCGGTGTGCCCTGTGGCAACGCCGTCCCGCCAGGTTTCAAACAGCACCTCGGCGGTGCTGCCGGTCATGCGGTCCAGGATCCCGCGGCGGACGCCGGCCTGCAGGGCGGTCAGCCGGGCGGCGCGCGCGTGGCGCACGGCCGCCGGCACCTGCCCGGGCATGGCGGCCGCCGGGGTGCCCTGGCGCTCGGAATAGGGAAAAATGTGGATGTTCAGAAAGCCGACCTCCCCGGCAAAGCGCAGGGTTTCTTCAAATTCCTCCTCGGTTTCCTGCGGGAAGCCGGCAATCATGTCGGCCGTCAGCTGCACCCCGGGAATGGCCTCCTGCAGCCGCCGGATGCCCTCGCGCATCATGCGGGTGTTGTATTTGCGCCGCATCCGGGCCAGCACGCCGTCCGAGCCGCTTTGCACCGACAGGTGAAAATGCGGGGCCAGCGATGGCAGCTGCGCAATGCGCGAGACGAATTCCGGCCGCAGCACCGAGGGGTCCAGCGACCCCAGCCGCACCCGTCCCACGCCGGGAATGCGGTCCACGCGGCACAGCAGGTCGGCCAGCGATACCCCGGGCAGGTCCCTGCCGTAGGAGGCGGTCTCAATGCCGGTCAGCACCAGCTCCCGGCAGCCCCCGGCGGTCAGCCGGGCGGCCTCCTCCAGCACGTCGGCCGGCGGGCGCGAGCGCACCCGGCCACGCGCGTTGGGGATGATGCAGTAGGCGCAGCGGTTTTCGCACCCGTCCTCGATTTTGAGATAGGCGCGGGTGCGCCCAAAGCGGGAAATCCGCATCGGTTCGTATCCCAGAGCGTCGGGCGGCCCCACGCGCAGCTCGGGCGCCTGGTTTTTCCGCCCCCGCGCGGCCAGCGCCGCGGCGGTCTCGGCCACTGCCAGCTTTTCGGCGTTGCCGCAGACGGCGTCCACGCTCGGAATGGCGGCCACTCGCCCGGGCGAAACCTGCGCCAGACACCCCGTAACCAGAATCCAGGCCCGGGGATTGCGGTGGCGGGCCCGGCGGATGATCTGGCAGGATTTGCGGTCGGATTCGGCCGTGACCGTGCAGGTGTTGATAACGTACAGGTCGCAGACCCGCTCGGGGGACTGCACCCGGAAGCCCCGCGCGGCCAGCGCCTCGGCCAGCGCCTCGGATTCGTACTGATTCACCTTGCAGCCCAGGGTCAGAATTCCGGCGGTATAAGCGTTGTCCGGCATGTGCGTCCCTCCCTTCCTTGGTCTCACCCCTATATTTTACCACGGAATTGTCCGAAAGTAAATAAATTTTTGTAAAAAAACAGCCCGAAAGCCAAAATAGGGCTTGCAAAAAAGCCGGGGTCGTTGTATAATGAAAGCAGAAAACAGGGGACACGTCCCGCCGCCCGGCGGGGCCGCGTCCGGGAAAGGCAGGATTGGTTTATGAGCGAGCTGCATGTGGTGGACCACCCGCTTGTCACGCACAAGCTCTCCATGATGCGCCGGCGTCAGACCGGCAGCAAGGAGTTCCGCGAGCTACTGGAGGAAATCTCCATGCTGATGGGATACGAGCTGACGCGCGACCTGCCTCTGGAGATGGAGGAAATCGAAACCCCGCTGGCCCGGACGCAGGCCGGGGTGCTCTCGGGCCGGCAGCCGGCCATTGTGCCGATTCTGCGGGCGGGCCTGGGCATGACGCAGGGACTGCTGCGCCTGCTGCCCGCCGCAAAGGTGGGGCACATTGGGCTGTACCGCGACCCGGTGACCCACAGCCCGGTGGAATACTACTGCAAGCTGCCCCCCGACATCGGGGAGCGCCGCGTGATTCTGGCCGACCCGATGCTGGCCACCGGTGGATCGGCCGCCGACGCGCTGGACCTGCTGAAGCGGCGGGGCTGCCGGCAGATCCGCCTGATGTGCCTGGTGGCCGCGCCCGAGGGGGTGCGCCGTGTGCGGCAGGCGCATCCGGATGTGGACATCTACACGGCGGCCCTGGACCAGGGGTTGGACGACCGCGCCTATATCGTCCCGGGGCTGGGAGACGCGGGGGACCGCATCTTCGGCACGCTCTGAGGGCGGGAATCCAGATTTGGAAGGAGGGCGGGGGCGCCGCCGGCGCGCCCCGCCGTTTGAGGAATGCGCATTCTTACCATCAACGGCAACGATGCGGGGCAGAGGCTGGACAAGTTCCTGTCCAAGGCCGTCCGGGGCCTGCCCCCCGCGCTGATGTACAAATACATCCGCACCAAAAAAATCAAGCGCAACCGCGCCCGGGCGCACCCGGAGGAGATCCTGTGCGAGGGGGACGAGATTGAGCTGTTCATCCGGGACGAGTTTTTCGGCTCCCCCGAGCGGGATACCGGCGCGCTGCTGCGTATAGCCCCCAAGCTGGACATTGTATACGAGGACGGCAACATCCTGCTGCTCAACAAGCGCCCCGGGGTGCTGGTGCACGAGGACGCCGGGGCGTCCGACAACACCCTGCTGATGCATCTGCGGGCCTACCTGGCGCAGAAGGGGGAGTATGACCCGGGGGCAGAGCAGTCCTTTGCCCCGGCCCTGTGCAACCGCATCGACCGCAACACCGGGGGCATTGTGATTGCCGCCAAAACCGCGGCCGGGCTGCGCGAGATGAACGCGCACATCCGGGACGATGAGGTGAAAAAGTTCTACCTGTGCGCGGTGCACGGCAGGATGCCGGCGCGGCAGGACACCCTGCACGGCTGGCTGCGCAAGGACAGCGCCGCCAACACCGTGCAGGTGACCGACGCCCGCGCCCCGGGCAGCAAGGAGATTGTCACCCGCTACCGCGTCCTGCGCGAGCGGGGGGAGCAGAGCCTGCTGGAGGTGGAGCTTGTGACCGGGCGCACCCATCAGATCCGCGCGCACCTGGCCCACATCGGCCACCCGCTGGTGGGGGACGGCAAATACGGCGTCAACCGCGCCGACCGCGCCCGGGGATACCGGCACCAGGCGCTGTATGCCTACCGGCTGGAGTTCCGCTTCCGCGCGCCCGGCGGTGTGCTGGAGAGCCTCAACGGCCGGCAGTTTGCGCTTGACCCCGACGGTATTTGGTTTTTGAAGGATTTCGGATATCGGAAGGGGGATAGGATTGGATGAATGCTTTTCTGCAAAAGCGGTATGCCCTGCCGCTGCTGCTGGGCGGGGGCGCGCTGCTCACCGCGCTGACGCTGGTCTTCCCGCAGGCGGGATTTCTGGAATGGGTCACCATGGTTCCCATGCTTGCCGGCGCGTTCCTGCTCTGCGGCCGGGAGGGGGTACGGCTTGGCAAATGCTACCTGTACGGCTTTTTTACGGTTTTTTGCTACTATTTTGTGCTGTACCATTGGTTTGTCCGGCTCTATCCGCTGGATTTTGTGGGCATGGACAACGCCTCCTCGCTGGCCGTGGTTCTGGCCGGCTGGCTGGGGCTGAGCCTGCTGCAGGCCATTCCGGGCGGGCTGATTTTCCTGTTCTTCCGCCTGATTCACAAAACCGGCGTGTTTGACCGAGCGCCCCTGCTGCGCCCGTTTGTGTTTGCCGCGCTGTGGGTGATTTTCGAGTGGTCCTCCACCCTCGGCTGGACCGGCGTGCCCTGGGGGCGGCTGTGCCTGGGGCAGATGGAGCTGCTGCCCATGCTGCAGCTCTCCTCGGCGCTGGGGTCGTATGCGGTCAGCTTCCTTTTGCTGGCGGTCAACGGGCTGCTGGCCATGGCCCTGCTGAGCGCCGGGCGGCAGACCCTGTGCTGGGGGCTGGCCGTGGGGCTGGTGTCGGGCAATCTGCTGTTCGGCGCGGTTGCGCTGAGCCTGCCGGCAGAGCAGGGGGAGACCGTCACCGCCGCGGTGATTCAGGGCAACATCAATTCGCACGACAAGTGGGATTCCGACAGTACCGACAACATGATGCGGGTATACGCCGAGCTCACGCGCAGCGCGGCGGCCGAGGGGGCCGAACTGGTTGTCTGGCCCGAGACCACCCTGCCGTACGTGCTCAACAACAGCCGCTCGCTGCAGGCCTATGTCTCGGAGCTGGCGCAGGAGTGCGGGGTGACCCTGCTGGTGGGCGCGCTGTATGCCGACGACACCGGCGAGTACAATTCGCTGTATCTGGTCGGCCCCGACGGCGCCATCGCCGCCGAGCGCTATGACAAGCAGCACCTGGTGCCGTTTGGCGAATACGTCCCGATGCGGGATTTGATTATGGCGCTGATCCCGCCGCTGGCCAATCTCTCGGCGCTGGACGACGACCTGACCCCGGGCAGCGGCCCCGCCCTGCTTTCCACCGCGTGGGGGGAGATCGGCTCGCTGATCTGCTTTGATTCGATCTACGAAATGCTGGGGCTGGAGAGTGTGCGCGCGGGCGCGGGGCTGATGGTCATTTCCAGCAACGATTCCTGGTTTTACGATTCGGCCGCGGTCTATCAGCACCAGGCGCAGGCCCGGCTGCGGGCAATAGAGCAGGGGCGGTATCTGCTCCGCGCCGCCAACACCGGCATTTCCACCGTGCTGGATCCGCACGGGCGCATTCTGCGCTGGATCGATCCGCTGGAGGAAGGTTATGCCGTGTGCGAGGTGAGCTTCTGCACCGGCCGGACGCTGTACAGCATCATCGGCAATCTCTTGGTGTACCTCTGCATCGGTCTGTGCGTTGCCGTGCCGGTTTCCGGACTGCTGCTGCGGCGGAGAGGGCTGCGGGCGCGCCGCGCGTGATTGCTTTTTTTCGTTTGCCCGCCCGGGTGGGCGGGCAAACGCTCGTTTTGTCATTTGCCCGCCAAAAACCGCGCCGGTCTTGACGCTGCCCGGCCGGTGTGCTATAATGAAGGACAGCAAATTGCCCGCGCCTGCGGCCCCCGGCCCCCGCGCGTGAAAGGAGTCTTCCGATGAAATTCATTGCAACCGTCACGCTCAACCCGGCCTTTGACCTCCATTATGAGATGGAGTCGCTGGCCCTGCGGCGCGAAAACTATGTGCAGAGCATCCGCTGCGACGCCGGCGGCAAGGGGGTCAACATCTCCCGGGCCCTGACCGTTCATGGCGTACCGAACACCGCGTTTGTGGTGATCGGAGAGGAAAACGGCGCCTCCTTTGCGGCGGCCCTGCGGCGGGACGGCATTGACTGCGTGCCGTTTGACGCTCCCGGACGCATCCGCGAGAACATCACGCTGCACCCGGCGAACGACAGCGAAACCCGCATCAGCCTGGATACCTTCCGCGTTCCGCCCGAGCTGCTGACGGACGTGGAGGCGGCGCTGTCGGCCCGCTGCCGCCCGGGGGATCTGCTGGCCTTTGCGGGGAGAAATCCCCGGGGGCCGGAAAAGGCGGACGTGCTGGGGATGCTGGGCCGGCTGATTGCCGCGGGGGTGCGCACCGCCGTGGATTCCAATTCCTTTACGCCGGAGGATCTGCGCTCGATCCGCCCCTGGTTCATCAAGCCCAACGAGCAGGAAATCGGCAGCTTTCTTGGCGCTCCGGTGCGCAACCCGGCCGAGGCGGCCCGGGCCGCCTCGGCTCTGGTGCGGCAGGGCGTGGCCGAGCAGGTGATGATCAGCCTCGGCGGGGACGGCGCGGTCTGGTCGGACGGCACGCGCCGCCTGGCCCTGGCCGTGCCCCGGCTACAGGCTCCGGTTTCCACCATCGGCGCCGGGGACAGCACCATTGCCGGCTTCCTTGCGGCGGCTGCGCAGGACCTGCCGGTCCCCGATATGCTGCGGCAGGCGGTTGCCTTTGGCACTGCCGCCTGCCTGACGCCGGGCACGCAGCCCCCGCGCCCCGAGGACGTCTCCGCCATTCTCCCGCAGGTCCGGGTGTCGGAAATTCCGGACTGAGGCCGCAGGGGGCGGTACGCTCCCGCTCGCGCACGCCGCCCCCTGTCGGCGGAATATGGATTATTGAAAAGGGGAAGCCCCCGCAGCAGGCCAACGGCGGCCTGCTGCGGGGGCTGATTCTGTGCCGGAAGCGGTTGGATTCTGTCTTTTTCAGGCGGTTTTGCTCCACGGTCCTGTACGGCCTTCCGGGCGCCGGAAGGCCTGTGCGGGCCCTCTTTTTTTGGTCGGTCTGTATGAAAACTCATTTGGATAATCTCCTGCTTTGCAGCTGTTTGCCCCATGCTTTTGGCTTGTTTTACCGATGCGGAACGGTTATATTCCATCATTCTATCCAAAAACGGGGATTTTATCTTTGAATTTCGGTCAATATGATGTTTATTTATTGATTATACGAATTTACTTTCTTATATCCCATTGTCAACCACCGCAAAATATGCTACAATGAAATCGCAGAAAAGGAGATCACGCCATGCTCATCACCTGCTTTTCGGACATTCACAATATGCTCTCCATGCTGTCCATGCCCACCGTGCTGCGCCGGACCGTTGCGCAGGGGGTAGCGGAAAACCTGCGCCGCTTCGGCCCCGCCGACCTGACGCTGGTGGGGGGCGACACCGTCAGCGATTACCCCTCCTACCGGCACTCGGGCTGGCTGCCCAGGCGCAACTTTCTGGACCTCCGCGGGAAGCTGGAGCAGGCGCTTGCCCCCGGGACCAGGGACGGCCGGATTCTGTATGTGGCCGGCAATCATGACTATGCCTGCGGCGAAGGCGTCCGGGAGGGCTACAGCACCTGCCCCTACAATTCGGCAGACTATGCCGACCTCATGCGCCGGACGCTGGGACCTCTGCCGGAGCGTGACGTATGTCTGGGCTACTCGGAGCGCCTGGGGCGGGGAGCCGGCGCCTATCTGCTTGGCTTTCACTATGAGATAGACGGCCTGGATTTTTACGGGCTCAACTTTCACCCGGACGATATCTATTCGCACCAGGGAATGCTTCCCGGCAGCGTCCTGCGCTACAGCGGGGAGGCGCTGGTTTGGCTGAAGCACCGCCTGCGCGAGACCGACCCGCAGGGCGACCGCCTCACCTTTGTGGTATCGCATCTCCCGCCCTTCCGCAACCGCGACCCGCAAAACGCGGCGCTGCTGCTGGAGGCCTACCGCGGGCACCGCAACGTGTTCCACCTCTTCGGGGACACGCACGGCATTGTGCGCAACGGGTATACCGCGCAGCAGGTGTACGCCTGCCGCGGCGGCGAAGCGGTATGCGGACAGACCCGGCGCTCCAGCCGGGAGTGGGAGGACCCGGACTACGATTTTACGGCGGTTCTGATGGGGACGCACCGCTGCGACGAGGCGTATGACAGCGATGTCGTACCGGGAGACGGCGGCGCGCCGGGCCTGGGGGCCCATCCGCGCACCGCAACGCCGCTGATTGCGCAGGGGCTGGCGATTCGCACCTTCGGGGACCGCGTGGAGTTCCTGATGTGCAACCAGGGCAAAGGCGCCGGGGGCAGACTGGCCGCGGGGGAGCCGATTGTCCCCTATACGGCGTATCTGCGCCGGCGCACCGAAACCGGCAGGTAGTGCCCACGGCCGGGGCACGATTGCATATATGAAACACAGAAAAGGAGAAACACACCATGAAAAGGATTACTATTCGCAGGGCTACAACGAGGCACTCTCCCTGGGCAATGCGCAGTTCTGCGTAACGGGGAAGTT